>JAGRGD010000309.1 GCA_020445665.1 Rhodocyclaceae bacterium
CGCCAGCAGGCCTTCGGCTTCACCCAGGAGGACATCAAGTTCATCCTCGAGCCGATGGCCAAGGCGGGTGAGGAAGCCACCGGCTCGATGGGCAACGACTCGCCGCTGGCCGTCCTGTCCGGTCGCGAGAAGCCCCTCTACAACTATTTCCGGCAGCTCTTCGCCCAGGTCACGAACCCGCCGATCGACCCGATCCGCGAGCAGCTCGTGATGTCGCTGGTGTCCTTCATCGGACCGAAGCCGAACCTGCTCGAGATCAACGAAATCAACCCGCCGTACCGCCTCGAGGTCAGCCAGCCGGTACTCGACTTTGCGGGCATGGCGAAGATCCGCGATATCGCGCGCCACACCCACAACAAGTTCCGCTCGGCCGAACTGGACGTCTGCTACCCCGTCGCCTGGGGCAAGGAGGGGGTCGAGGCGCGCCTGGCAACGCTCTGTGCCGAGGCGGAGGACGCCGTCCTGCAGGGCTACAACATCCTCATCGTGTCCGACCGCCAGGTGGACGCCGAGAATGTGGCGATCCCCGCCTTGCTGGCTACGTCGGCAATCCATCAGCATCTGGTGAACAAGGCCCTGCGTACCCGCACGGGCCTGGTCGTCGAGACCGGCACCGCGCGCGAGACGCACCACTTTGCGGTGCTCGCCGGTTACGGTGCCGAAGCGGTTCACCCCTACCTCGCGATGGAGACCCTCCATACGCTGGCCGGCGGCGACGCCGAGGCCGGCGAGAAGGCCGTCAAGCACTTCATCAAGGGGGTCGGCAAGGGCCTGATGAAGGTCATGTCCAATATGGGCATCTCGACCTACATGTCGTACACCGGCGCCCAGATCTTCGAGGCCGTGGGCCTCAAGCAGGGGCTGGTGGACAAGTACTTCACCGGCACCACCTCCCAGGTCGAGGGCATCGGCGTGTTCGAGGTCATGGAGGAGGCGATCCGCCTGCACCACAAGGCCTTCGGTGACGATCCGGTGCTGGCCAACATGCTGGACGCCGGTGGCGACTATGCCTACCGCGTGCGGGGCGACGAGCACATGTGGACGCCCGATGCGATCGCCAAGCTGCAGCACTCGACGCGCTCCGGCAAGATCGACTCCTACAAGGAGTACGCCCGCATCATCAACGACCAGACCAAGCGCCACATGACGCTGCGCGGCCTGTTCGAGATCAAGCCGGCGGGTGCCCCGGTGCCCCTTGACGAGGTCGAGCCGGCGAAGGAGATCGTCAAACGCTTCGCTACCGGCGCGATGTCCCTCGGCTCGATCTCGACCGAGGCGCACACCACGCTCGCCATCGCGATGAACCGGATCGGCGGCAAGTCGAACACCGGCGAGGGCGGCGAGGATCCGACCCGCTTCCTGCCGATCACCAAGCCGACCAAGCTCTCCGAACTGATCGGCGCGAGCCGCATCGAGCGCGACATCGATCTGTCCGCCGGCGACAGCCTGCGTTCGTCGATCAAGCAGGTCGCCTCGGGCCGCTTCGGCGTGACCACCGAGTACCTGGCCAACGCCGACCAGATCCAGATCAAGATGGCCCAGGGCGCGAAGCCCGGTGAGGGCGGCCAGCTGCCTGGCCACAAGGTCTCCGAGTACATCGGCTACCTGCGCCACTCGGTGCCGGGCGTCGGCCTGATTTCGCCTCCGCCGCACCACGACATCTACTCGATCGAAGACCTGGCGCAGTTGATCCACGACCTGAAGAATGCCAATCCGAAGGCCTCGATCAGCGTCAAGCTGGTGTCCGAGGTCGGGGTCGGCACGGTCGCCGCCGGCGTTGCGAAGGCCAAGGCCGACCACGTCGTGATCGCCGGTCACGACGGTGGCACCGGTGCGAGCCCGCTGTCGTCGATCAAGCACGCCGGTTCGCCGTGGGAACTGGGCCTGGCCGAGACCCAGCAGACGCTGGTGATGAACCGCCTGCGCAGCCGTATCCGCGTCCAGGTGGACGGCCAGATGAAGACCGGCCGCGACGTCCTCATCGGCGCGTTGCTTGGCGCCGACGAGTTCGGTTTCGCCACCGCACCGCTGGTCGTCGAGGGCTGCATCATGATGCGCAAGTGCCACCTCAACACCTGCCCGGTGGGCGTGGCCACGCAGGATCCGGCGCTGCGGCGCAAGTTCTCGGGTCAGCCCGAGCACGTGGTGAACTACTTCTTCTTCGTTGCCGAGGAAGTCCGCGAGCTGATGGCCCAGATCGGCATCCGCAAGTTCGACGACCTGATCGGCCGGGCCGACCTGCTCGACATGCGGAAGGGTATCGACCACTGGAAGGCCAAGGGCCTCGATTACTCGCGCATCTTCTATCGCCCGGCCCTTCCGGCCAGCGTCGGCCGCCTGCATACGGACAGCCAGGACCATGGCCTCGCCAAGGCCCTCGACAATCGGCTCATCGAGCTGTCAGCGCCCGCCATCGAGCGCGGCGAGCGGGTCGCCATCGACCTGCCGGTGCGCAACATCAACCGCACCGTTGGCACGATGCTCTCCGGCGCGGTGGCCCTGAAGTACGGCCATGCCGGCCTGCCGGAGGACACCATCCACGTCAAGCTGTCCGGAACCGCCGGCCAGAGCTTCGGCGCCTTCCTGGCCCGCGGCGTGACCCTGGATCTGGTGGGCGAGGGGAATGACTACGTCGGCAAGGGGCTGTCCGGTGGTCGCATCGTGGTGCGTCCCGACGCGGATTTCCGCGGCAAGGCGAGCACCAATATCATCGCCGGCAACACCGTCATGTATGGCGCGATCGAAGGCGAGGCCTTCTTCGCCGGCGTCGCCGGCGAGCGCTTCTGCGTGCGCAACTCGGGCGGCACCGCGGTCGTCGAAGGCGTGGGCGACCACGGCTGCGAATACATGACCGGCGGTACCGTCGTGGTGCTCGGCGAAACCGGGCGCAACTTCGCCGCCGGCATGTCGGGCGGCATTGCCTACGTGCTGGACGAGGCGGGCGATTTCGAGAGCCGCTGCAACATGGCCCAGGTGGCCCTGGAGCCGGTCGAGGAAGAGATCGAGGCGCGCAAGGGGTCCGAATCGGGCGACGAGCTCGAGTCCCATGGGCGGGTCGAGATCGATCACCTCGGCATGGCAGACGAGGCCATCATCAAATCGCTGGTCGAACGTCACGTGCGCTTCACCGGCAGCGCCCGGGGCGCCGAGATCCTTGAGAACTGGTCCGACTACCGCAACAAGTTCGTCAAGGTCCTGCCGAACGAATACCGTCGTGTGCTGACCGAACTGGCGGCACAGAAGCAGAAAGAACTGGAGGCTGCATAAGATGGGGAAGCCCACCGGATTCATGGAATTCCAGCGTCTGTCCGAGGCCTATGCCCCGGCAGGCGAGCGGATCACGCACTACAAGGAATTCACGGTCGCCCTCTCTGACGAGGACGCCGCCAAGCAGGGCGCACGCTGCATGGACTGCGGCATCCCGTTCTGCAACAACGGCTGTCCGGTCAATAACGTCATCCCCGACTGGAACGACCTGGTTTACCGGGGCGATTGGGAGGAGGCCATCCGTGTCCTCCACTCGACCAACAACTTCCCCGAGTTCACCGGCCGCATCTGTCCGGCGCCCTGCGAGGCGGCGTGCACGCTGAACATCAACTCGGACGCGGTCGGCATCAAGTCGCTCGAGCGGGCGATCATCGACAAGGCCTGGGCCGAGGGCTGGGTCAAGCCCATGCCCGCAGCGCAGAAGACCGGCAAGAAGGTCGCGGTCGTCGGCTCGGGGCCTGCCGGCCTGGCAGCCGCGCAACAGCTGGCGCGAGTCGGTCACGACGTGGTGGTGTTCGAGAAGAACGACCGGATCGGCGGTCTGCTGCGCTATGGCATCCCCGATTTCAAGATGGAGAAGGATCTGATCGACCGCCGCGTCGAGCAGATGCGTGCCGAGGGCGTCGAATTCCGCACCGGCGTCTGCGTCGGTGCCGAGCCGCCCAAGGGCGTCGTCAATGACGCCTCCACGCTGCTGAGTGCTGAGCAGATCAAGGCCGACTTCGATGCCGTGATCCTCGCCGCGGGTTCCGAGACGCCCCGCGACCTGCCGGTGCCCGGGCGCGAGCTCGACGGCGTGCATTTCGCGCTCGAGTTCCTGATTCCGCAGAACAAGGAAGTGGCGGGCGACGACAAGAACCCGATCTCCGCCAGTGGCAAGCATGTGGTCGTGATCGGCGGTGGCGATACGGGCTCCGACTGCGTCGGCACCTCGAACCGCCATGGTGCGCAGTCCATCACCCAGTTCGAACTGATGCCGGCCCCGCCGGAGCAGGAGAACAAGATGCTGACCTGGCCGTACTGGCCGATCAAGATGCGCACCTCCTCCTCCCACGAGGAAGGCTGCGAGCGCGACTTCGCCGTCGCGACCAAGGCCTTCATCGGCGAGGGTGGCAAGGTCAAGGGCCTCAAGGGCGTCCGCCTCGACTGGAAGGACGGCAAGATGAGCGAGGTCCCCGGCTCGGAGTTCGAGATGCCGGCCGATCTGGTGCTGTTCGCGATGGGTTTCACCAATCCGTCCGACAAGCTCCTCGAAGCCTTCGGCGTCACCCGGGACGCGCGCGGCAACGCCAAGGCCACCACTGACGGTGACGGCTGCTACGCCACCAGCGAGGCGAAGGTCTTCGCAGCCGGTGACGTGCGGCGTGGCCAGTCGCTGGTGGTGTGGGCGATTCGCGAGGGTCGGCAATGTGCCCGCGAGGTCGATCTGATGCTCACGGGCGAGACCGTGCTGCCGCGCTGATCACGGTTCGCAGCAATGCACCAAGGGCGCCGCAAGGCGCCCTTGCTTCTTGGCGGGCTGAAGCGCGCGCTGTCCCGCTACGGCGTTCCGGTGGCCGCGGCGCTGAAGGCCTTCAGTGCCGCGGCGATCCTGTCCACCACCGGGCAGTCGCCGGCCGCGTGCCGGGCGGCGATCCAGGCCGGGTCGTTATAGCTGAGCCAGACCTGACCGTCTGCATCCTCCCAGGCCAGTGCCTTGAGCGGCAGGTCGATCGCGACCGACTGGGCACACTGCATGAACGGCGTGCCGCCCTTCGGGTTGCCGAAGATCAGCAACTGGGTGGGCCGCAACTGGCTGTCGACCGACCGGGCGCCAGCGGCGTGGTCGATTCGCGCAAAGACCTTCATGCCCTTGTCGGAGACGATCCCCTCGAGCCGGTCCATGGTCGCTGCGACTGACTGGTTGCTGCGGACCGAGACCAGCCCGTTGTCGGCCTGCGCGGGCGCCGACAGCAGCGCCGATGAAACGAGCAGGATGCTCGCGAGTGCTTTCATGACGGACCTCCCCTGTGACGGTTCACCCATTGGACTGTCGGTGTTCAGCCCGCCTTACAGGCCCGGTGGAAAAATTTATCCGTCCGCAATCAGCCGCTTGCCCAGGGCCAGCAGCGATGGCCCCTGGTTGAGGCCGTCGACAAAGCGCCGGGGAATGCCGCTGAGCCCGGCGCGCGCACCGGCGAGGGCGCCGGTCAGCATGGCCCTGGCCTGATTCTGACCACCCCCATTGACCGCATGCAGCACGGCCGCCTCGAAGCCGTCGTCGAAGCGGGCGGCCAGATAATAGGCAGCGGGCAGCTGATGATAGATCGCGCAGGGCATGCCATAGACCAGCGAGACCTTCCAGGCCGGCTCGATCGCGACAGCGGGGTCGGTCGCCGCGCGCGCAATGCACGAGGGGGTCAGCAGGGCGTCTGGTGACGCAAAGCGGCCGGCACGGGTGGCTTCTGGCCGGTCGGACGCGGGCGCCCCCATGGCCTCCCCGGAGGTGACGGTGTGGAAGGGCAGCTCCCCCGACTTGCACAGGGCCATCAGCTTGCCGGAGATCGCCCCATCGAGGGCCGCCCCCTCGACGAGCAGGCCGAGCACTTCGCAATAGGCAATGGTCAGGGCGACCACGGTCTGGTCGTCCTGGGTCAGGATGGTGTTGGCGCTGACGTGGCGTGCGATGGCGCCAGGGTCGCCCGCGTAGCGGATCGCCAGCGCGATGCAGCGCTCGATCGCTTCCGTCGTGTCGGCCGCACCGGCGCAGGCACCCCAGGGGCGGTTCTGCTGCACGCGTGCCCGCCAGCACTCGCGGATGGACTGGCTGGTATAGCCGCCGGGGCCCCCCATCGGTTCGCCATCAAGCAAGGGGAAGAAATCGACGTCGAGGCGGCGGCAGAAGTCGGCTTCGTCGTAGCCGTCGCAGGCGATGAGAGACTCGACCATCAGGGTCAGCAGATGCGCGGCCTGGGAACCGTCGCCGGCAGCGAGCCCGGCGTGGTAGTGGTCGTCATGGGGGGCGGTGTAGCCATCGATCCAGTCCCCGTAGCGCGACCGCATCTCGTCGAGATCGTAATACCAGTGGGGACCCAGGGCCAGCGCATCGCCGATATAGGCGCCCATCAGGGCACCAAGGGCGCGATCCTCGCGAGTCTTCGGGGTGGGCGGCGTCATGGCGACTCCTTCGGGGGTGGGGCCAGGGGTTCGAGCGGACAGCCGCAGTCGCCGCAGAAGCGGTCGCCTTCCTCGACCGTCGCCTCGCAGGCGGGGCAGGTCGCATGGGTGTCGCCGCGCGCGCCCGGCGGTGTCGGGCCCTGCTGGGTGTTCGGCAACTCCTCCCAGGGGTCGGCTGCGGTCTCCACGATCCGCACGCGACGGACCGTGGGCCGCGCCTCGCCTCCGTTATCGTCGGCGTCCGGCTCGGCACCTTCGCTGGCCTGGAGATAGATGTGGCACAGGCCATTCATCTGGATCACGCCGAGCATCCCGAAGAGCAGCGCCAGGACCAGCAGGAAGCCGATGCTGCCCGCGACGGCGAGGGCGGGACTGGCCACCGGAAGGTCGCTGGCGCCGAGCCCGACGATCGGCGCCTCGGACAGGATGCCCGCCGCCAGGCCGCCGATGCTGGTGCTACCCGCCAGCACGAGCAGGCTCGCGACCGAGCCGATCAGGCCGAGCAGGACGCCGAGCAGAATCAGCGACACGAGAACTTCCAGGGGGCGATGACCGGCAATGTCGACCAGCTCGCGCACCGCCTCCCGGATGGAGCGTCCCGACCACAGCGCAGGGGCGATCATCGACACCGCCACCGTCAGGCCGAGCAGCAGCAGCGCGGCGCCGAGTACCAGCGCCGGCACGAGGATGGTGAGGAGGACGGGCCCGAGAATCGGAATCCGGCACATCCAGAGCAGGGCCGCGGCGAGCAACAGGAAAGCGGCGTAGCTCAGCAGCGCCAGCGCGATGATCGCGAGGAAGCGCACGAGGCAGCCGGCGCCGCCCGACAGCAGCTGGATGAAGCCGCGTTCGTTCTCGCCGCGCGCTGCGTCCATCAGCGCCAGGCCGGCCGCATTGACGACCGACGCCGCCAGTATCAGCGCAAGCAGGTTGAGACCGACTGCCAGCGATGGGCTGGCGGCCCAGGCGCCGAGCCCGCTGCCCAGGCCGGCCACGATCGCCACCAGCAGGAATCCGCCGAGCATCACCGTGAGCGCCTGGCGGTTTCGGATCCCTTCAAGGGCGCGGATGACCGCACCGTAGCGGCCGGCCGTCAGTCTTTGCATCTTGGGCATGCTCCATGGCAGGTGCTGCCGTACGGTGGCTTACTGGTTCTTGACGGCACACTCCGGCACCGTGTCCCAGCGGTCTGGCGCGCAGTGGCTCCAGCGGACCTTCTCGCGACAGATCGCTTTTGCGAAGAAGGACTTCTCCTCACAGACGGCCAGTTCGGCGCGCAGGGTCACCAGCCACGCCGGCACCGCCGGCTCGGACGGCACGACCGGCTCGGGCGGTGGTGGGGGCGGCTCCGGCTCCGGCTCTGGTTGTGGCGCGGGCTTGGGCCGCGGCCTGGGCTTTGGCCGGGGCTTCGGTTTCGGCTTGGGTTCCGGCTCGTGCTCCGGCGCGAGGGTCGGTGGCGGGGGCTCCGGCGCGGTGCTGTCGGGCGGTGTCGTGGTGCTCCCGTCCGCTGGCGTGTCTTCGGCTGCGTCCGCGCCGCTCGCCGGAGCGTCGCGAAGCGAGTCCGACGCGGTGCCTTCATCGGTGGAGGGCGCGGGCTCTGACTCGGGCAGCGGGCTCGACTCGCCATCGGTGGGGGGCGTCGCGGGCGCCGTCTCCGGCAGGGGGCGCGGTGTGATCGGCTCCATCGGAACGATGGGCGGGGGCGCCACGGGCGGCAGTGCCTCAATGGGGGGGGGCTCGGGTGGTTCGCCCCTCGACATCCACCAGGCCGCGCCGCCTCCGATCAGCGCGAGCACGCCGACCGCGGCCATCACCAGAGGCACCAGGCGCCGACTGCGCTGCGGCATCGGCGGCGCCTCCTGTGCCTGACGATCCAGCTCGTCGGCACGCAGCTGAACGGTCTCGGCGCTCCACTCGGTGGGCGGCTCGGTCATCGGTTCTGCGGGGCGTAGATCCGGCGTCGGCTCAGGCGCCTGGGGCGGCATTTCGGAAGGGGGCGCCTCGGCGGGGCCCTGGCCCATGGTCCCCAGCGGCTTGCGCATGATGACGGTGCCGTCAGGGTCGCCGCCCGGGGGCGGCGCCATGGCCTCCGCCTGGCGCAGCATCTCGAGCGCCGCCGTGGTGGCGGTGTCCTGGCGCAGCGGGCTGCCGGCGGCGTCCGGCGCTGGCGGCGGCTCGACGGCGTCGGGCGTCACGCTGTCGTCGGGTGGTACGTCGGTCTCGGGCGACTGGGACTGGCGAGCGAAGTCGGAGAACGGACTCTCCGGGTTCCAGTCGCTCTCCAGCATCATTTCGGTCAGCGGGTCGTCCGGGATCTCGGAGATTCCGCTGGGCTTCCAGGCCTCTGCTTCTTCGATCGGGTCAGCCTCTGCCGGCGCCTCGTCGGGGCCGCCCTCCGGGGACTCGGCAGCGGGGTAGGCCTGGGTGGTGTCGTAATCCTGGTAGAAGCTGCCCGCGCCTGCCGGGTCCGTCGATTCGCCCTGCAGATCCGATCCGCACGCAGGGCAGAACGCCTTGCCTGGTGGGAGTTCCGCGTCACAGGTCGGGCAGGGCGTGGTGGCCGCCTGCGCCGCGCCGCACAAGGGGCAGAATCTGGAGCCGGGACGAATTTCCTGCTGGCAGGCGTTGCAGATCATACGGCGAGCCGGGAACCGCCAGGGCCGAAGCGTGGCGAAGTGACTGGGACACCCATTATCGCACCGGCCGCCACGGCGGTGCGTTGCGCGTGCGCGTCAGCGTCCGGATGTCGCGCAGGCGGGCTGGCTGGCGGGGACGGGGGCCGGTTGAAGCTGGCGTCCCTTGCGCCGGTAGAGCATGACCGGTGCGCAGCGGTCCGCGTCGTGATAGATGCCGACACAGTCCAGACACTGGAAGCAGTCGTCATAGTCGATCGCGCCGCTGACATGGATGGCGTCGTAGGCGCAGTCATGACGGCAGCGCTGGCAGGGCTTGCCGCACTCCTGGCGGCGCGGTAGCCAGGCCAGCAGGCGGAGCTTGCCGCCGAGAGCCATCATGGCGCCGAGGGGGCACAGGTAGCGGCAGAAGAACTTGTAATAGATCCCGGCCAGCGCCAGCAGCAGCACGGCATAGGCGACGAACGGCCAGCTGCGGTCGAAGGCGACGGTGATCGAGGTCTTGAATGGCTCCACCTCGACCAGACGCTCTGCCAGCTGCGGTGCCAGTGCGGCCAGCGCCACGAGTAGCGCGAGCAGGCCGTAGCGCGCCCGAGACAGCACGCGGCCGAGGCCGGCTGGCAGGCGGCGCGGCCGGACGCCGAGCCAGCGCATCAGGAGCGCGCTGAACTCCTGCAGGGCGCCGAAGGGGCAAAGCCAGCCGCAGAAGGTGCCCCGCCCCCAGATGAAGAAGGTCACGGCGGTGGCGGCGATCATCAGCAGGGAGACCGGGTCGTACAGGAAGCTGCCGAGGCCGGCGCCCGCGTTGAGCGACTTGATCGCGCCGGTGACCTGGACGATGGACAGCTGCCCCTGGGCATACCAGCCGATGTAGCCCAGCGTGAAGGCCAGAAAGCCGAGACGGAAGGCCTTGAGCCGACGCGCGTCCTCGACGATCCAGCGGGGGCGCGCAAGGACCGTGAACAGCAGCAGCAGCGCGGCGACGATGGTCATCAGCTCGGTCTGCCTTGCCTGCCAGGCCTGCAGCCACTCCGGAGGCGGCGGTGGCGGGCGGTCGAACCAGCGCTCCGGCGCCCGGTAGTCGATGGTGGCATTGCGGTAAATGAACTCGGGCAGGATGAATCCCTTCTTGCGCACCAGCGAGAACTCGAAGCGCATCTCGCCGCCGGGGTCGAGGCCGGAGATCGGGGGCAGCGCCACATTGAGCTGGCTGTTGAACTCGGGCAGGCCCGGCGGTTGGCGCAGGTCGAGATCCAGGTCGCGCAGTTCGAACGGGGTGCCGCCCTGGCTCAGGGTGAGCTTCTGGGGGCTCGTGCCGCGGACGAAGCTGCCGTCGATCAGGGTCTCGCGACCCGCTGTGGCGATCCAGAGGGCGTGCTGCCCCGCGTCGAGGCGCCATTTGAGCTTGTCGTACCCCTCGTCGCCAAGCAGGGTGCGGCCGATGCTCGGCACGTTGAGATAGGCCACCCACAGCTCGATGAAGGTGCCATCCGGGTCCGAGCGGGCCTCCGGGTCGTCACCCGCGACGTCGGAATCGGCATACAGGGCTTCAACCTCGGCGTTGGTCAGGCGCAGGTGGCCGACGGCGCCGCTCTTCACCAGGGCCTGGAAGTCGAGCGGCTCGTAGAGGTCCGCCCTGACAGTCGCCGGTGGGCCCAGGTCCGCGCCGCCCGCGAAGCCCAGCCTGGCCCGCGCCACGGCCAGCGCACTGGTCAGTACGGTCTGGTTGATGATGCGGATCGACGCGGTCGCCTTGGTCACGCCGTCGAGCACCACCCGCCGGCCGTCGCGGGTGCGGCCGGTGCCGCCATAGCGGGAGCTGACCGTGATCGGGGACGACAGGCTGATGCCCTGGTACTGGGTCAGGAAGGCCTTCAGCGGTTCCTCGCCGAGGCCGCCGAGGAAGACCGGCTCGTGCTGGCGGAGCAGGGCCACGTCGAGGAAGCTGCCCTTGGCGTCCACCGCCACCAGCAGGTTGATCGGGGTGCCTTCGAAGCCGGGAATCGGGGCCAGGTCGATGGACTCGAAGACGTAGCCCATCGGCTCGCCGTCCGGGCGCAGCTCGCTGGTGATGGGCCAGGCGGCGATGTCGGTAAGTTTTTCGCCGACCTGCAGCGGTGGCGGGAAATAGGTGGCGACGGCCTCCCGGTCGAGGTCGCCGGCGACCGCCGACAGGCAGGCCGCCACCAGGGCCAGGGTGGCCAGTGTCAGCCGAAGCACCGGGTTCATGCCTCGATCAGCCCGGCCCGGACCGCGATCAGGGCCAGCTCCGCGGAGTTGGCGGCGTTGAGCTTCTTCTTGATGTTGTAGAGGTGGGTGCCGACCGTGCTGGGCGACAGGTGCTGGCTCTCGGCCACCTGGTTCACCGACTGACCGCGGGCGAGCAGCAGAAAGACCGCGAACTCCTTCTCGGTCAACGCCTCGGCCGGGTCGCAGCTGCCACCGAAGCGCGCCAGCGCGAGCCTGGGCGCCAGCTCGGGGTCCAGGTAGCGCTCGCCGCGCGCGACCCGTGCCACGGCCTGCACCAGCTCCTGGGGGTCGGCCCGCTTCGACAGGTAGCCGGTGGCGCCGATCTTCAGGGCGCGGGTCGGTACCTGGAGGTCGTCGTGGGCCGACAGCATCAGCACGTGGGCCTGATCGTCGTGGGCAAGGATGCGTTCGAGGGCGCCGAGGCCGCCGAGGCCGGGCATCGTCACGTCCATCACCAGCGCGTCGGGCGAGCAGGTGTCGTACAGGCGAACCGCCTCGTCGCCGCTCGCGGCTTCGCCGACGATCGACGCGCCGGCCCCCTCCAGCAGCATGCGGAAGCCCATCCGCACCACCGCATGGTCGTCCGCCAGCATGAGGCGCAGGCCGTCGAGGGGACCGGCGCTCATGGTCGGTCTCCGGTGTTCAGGTGAGACACCGCCCGGAGCGGGGCGTTGGCCTCGGGTGCCGGACGGGGCAGCGGCAGCAGGGCCGTCACCATCGCGCCGCCATCGGGGCTGGCTTCGAGGCCCAGGCGGCCGTGGAGGGCCTGTACCCGCTCGCGCATGCCGGTGAGGCCGAAGCGGTTGGCGGCGGCTTCGGCACCGAAGCCCTGGCCGTCGTCGCTGATGGTCAGGGTCAGTTCGTCGTCGTCGCAGTGGGCGGCGACCTCGACGCGCATCGCGTTGGCGTGGCGCGCCACGTTGGTCAGACTCTCCTGCAGGATGCGCAGTACCGCGAGGCAGAACTCCTCGGGCAGGGCGACCGGCTCGGTGCTGATCTTCTGTTCGATGACGATGTCGGGATAGAGGCTGGCCCAGTGGTCACAGTACTCGACCAGCGCGGCGGCCAGCCGCCCGCGGGGCAGCGGTTCGGGGCGGCGCAGACGGGCGAGGATGTGGCGCACCCCGTCCTGCATCTGGCCGGTCATGGCGAGGATGGCCTGGGCGCTGCCGTGAACGCCGGGGGCCTCGCCGCTGCGCTGGGCGATGGCGCCGGCCATGGCGCGCACGGCCGTCACGCTCTGGCCGATCTCGTCGTGGAGCTCGCGCGCGATCTGCCTGCGCTCCTCCTCGAGGCGGGCCTGAAGGGCCTGGTTGAAGGCCTGATCTTCTTCGAGGCGGGCGTTGCGCTGCAGGCTAGAGTCGAGCTCGTCGGCCATGCGATTGTAGCGGTCGGCCAGGCGGTCGAGCTCGACGAGGCCGTGGTGGGGCAGGCGCACGTCGAATCGCCCGTCCGCGGTCTGCTCGAGCGCCGACTCGAGGGCGTGGAGGGGTTGCAGGGTGCGATTGATGGCGTGGCGCACGGCGAGGCCGAGTAGCACCAGCAGGGCGATCGCCCAGCCGGCGACCTGGACGAGGCTGTCCCAGGCGTCGAGGGTGGCGCGGGAGCCGTCCGGCACCAGCACCAGTCGCAGGCCGTCCACCTCCCGCACGCTCGGTTCGAAGTGGGGCATCACGAGGGCGGCGAACCACGGGGGGGCGTCCCGCCCGGCCTTGTAGGTCGAGGCGGGAGAGCGATAGCGCAGGCGCCCCTCGGCGTCGAAGACCTCGAGCGAGTTGGCCCGGACCCGGCCGACCGCGGCCAGTTGTTCGGTCAGCTGGGCCGTGTCGCCGCGGGCCTCGGCCTCGTCGACGAGGACCTTCATCCACTGCTCGGCGACACGGGTGGCCGCGTTGATCTCTTCCTCGATGGCGCCCCGGGTGGTGACGGTCCAGGACAGGCCGACCAGCATCAGGATCAGGGCCGCAGCCCCGGTCACCAGCAGGCCGATCCGGTCATGGAGTCGATTCGCCACCCGTTTGAACATCTAGCCTCCCCAGCGGTATCGGACGCCGACGAAGGCCGCCCGCGGTGCGCCCGGCGCCACGAACTGTTCGTCGGACCATTGCTCGGTGTCGGACAGGAACGCCCCGGACGCGTCGAACGGGTTCTCGGCGAGCGCGCCGGCGGTGGCGTACTCATGGTCGAACACGTTATCGATACGGCCGAAGAGGGTCCAGCCGCCGCCCATCTCGTATTCTGCATCCAGATTCACGACGGCGCAACCCGCCACCTTGCCGCTGCCCAGGAAATCCCGAGTCTCGCCGAAGGCGTCGGTGCTGTCGCCGGCGCGATGGGCGTTGTTCTCGTTGCCGCGGACGTACTGGTCAGAATAGCCGACCACGTCCATGCCGATCCGCAGACCCTCCGTAGCACGCCAGTTGAGGGCCAGCTTGAGGGCGTGTTCGGGCATGCCCGGCAGGCGGTCGCCCTTATCCACGTAGATCTCGTCGTCCTGCCCGTCGGCCGTGCATTGGGTGGCCGTGCCGCGGCTGGAGTTGGCTTCCGACAGCAGGCAGGCGGAAGACTGGAACGTGGCGCGCAGCCAGTTGTAGTCCACCTTCCAGTCGAGCGTGTTGCCCAGCTTGCCCGCCAGCCCGAGCTCGGCACCTTCCCGGCGGGTCTGGCCGAAGTTGGTGAAGTAGCCTGCGCTGGTAGAGGTGCCGACGAACAGGATGTCGTCGTGGTTGGTGGTGCGGTAGACGCCCGCATTCCAGCGGATATCGCCGGCCCGGCCCCGCACCCCGGCCTCCCAGGTGCGCGCGACGACCTGCTCGAGGAAGGGGTCGGCCGCCAGCGCATTGGGCAGCGTGCAGGGGTTCTCCGGGTCGGCACATCCGAGTTCGATCGGCGTCGGCGCCCGGTTGCCCTGGCTGTAGCCGCCATAGACGGTGAGGTTGCTGGCGGCCTGCCAGGTCACGCCGACAGCGGGGTTCAGCTTGTGGTAGGTGAAGTCGCCATCCAGGTTGGGCGGCTCGAAGTCGAGCTTGTCGCGGTTGATGACGCGGGTGCGGTTGTAACGCAGCGAGGCCGTTGCCGAGAGGCTGTCGCCGATCATCATGGTGTCGGTGATGAAGAGGCTGGTCGTCCGTGTGCGGCCGGAGAGCTTGTTCTCCAGCTCGACGTCGTCTTCCACGTCCACGCCGCGGGTCTCGTTGAGTTCCCCTTCCTGGGCGGTCTGTTCGAAGCGCGCGTGGCTGCGGTCATGGCTGACGCCCACTGCGTACTGGTGGTTGCCCGCAATGCGACTCCACTGCAGGGCCACGCCGGCCGCGTTCTGATCCGTGCGGGTGCGGTTGTTGACGCCGGAGTCCTCGCTGCTGCCGCCATTGGCCTGGGAATCGAGGCAGGTGGCAGCGTCTTCCGAGCCCGGCTCGAACTCGTCGAGCTCGCAGCTCGCGTCGAACGGGCTCTCCTCGAAATCGTCGTTGCCGTCGCCGTTGAGGGTCCGGGCGCGAGTGCGACGCACATAGAAGTTGCCGGACAGCTGATCGCTGTCGCTGAGCCAGTGGCTGCCGTTCAGGGCCAGGGTGACCGAGCGGTTCCGCGTGTTGTCAGGGTGGGTAAAGATCGACTCTCGATCGCGTGCCAGCATCGATTCAGGCAGGAGTCCGTTGCCGGTCAGGTCGGTGCTGCCCGCCATCAGGGTCGCGCCGAGCTCGGTGGCGCCGCTAGCCCAGGACAGGTTGCCGAAGAACTGGCCGACCTCGGAGGGGGAGCGGTCGCGCCAGCCATCCTCGCGGAAGCCCTCGGCCGACACGAACCAGGACAGGGCGTCCTGGCTGCCGCCATGCTGAACCGCCGCGTTGATGCGTCCGAAGGAGCCGCCGGACAGTTCCACCTCGGTGCCAGGATGGGTCGTGCCGCGCTTGGTCCGCAGCGACAGGGCACCGCCCAGGGTGTTGAGGCCGTAAAGCGGATTCGAGCCCGGCACCACGGTGATCGTGTCGATGGCCGCGCGGGGGATGAGGTCCCAGTTGACGACATCGCCGAAGGGCTCGTTGATGCGAACGCCGTCCAGGTAGACGGACAGCCCCTGGGCCGTGCCGAGAAGGGGAGAGGCCGTGAAACCGCGATAGTTCAGATCGGCCTGGAACGGGTTGCCCTGGATCTCGTTGACGGTGATGGCGCCGACGTTGCGCTCGAGGGCGCGCGTGGTCGAGATCCCGCCGGCAGCCTGCAGGGCGGATGCGGGCACCTGCTGCAGGTTCGACGGGACCTGGTCTTTAGGGACGCCGATTCCGGGGAGCAGGGTGGTGCCGATGATCTCCACTGGCGCGAGGGTCTGGGGCTCGGCCGCTGCGAGCGGGCCGGCGCCAATCAGCGCGAACAGCGCGGCGAGGCGGGTTGGGGTCGGGCGTGCGTGCGTCTTCATGGTCTTGATGCTCATTTCTGTTCCTGGAGCAGGAGTCGTGCCTAGCCGGCGCGCAGCCGATAGCGCACCGGAACCGTGATCTCGAGATCCTCGTCGTCAAACCCCTTGGGGGGTTTGGGAAGCTGGCCGCTGCCCTCGACGAGGGCGACGGCGTGCTTGTCGAGGACCTCGTGGCCACTCGATCGGAGGACCCGCACCGACCGCAGGCCGCCCGTGCGGGCGATGGTCAGCCGCAGCAGGACCTCGCCCTCCCATCCCCGCATGGCGGCGAGCCGCGGGTAGGTCTGGGCGCTGGCGAAGCGTTTCGACAGGGCGTCGCCGTAGCGCTCGAGCAGACGCGGGTCCGGTGGGGGCGGGGGCGGCGGAGGCGGCGGGGCCTCGACCACCGGCACGGGTGGCGGTGGTGGCGCCGGCCTTGGCTCGGGGGCTGGCGGCGGCGGTTCCGGACGGGGCGGTGGCGCGGGCCTGGGCTTCGGTTCCGGCTTTGGTCTGGGCTTCGGCTTGGGCGCGGGCTTTGGTGTGGGCCGGGGCTTCGGTTGAGCGACCGGCTCCGGCGGCGGTGGCGGTGGGGGCGGCGGCTCGAACACCGGCGGCGGGACGTCGACGACCGGGGGAGGGACCTCGAAATCGGGCAGCGGCGGCGGCGCGATCATGAAGGCTGCGATCACCCGCTCCGGCGGCTTCGGCGGCGCCGACCACCGGGGCAGGACCGCGAACAGCGTGCCATGGACGAGCACCGAGATCAGCAGCGCCAGCAGCGTCCTGCGGTTGAAGCGGGGCGGCTCGAAGGGGCTGGACATCGGGAGGGAGGCGGCGAGGAGGCTCAAGGCTTGGAGCGGATGGGCGGGGCGCAAGGGGCAAAGTCTGGTGCAAGCGCCATGCCAGTGAAAGGGGGGCAACGTGACGGAATGCCAAATTTCTGCTGCAGCCGGCGCTGAAAACCGGCGTCACACCGGGCTTTGTTTCAATGTGGAGCAACTGGCAAGTTTCGGAGCACCTGCACCCGAGGTGCCGATCAGGCTGAGGCGCGCGCCCTGCAGCGACCCGGCACACCGAAGCGTATGGTCCGCCATGCGAGCGCCGACAAGCCATTGCGGGCGATTCCGATGACGCGCGTCTGGCGATTTTCGCGAGATCGGGGCGGAAAATTTCCCGATTCGGCGTTTGGCATGTCCCTTGCGCAAATCGATTGGCACCCCGCACAGATCCACACCCGGGCGGTCGGGGACGCACCGAAAATAATGAGGAGGTATTTTGATGAAAGACTGGAGCAAGACTTCCCCGGCCCGTGGCCTGGCCATGGGCGTCATCGCAGCCTCGGTAATGGCGTGGGGCGCTGCCTCCGCTGGCGTGACCGACGCGGACATCCTGAACGATGCCAAGACCACCGGCGACGTGGTGTCCTTCGGCATGGGCACCCAGGGGCAGCGCTACAGCCCGCTGGACAAGGTCAATACCGGCAACGTGACGAACCTGGTGCCGGCCTGGACCATGTCCTATGGTGGTGAGAAGCAGCGTGGCCAGGAGGCCCAGCCGCTGATCCACGACGGCCGCCTGTTCGTGACCGCCTCCTACAGCCGTCTGTTTGTCTTTGATGCCAAGACCGGCAAGAAGCTCTGGAAGTATGAGCATCGTCTGCCCGACGGCATCATGCCCTGCTGCGACGTGGTTAACCGCGGCGCCGCCCTGTACGACAACCTGGTCATCTTCGGCACCCTCGACGCCCAGCTCCTGGCCTTCGATGTCGAGACCGGCAAGCGCGTGTGGCGTGAAAAGGTGGATGAGTACTCCGCCGGTTACTCCATGTCGGCTGCACCGATCATCGTCAATGGGATGGTCATCACCGGCGTGTCGGGTGGCGAATTCGGCGTGATCGGCCGCCTCGAGGCGCGTGACGCCAAGACCGGCAAGCTGAAGTGGATCCGCCCGACGGTGGAAGGCCACATGGGCTACACCTTCGACGCTGCCGGCAACAAGAAGGAAAACGGCATCTCCGGCACCAAGAACGCCACCTGGCCGGGCGACCTGTGGCAGACCGGCGGCTCCGCCACCTGGAACGGCGCCACCTACGATCCGGAAACCAACCTGATCTTCGCCGGCACCGGCAACCCGGCCCCGTGGAACAGCCACCTGCGTCCGGGCGACAACCTCTTCTCGTCGTCCACGGTTGCGATCAACCCGGATACCGGCAAGATCGTCTGGCACTACCAGAACACCCCGCACGACGGCTGGGACTATGACGGTGTGAACGAGTTCGTGTCCTTCGACTACAAGGATCCGAAGACCGGCAAGACCATCAAGGCGGGTGGCAAGGCCGACCGTAACGGCTTCTTCTTCGTCAATGACCGGACCAACGGCAAGCTGCTGAACGCCTTCCCGTTCGTCAATGGCATCACCTGGGCCAAGAAGATCGACCTGGCCACCGGCCGCCCGGTGTTCGACGACGCCAACCGTCCGGGCAACCCGGCATCCGGCGACGGCAAGAAGGGCGACATGGTCTTCGCGGTGCCGTCCTTCCTGGGTGGCAAGAACCAGATGCAGATGGCCTACAACCCGAACACCGGCCTGTTCTACGTGCCGTCGAACGAGTGGGGCATGGAGATCTGGAACGAGCCCGTGTCGTACAAGAAGGGCGCGGCCTACCTGGGTGCCGGCTTCACCATCAAGGCGCTGCACGAAGACCACATCGGCGTCCTGCGCGCCGTGGATCCGGTCGCCGGCAAGATCGTCTGGGAGCAGAAGAACTACGCTCCGCTGTGGGGGGGTGTCCTGACCACGGCTGGCGGCCTGACCTTCTACGGTACGCCGGAAGGCTACTTCAAGGCCCTCGACGCCAAGTCCGGCAAGGAGCTGTGGAGCTTCCAGGTCGGTACCGGCATCGTCGCGCCCCCGGTCACCTGGGAGCAGGACGGCGAGCAGTACGTCGCCGTGTCGGCCGGCTGGGGCGGCGCTGTCCCGCTGTGGGGCGGTGACGTCGCCAAGCGGGTGAACTACCTCGAGCAGGGTGGTTCGGTCTGGGTCTTCAAGCTGCACAAGTAAGCGGTGACCCCTGAGGGCCCCATCCGATGGGGCCCCGACAGCGGCACGGCTGCCCTGGCAGCCGTGCCGCTGTGCTTTCTGGGCGGGGGGGATGAGATGGGTCGCGATCACGCCGGGCAACTGGATGGTGGCCGCTCAGTATCCCCGCCGCTGCAGGAGGCGTCGCGGGAGCCACCCCTGACCGGGCCGGGAAATTTTCCCGTCCGCTTGGCGTGGGTGGCATGCCTGTTGCAGCATCAGCGCAATGTGTCCTGTCTGGAGCACTCTGTGGACCTCCGAAAAACCCTGGTGACGCGTGTCGGCCTGTGTGCCCTGGCCCTGCTGCTGGTCTCGGCCGCGGCGATCCTGCACGCCACCCGCCACGATGTGGCCGAGGAGCTCAAGGCCTCCTCGCGCCTCGTCAGCCTGATGCTGGCGCTGGACGACCGCGAGGCCGGGCCGGGAGCCATCGAGGCCCTGGTTGCGCAGGGGGGGCTTCGGCACGTGAGCGTTGTCCGTGCCGATGCCCTGGCCGAGCCGGCTGCCGAGACCTCCGGGTGGCAGCGCTATCTGCTGGGCGACGCGTCGTCGCACTCCGATGCGATAGCGCAGCACCGTGTCACGGTCGCGGGCCAGACCTACGTGATCCAGGCCGATCCCAGCAGCGAACTGGGGGAGGCACTGTCGAACGCGGCGCTGGCATTCCTCAGCCTGGCGGTGTTCTGTCTCGCCGCGCTGGTCGCCGTCTGGCTGTCGGCCGAGCGCGCCCTCAAGCCGGTGCGTATCCTCGAGCGGGCCCTGGAGGGCATCGGGCGCGGGCGTGACTGCGGTCGTCTGGGCGGTTTCGAGTTGCGTGAATTTGCCAGCATCGGTCGCGCCATCGAGCGGCTCTCCGCCGAACTGCAACAGGTGCGTGCCTCGGAGCGATTGCTCGCCCGGCGCCTGATCGATCTGCAGGAGAACGAGCGGCGCGAACTGGCGCGCGAGCTGCACGACGAACTCGGCCAGTCGCTCACGGCGGTTGCCACCAATGCCGCGGTGATCGAGCGTCGCGCCGGCCAGGACAGCGAGACGGTTGTCGCCTGTGCCCACGACATCCGCGCCGAGGCAACCCATATGCTCGACAGCGTGCGGGGCTTGCTGCGGCAGTTGCGTCCCCACGGCCTGACGGCACTGGGCCTGGAGGCGGCGCTGCAGGATCTGGTGGACGGCTGGCGCGCCCGGGGCGAGCCGCCCCGCATCGACCTGCAGCTGACGCCGCCGCTGCCGGCACTCGAGGACGCGGTGTCCCTGTGCCTGTACCGGACGCTGCAGGAGACCCTCACCAACGTCATCCGCCATGCCCGCGCCGGTCGGGTTCAGGTGGCGCTGGGCATCAGCGGGCAGTTGCTGCGGCTGTCGGTGAGTGACGACGGGGTGGGCCGTGCCGGCGACATCGGCGCGCGGATGGGCGGGGGGCTGCTCGGCATGCGCGAGCGCGTTCACCTGTGCCGCGGCGAACTGGCGCTGCACGATGTACCGGGGGGCGGCCTGAGGGTGATCGCCGAGTGGCCCCTGTGCGATGTCCGCGCCGCGGAACCGGGGATGGCGCCACACGGGGCCGGCGCGGTATCCGCCGTGCTGGCGCCGCAGGCCTGAGGAGGGGACGATGATCCGGATTCTGCTGGTGGATGATCACGCCGTGGTGCGCACCGGCTACCGACGGCTGGTCGATTCCGAGCCGGACATGTCGGTGCTGGCGGAGGCGGCCACGGCCGACGAGGCCTATGGCCGGGTCGTGGCGGGCGGCATCGATGTGGCGGTGGTGGATCTCAGCCTGCGGGAGAGCAGCGGTATCGATGCGATCCGCCGGATGCTGGCCCGCAACCCGGCCCTGGGTGTCGTGGTGCTGTCGATGCACGACAGCGCCGGCTTCGTGATGCAGGCCATGCGGGCCGGCGCCCTGGGCTACCTCACCAAGAGTTGCGAACCCGACGAGATGCTTGCCGGTATCCGGGCCGTGGCGGCCGGGAGACGCTACCTCTCAGCGGAGGTCGCCCAGTGTCTGGCCGGCGCCTCGCTGGAGGGGGAGCAGTTGCTGCAGCGGCTGACACCGCGCGAGTTCGAAGTGCTGCGAATGGCCGCCGCCGGCGCGACCGCCGAGACCATCGCCGAGCGCATGCACCTCAGCCCAAAAACCATTCTGAATCACCTGTCCGCAATTCGCCGAAAGCTCGACGCGGACAACGATTTTGCCCTGATGCACCTGGCGGCCCGGCATGGTCTGGTCCAGCTAGAGGGTGCGGTCGGGGCGTGACTGTCTTACCCATCGTGGTCTTTTGAGGAGGTTAACCACCATGAACGTCGTAGCAAAAATTCTGCTGGCCGGATCGGCCGTGGCCCTGTCCAGCATGGCCGTGGCCAGCGAGAACGATCCGGCGATGCTGAAGCTGGCATCGACCAGCGGCTGTCTGACCTGCCACTCGATCGAGTCGGGCAAGCCCGGTCCCAAGGGCATGGCACCGATCGGTCCCGCCTGGCAGGACGTGGCCAAGCAGTACCGTGGCAAGCCGGGCGCCCAGGACTTCCTGACCCGTGTCGTGCTCGAGGGCTCGAGCCCCTACAGCAGCCACTGGAAGGGCAAGGTCAGCGGCCTGTCCATGCCGCCCAACGCGGTCGCCATCAAGGAAACCGATGCGCGTCTGCTGGTGAGCTGGATCCTGTCGCTGGGCGAGTAAGGCGCTCCCGGCGCCACCATGAAAAAACGCTGCCCGGGGCAGCGTTTTTTTGTCGCGCGTTCGGCGGCGACGGGGTTCAGAGGCGGAAGCGCTCGACGCCTTTGAGCATGGTGTCCGCGATGGTCGTCATCTCGCGCGCCGATCCTGCGGTGGTGCCGGCGGCTCGCTCCATGTGTTCGGTCAGTTCGCGCACCCGGTCGACCTGGGTGCCGATGCTGCGGCTGCTCGAGGCCTGGTCCCGCAAGGCGCCAGCAATGTCCTCGGATGCCTGCACTGCGGTCCGTGCGCTGCTGTCGATCTCGCGCATGATCTGGCCCGCGCTGCGCACCCGCTCGGCGCCGTTCTGCACCCGGGTCGAGGCGTCGCGCATGCTGCGCACCGCATCCTGCGCGCCGCCCTGGATGCGCGAGACCATCTGCGAAATCTCGGTGGTGGAGTTGGTCGTGCGCTCGGCCAGCTTGCGCACCTCGTCGGCGACCACGGCAAAGCCGCGGCCCTGCTCGCCGGCCCGGGCCGCCTCGATGGCGGCGTTGAGCGCCAGCAGGTTGGTCTGATCCGCGATCTCCTTGATCAGCGAGACCGCTGCGGAGATCTGCTCCGAGTTGCGCCCCAGCTCGTCGATCAACTGGGCCGATTCGCTGACGACCTGCTCGATCCGGTCGATCTCGCCGACCGCATCCTCGATCCGGTTGGCGCCTTCGTCGGAGCGGGCGCGTGCCTCGTCGGTGACTTCGTGGGCGTGGTTTGCCCGCTCCGACACCGTCGCGATGCTCGCCACGATCTGGTCCACCGCCGCGGCCATCGATTCGGTGGCCTCGCCCTGGCCTGCGGCAGCATCGGTGAGGGAACTGGCGCTGCCGGACAGGCCGTTCGCGGTTCGGCTGATGGTCTGGGCGTTCTGCATCAGGTCGGCGACCAGCACCCGCATGCGACCGGCGGTCTGCTGCGCCAGGTCGGCGATCAGGTCAATCTCGTTGCGGACGCCCGGCAGCAGTTCGTTGGCGTTGGACGCGGCGGCCGAGAGATCCCCGTTGCCGATCTGCTCCAGGGTCCGCAGGACACCGCCGACACGCGCCAGGCGGGTGCGGACGAAGAAATAGATGCAGATGGCCAGCAGGGTCGCGGTGATGAGGCCGCCCAGCAAAATCATGCGCTGCACCGCCTCGGCCTCGACCAGCAGCTCGTGGCGAAGCACGCCGCTCGCGACGGTCACGCTGGACCAGTGTTTCGGGCGGGTGAACATGGTGAGCTTCTCGCCCACCTTGCCGTCCGGGCCGGCCCACTGATAGGCGATTCGCCCTTCCTCCTGCTCCGCGAGGGCGGCAAACGGCTTGGTGCCGGCCGCGTCGGTCTTCTCGATCAGGTTTTCGCCCTGCAGGGTCGGGTGCAGCATCAGCTCGCCGGCCTTCTTGCCGCTGTTGTGCATCACGAAGACATAGCCGGTCTGGCCAAAGCGAATCGCGCCGATCGACGGCGCCAGCGACTCGACCACGGCGTCCATGTTGAAGCCGATGTAGAGGATGCCGATGATCTCGTCGTACATGTTCCGGAAGGGCACGTACTTGGTCATGTAGGTCGAGCCGAACAGGTTGGCGATGCCGGTGTAGCTCTCGCCGCGCATGAACTTCTCGTAGCCCGGGTGGTTCTTGCCCAGGAAGGTGCCGATCGCGCGGCTGCCGTCGGCCTTCTTGAGCGAGGTGGTGATCCGCACGAAGTCGTCGCCACTGCGCGCGAACACGGTGGCCGTGCTGCCCGTCATCGCGGTGAAGTTGTCCACCTTGGTGAAGTCGAGGTTGAGCGGAATCCCGCCATGGGAAAGCGTGGGGGTGGGCGTGCCGTTGATGTCGACCCGGCTGGACTCGTCGAGGGTCATCGCATCGAAGACGAACTGCTTCTCGAAGATCTGGTAGGTCTTCTCGGCCTGGGACTCCGAGATCTGGTAGCTCAGGTCCAGCAGGTCGCGGGCGAGGTACAGCTCGGCGTGAATCTTGTCTTCCGCCTGGCGCAGGGCCGATTCCTTCAACTGGCTGGAGAGCAGGATCGACAGCCCGACGATCACGAGAAAGGCCACGCCGGCAGAGATGGCCGTGATCTGGGTGGCGAGGGGAAATCGCTGGGAAAGGGAGGGTTTCATGGCCGGCTGCCGACAGTCTGGATGTCGGAGCTATCGGCGCATGCGCCTACATCTTTAGTTAGGCGCCGCGGTTTCTCGGCCCATGACACACATGTCAACAGATGACAATTGCGTCTTGGGCGGCATTCCCCTTTCATGCGAAAGTTGGCACCTGCGCATGACCGTCGATTGAAAACATCGGGGCACGTGCTACTACTGAAACAAACCAGCAGGCCCATGAGAGCCGTCCTCGTTGCCCGCTTCCGGTAACGCAGTCGGCCGTTGGCGAACCGTCTGGCCGCTACGCCTTTGCGTGCGGCGCGGAGCCCCGGAGTGCGTCGGGTCGCGGTATGTGCCGTGCCTGAGTCGGGGGTCCCATGTCCCCGAAGCAGGGAGGAACCGTGATGCGTGCGATACCGATTCTGGGCTATGTCACCCTCATGCTGGTGCTGCTGCAGCCATTGCAGTCCGGCGCCCAGGCAACGACGGCCGCGGGGGGGCCTGGCTGGCAGCAGGCGGAGGGGCTGCCCCGGGTCGCCGGAAAGCCGGTGAGCCATGAGCAGGACATTCCCTACTACGAGGCGTGCGCCCGAGAGGGCCTGGATGCCTCCGAGTGCGCGGGGCGCCTGATCTGGTTCAAGGCCACCGCCGGCAACGAGCGCTTCCACACCTACGTCTTCCAGCAGCGCGTCGGCGTCATGATCGACTGGTTCCGGGTCCTGCGCTCGGACGAGCGGCTCGACCGCTTCGCCGCCTGGGGCGCGATCAACGACCCGAGCTGCTGCACGCCGGGGGAGCCGGGCTGCCCAGCGAAGTCCCTCGACGAAACCTACGGGCTGGACTGGTGCCCCGGCGACGAGGCCCTGCTCGGCTACGTCGGCAAGACCGGCTACCGCGACCCGGCCTGCGACTTCCAGGATGCGCCGCTCAAGGCGGGCGATCCCCACGGCCCGGCGGACCAGCGGCACTCGGCCTGCGACCTGCGCTTCGGCACCTCCACTGGCGCCCTGGGCATCCGCAAGTTCCCGAACCCCCGCTTCGATCCGGACCGCTGGGTCGAGGTCAATGGCAGTCTGGGCAGCTGGGAGGGCTATCGGGCCAGGATCGCTGCCGCCGGCGGGGCCCGTGAGCCGGGCAAGAGCCTGCTGTGGGATGGCTCGATCGAGCCCCCGTTCCTGATCGGCACCTCCTGCGGCGCCTGCCATATCGCCTTCGACCCCCTCAACCCGCCGGCCGACCCGGCGCGACCCCGGTGGGAGAACATCAAGGGCCTGCTCGGCAACCAGTACACCCGCATCTCGGAGATCATGGTGTCCGGCATGCCGAGCAACACGCTCGAGTGGCAGATGTTCGCCCACGCCCGCCCCGGCACCAGCGACACGTCGGCGATTCCTAATGACCAGGTGAACAACCCCGGCACCATCAATGCATTGATCAATATCCCGCAGCGGCCGGTCTTCGAGGGTGAGTCGGTACTGAAGTGGCGCAAGGCGACGAGCTGCGACGGGCAGCCGGCGCAAACCTGCTGGTGCGAGCCGGGGCGCGATGGCAAGTGCTGGTCCAAGGGGCTGCAGGACGAGACCGTGCACCACATCCTGAAGGGGGGCGAGGACTCGATCGGCGCGATCGAGGCCATCCAGCGGGTCTATTTCAACATCGGCTCCTGCTCGGAGCAGTGCTGGGTCAATCACCTGACCGACCTGCGGGTAGTCGATCCGCAACAGCGGGGCTTCGGCCAGACGCCGTTCGATATCGGTCAGTGCCGCCGCGACTGTCCCAACTTCCGCGCCATCGAGGACCGGCTCGTCAACATTCTCGACTTCTTCCTGTCGGAGGAGGCGGAGGCGACCGATCTGCGGGAGGCGCGCGAGAACGACCTGCAGCGCTTCAACAGCCGGGCGGTCTATACCGAAGCGGACCTGATCGATGATCTCGAGCACGACTTCGGCCCCGGTGCCGTGGCCCGCGGGGCGACGGTTTTTGCGGCCAACTGCGCCCGCTGCCACTCGAGCCAGGCGGACGCGGCCGCGGGGCAGGCCGAAAACCTCGACTTCTACCGCCTCGATGAAGCCTCCGGCCTGCGCGCCGACTGGCTCGGCAACGACAAGCCGACACCGGTCTCGGAGGTCGGCACCTTCCGCTGCCGGGCGCTGCACTCGAACCACATGGCGGGACATATCTGGCAGGAGTACGGCTCCGAGACCCTCCGCGCCCAGCCGCCCGACCCGAACATCGCCGAGGCGGCCGACGGCGGGCGGGGCTACTACCGCAACATCTCGCTGCTGAACCTGTGGGCCCATGCGCCGTTCATGCACAACAACGCGATCGGCCCGGAGATCTGCGGCAAGCCGAAGAATGCCGACAACGACTTCTACGCGATGCGGCCACGCTACGTGGATGACAGCAACCTCCGCCTGCTGCCGCCCGACGAGCAACCCGGCTGCGTCGCCTACGACCCGAGCGTGCGCGGGCGCTTCGCGCTCTACACCCAGTCGATGGAGGCGCTGCTCTACCCGGACCGCCGGATCCCCAAGGTCACGCTGCTCAACGAGGACGTCACCCTGCGGATCGGGCCGCGCCTGTGGGACGGCACCGAGAAGGAGAAGCTGCTCGGCCTGCAGCTCACGATCCCGGCCACCATCGACGGGCGCGGGGTCACCGCCGGCACCATCGGCAACTTCCGCCACAAGGACTTCATCGTCGATCCCGTGCAGGCCAAGTTCAAGCCCGACGAGGTGGAGGCGCGCCTCGTCAAGCAACTGGGCAGCGACGAGGGGCAGGCGGTGCTGGACGACCTGAAGGCCATCGGCAAGGCGATCCGCGACACCCCCAACGGCCTGGTCGAGGCGCTCAAGGCGCGACCGCACCTGGTCAAGCGGGTGTACAGCTCGTGCTTCGCCGAGATCGAGAACGCCGGCCATCGCTTTGGCGAAGACCTGCCCGACGCCGACAAGAAGGCCCTGATCGCCTTCCTGGCCACCCTGTGAGCGGAGGACGCGCCATGACTATTCGACATCTCGCGACGATCGCCCTCGCAGCGCTGCTCGTCACCGCCTGTGGCCAGGAGGAGAAGCGCCAGAAGAAGGCCTTCGAGGTCAATTTCCCGTTCGCCGAGTACGGTGAGTCCTACGCCGCCAAGCCCGACTTCGCGCAACTCGAGCACGCGCATCCCCTGTCGGTGGACGACCTCTACCGGATCACCCCGGAGGTGCTGTCGGTGCTCGACCAGGAGCAGGTGGACCAGATCTACGCGCGCCTGTCCGCCGGCCCGATCCCCCAGGGCCCCTACGAGGGCGACCTGTTCTTCCCCAAGAGCAACAACCGCCTGCGCCTGTCCGAGATCGTCGGCGGGCGGCTCAAGGGGCTGCTGGTCAACGTCGCCGGCAAGAAGCTCGACGCCATCGGCGAGATCCTCTGGAAAGGCAAGGTCTTCTACCGGGACGAGCGCCTGCTGCGCAACCGCATCGAAGACCTCAGCCCCCTCCGTCGGGTCGGCCTGGTGGAGGACGGCGGCAGCGCCAATCCGCTGCAGAAGATCGAGGTGGGCGGCAAGGACCAGTGGCTGCTGTTCCCGGCACGCCTCTATTGCGGGCAGAGCCTGCTCGACGGACGCCGCGAGTCGATCATCATCGACTACGCCTTCACCGACCGGCTGCCGGGCTATCGACGGATGCCGGATGTGATGGCCGGGCGCGATGGCTTTGCCATCCGCGACGAGATCCGCATGGTCCGTCCCGGCTTCTACCTCGGGCGTGCCTATATCGACCGGGCCTTCGTCGTGAACTTCGTGCTCTGGAACGACGAAGTCGCCAAGGCTGCCGAGGCCGAGTTCCGTCGCACCGGCGAGGTCGCGGAGGATTGCTGGAGCGGCACCCAGGCCCGGCGCATTCTGACCGCCACGGGCTGAACGCATGCGGCTCGGGACCGTCCGCCGTCTGGCGGCCTGCCTGCCGGGCCTTGCCCTGGCCGCCGGCATCGCGGCCGTCACTCCGGCCGCGGAGGCAGCGTCGCTGTTTCGCGGCCTGCTCGGGCCGGATGCGGTCGTGCCGTTCCCGATCGACCGCCTGCTGGTGCGGATCGGCCAGGAGCTGGCGCCGGACGCGCCCTTCGGCGGCCTGCCGCTGGTGCTGATCCCCCTCGGCCGCTCGCTGCAGCGCCACGCCGCCGGCGACGCCGACTACTTCCGCTTTCCACGCGTCGTCGTCGCGGTCACCGGAGAGCCCCGCGACACCAGCGCGCCCCTGCTGCGGGATCGCCTCTACCTGGGCTATCACGAGAAGGCCGCGGTCCTCGAAGTCATCAGCTACGACCCCGCCGCGGGGCGCTTCGTCTTCGAGGTGGTGGATGACTACCGCGCCGGTGGCAAAGCGCGCCTGCGCCGTGGCAACCGCAGTCTGTGCGTCGCCTGCCATCAGAATGACGCGCCCCTGTTCCCGCGCCAGACCTGGGACGAAACCAGCGCCAATCGGAGCGTGGCGGCGCTGCTCGGGCTGACCGGCAGGGACTACTACGGTCTCGACTGGCGGCGCGGCGTGGACGTGGCCAACGCCATCGACGATGCCACCGACCGGGCCAATCTGCTGTCCGTCGCCCAGCGCCTGTGGCAGACCGGCTGCGGGCCGGGCGCGGCCGGGCGCGCCTGTCGCGCCGAGCTGTGGTGGCTCGCGCTGCGGGGGCGCTTCACTGGCCTGCCGCCCCAGGACGCGGAATTCGAGACCCCCGCGCTGGCCCCGTTGCAGCAGTGGTGGCGCGGGCTCCAGGGCGGGCTCGCGGTTCCGAACCCCGACATCCCCAACCGCCTGCCCTTCTCCGCGCTGCCCGCCGAGGCGCTCGCGCATCTCGACGCGTCGGCGCTGCGGCGGGCGGCTGACGTGGGCGCGCCGTTCGACGCCCTGGCGCTGCGAGAACCCCTCGAGCACTGGCAGGTCTCGGCTCCCGGCGCCCTGGCTCGTGCCGTGGCGGCGGTCGGCGCCTTTCTCTCCGACGCTGATGTCCGGGCACTTGCTGCGCGGACCCGGGGCGGCACCGCGGAGGTCGAGAGCGAAGCCCTCCGCTGCGACCGCCAGTCCCGCGGCGCACGGGAGGATCTGCGCTGCTGGTCGGGCACCACCCTGCGGATGACGGCCCGCCGGACCGGCGATCGGCTGTGGGTCGACCGCCTCGTGCTGCCCGGTGGCATGGTCCGCTACGGCCTGGCCTTCGCTGCCGATGGCGACGATTTCGTGGCCGAGGGCGTGCCGGCGCGGACCGGCTCGGGCTTTTCGCTACAGCGACTGCACCTCGCGGGCGCACGCCTCGAATGGTCGCTGGTCGACGACCTGGCGCCCCTCGCCGCTTCGATTCGCGCCCTCGCGGTGGACGACGGCAGGGACGCGGCGCGGGCCCTGTCGCAAGGGGTGCTGAACCGGCGCGAACTGCTCGCGACGCTACTGGAGGCGACGGACCTGCCGGCACCGGTTGCCGCGTCCGTCGCGCAGCAGCCGGCCAATGCGCCGGTCGGTCGCGCCGAGCCGACCGCGCCCGATCTGGTCGTCTTCTTCCGCCGATGCGGCGGCTGCCACAGTGACGCCGATGCCTATCCGCCCGACTTTCTGCATGGCCGTGAGACGCGGGTGCGCAGCCGCCTCGATACCTGCGCGCCGCGCATCTGGCAGCGGCTCCAGGCCTGGGGCCAGGCCCCGTCCGCCCGCGCCAAGACGCCGATGCCGCCGCCGGCCAGCGCCCAGTCCGGAGGATTCGCGGCGTCGGCCGAACTGGCCGAGATGCGGCGCTTCCTGGCGGCCCGCCTGCGCGCCGGCGGCCAGCCACCCGAACAACTCGACACCATCGCCTACGCCGACCTGCCGGCCTGCGCCAGCTACCGACCATGAGGCCCGCCATGAAAAAGGATCCAACCGATACCCCGCCCGTCACCGGGGGCTGGCGCCGCCTGGCGCTGCGCACCCTGCTCTGGGCACCCTGGGCCATCGCCCTGGTGGTCGGGCTGGACCTGGCCAGCCGCTTCCTGGCCGACGAGCCGGTCGGGTACGGCAGTCCGGCCGAGCACTTCAAGTACGGCTCCACCGGCGGCGAGCGGGAGTCGGGCTTTCCCTACTGGATCTGGCAGGCGCTGCCCCAGATCTGCCCGGAGTCCCTGCCGGGCGAGGGCTACGCCTCCCTCGGCATGATCTACGAGCCCGGCAAGGACCTGCCCGTGGGCGTCTCGAAGCGCTTCCACCTGGGCATCGACCGGGTCTTCCTGAATTGCGCCGTGTGCCACACCAGCACCGTGAGGGACGCCCCCGATGCGCCGCCCCGGCTGGTGCTGGGCATGCCGGCCCACCGCTTCGACATCCGCGCCTTCGAGACCTTCTTCTTCGAGTGTGCCTCGAGCGCGCGCTTCCGCTCCGAGTACATCGTGCCCCAGATCCAGGCCATGGGCGGTGATCTCTCGTGGCTGGACCGCAACGTCGTCTATCCGGTCGCGATCGGCCTGATGCGGGAGCGCCTGCTGATGCTCAAGGAGCGCTTCGACTTCGTCTTCGACCAGCCGCCCTGGGGCCCGGGCCGGGTGGACACCTTCAACTCCGCCAAGGTGCTGTTCAACTTCCCGATGCACCAGCTGCCCGAGAAGGAACTTCTCGGCGCGTCGGATTTCCCGTCGATCTGGCTGCAGGGGCCGCGCATGCTGAGGGACGACGGCGAGCGTATGGAGCTGCACTGGGACGGCAACAACACCCACACCGAGGAGCGCAACAAGAGCGCCGCCTTCGGCACCGGCACCACCCCGCCGACCATCGACCTGCGCGCCATTGGTCGCGTCGAGGACTGGCTGCTCGACCTCGCGCCGCCGGCCTGGCCCTACCCGGTCGATGCCGCGCAGGCCCAGCGCGGGGCCGCGCTCTACGCCGAGTACTGCGCCGGCTGCCACGGGGCCGGCGGGCGGGACTTCAGCGGCGCGCGGGTTGGCCACGTGACGCCCATCGCGGACATCGGCACGGACCGCTCGCGGCTCGACTCCTATACTTACGAGCTGGCGGTGAACCAGGCGACCCTGTACGCCGGCTACCCGCACCGCTTCCGCCACTTCCGCAAGACCTTCGGCTACGCCAACATGCCCCTGGACGGCGTCTGGCTGCGCGCGCCGTACCTCCACAACGGCTCGGTGCCGACCCTGCGCGACCTCCTCGAGCCGGCGGCCAGCCGCCCGGTGACCTTCTTCCGCGGCGACGACGTCTATGACCCGACCCGGGTCGGCTTCCGCTCGGACCGCGCCGCCGACGGCGACACGGCCTTGTTCCTGTTCGATACGCGCCTGCCGGGCAACGGCAACCAGGGCCACGAGGGCCACGCCTATGGCACCGAGCTGGCGGCGTCGGACAAGGACGCCCTCGTCGAATTCCTCAAGACCTTCTGAACGGAGCCGGCCATGACCTGGATCGATTGCACCTCGCGCCGCTGCCGTCGCTGGATCACCGCCCTGTGCGTGCTGGTGCTGCTCGGCGGTCTCGCCGCCGCCTGGGGCTGGTACGCCTTCTTCCACGAGGAGCCCCAGCCGGCGTGGATCACCGAAGACCCCGAGATGCGCTTCAAGTACGGCTCGATCGGTGCCGAGAACGACGCCGGCATCCCGTACTGGATCTTCTACGTGCTGCCGCGGATGTTCCCCGAGAAGCTGCCGGGGCCGGGCGGCTACGCCAGCTTCGGGGTGGCCTGGGAGGAGGGCATGGAGCTGCCGGTGGGCTTCACCAAGAAGACCATCGGCTTCCCCCGGGTGGCCAACACCTGCGCCGTCTGCCACACCGGCAGCTACCGGGTCAGCGAGGACTCGAAGCCGGTCTTCGTGCCGCTGGCGCCGAACCACACCCTCGACCTCGCCGCCTTCTTCCGCTTCCTGATCGACTGCGCCAGGGACCCCCGCTTCAACCCGGACAACCTGATGCGCGAGATCAACCTGGTCACCGACCTGTCCTTCGTCGATGGGCTGATCTACCGCTTCGTGCTGATCCCGATCACCCAGAAGCGCCTGCTCGAGCGCGAGGAGCAGTTCGCCTGGCTCTACCACCCCGGCTTCCCCGACTGGGGGCGGGGGCGCGACGACGCGATGAACCTGACCAAGTACTTCATGATCCGCTGGCCGATGGACGACACCTTCGGTCCCACCGACATGCCGTCCCTGTGGAACCTGGGCAAGTACCGGCCCGAGGCCGGCATGCGCATGAACTTCGCCGGGGACAGCCATGACGCCTACTCGGTGCTGATCGACTCCGCGCTGGGCCTGCTTGGCGCGCCGCCGAAGGACAACGCCGAGTTCCTCGCGCACATCGACTGGATGCTCGACTACTTCAGTGCGCAGAAGGCGCCGCCCTATCCGTTCCCGATCGACCGGACCCGGGCGGCGCGGGGACGCGAGGTGTTCCTCGCCGAGTGCGCAGCCTGCCATGAGAGCGCCCGCACCGGCACCGTGGTGCCGGTCGCCGAGGTGGGCACCAGCCGCGACCGCCTCGACACCTGGAACGAGCGCGCGGCGCGGGAGGCCAACGCGGTGGTGGATGAGATGGGCATCGAGCGCAAGGGCCTGGTGGAGGCACCGCTGACCGGCTATGTGGCGGCCTTCCTCGACGGCATCTGGATCCGCGCGCCCTACCTGCACAACGGCTCGGTGCCGACCCTGCGCGACCTCCTCGAGCCGGCTGCGCTGCGGCCGGTGCGCTTCCGCCGCGGCTACAACGTGTATGACCCGGCGCGGGTCGGCTTCGTGACCGAGGGGGCAGAGGCCGAGCGTATTGGCAGCCTGCACGATACCCACCAGAAGGGGGGCGGCAACCAGGGCCACGAGTACGGTACGGGTCTGGGCGAAGCGGACAAGCAGGCCCTCGTCGAGTACCTCAAGACCCTGTAGCGGGGTCGCCGGGTGGCGGGTCCATGGTGCGCGGTGTCGCCGGTGCGACGAAGGCCTGGAGGGTCTCGGTAAGCCGGGCCAGCGAGTAGGGCTTGCTCAGGTAGGCGTCCATGCCGGCGGCGGTGCAGTCGTCCGCGTCGCCCGAGACAGCGTTGGCCGTCAATGCAATGATCGGGGTTCGCGCCAGGCCTTCGCGCGCCTCGGTGGCGCGCCAGCGCCGCGTGGCCTCCAGCCCGTCCATGCCCGGCATCTGGCAGTCCATCAGGACTGCGGCGTAGGCCTCGCGGCCGAGTCGCTCGAGGGCCTCGTGGCCGTCCGTGGCCTCGTCGTGGTCATAGCCCAGCTGGTCCAGCGCGGCGGCAGCCACGAGCCGGTTGGTGGCATTGTCTTCAACGATCAAGATCCGTGCGCCGCCGGCGTTCGCCAGATCGTTCTCTGCTTCGGTGGCCGGCGGTTCGGGCGGTGGACTGGCCACCATCGGCAGCGCCAGCGTGAAGCTGGCACCGCTGCCCGGCGGCGTCGCGTCGAGCACCAGGCTGCCCCCCATCAGCGTCGCGAGCTGGCGGGAGATGCTGAGGCCGAGCCCGACACCGCCGGCCTTGCGGGTGATGAAGCCGTCGAGCTGGCGGAAGGTCTCGAAGATCCGTTCCCGGTCCGCGGTGGCGATGCCCTTGCCGGAGTCGCGCACGCGGACGCTCCAGCTGTCGCCGTCGGGGTGGCGGTGACAGTCCAGGTCGACGTCGATACGGCCAGAGGGGCAGTACTTGATCGCGTTGGACAGCAGATTGGAGAGCACCTGCCGGACGCGGTGGGCGTCGCCGAGCAGCCAGCCCGGCAGCGGCGCGGCGTGGTGGACCTCGAGGGCCAGGCCTTTCTCCTCGGCGCGCGGCCGCATCAGCTGAACCAGCTGGTCCACCAGGTCGGTGGGTGCGAAGGGCGCCGGCATCAGCTCGAGCCGCCCCGCTTCGATCTTCGAAAAATCGAGGATCTCGTCGATCAGTCGCAGCAGGTGCTCGCCGGAATCCTGGAGCGTGGCGAGGAACTTGCGCTGACCCCCATCGAGGGGGGAGCGGCCGAGCAGCTGGGCCATGCCCAGCACGCCGTTCATCGGGGTCCGGATCTCGTGGCTCATGGTGGCCAGGAACATGCTTTTGGCGAGATTCGCCGCATCGGCCTCGCGGCGGCTCTCCTCCGCCCGTTGAACGCTCTGCTCGAGGTCGATCTGCAGTTGCAGCATCTCCTTCAGGTTGCGTTCGATGCGGCGTCCGTTGAGATACAGGGACACGATGAAGATCGCGAGCGTGGCCGCCACCAGGTGCTCGAGGTAGGTCTCCCGCAGCGCGTAGCCGGCAACACTGGGAATCAGCATCGCGGCGAAGAAGCCCAGGTAAGCCGGCAGCAGGGGAGACAGCGACACCAGCCCGGACGAGCCGACCCCCATCAATGCCACCGCAGAGATGACCGACAGGCCGCTCTCGGCCGGTGGGCACAGCACGCTGCCGAGCATTCCCCAGAGCAGGCCGGCGAGGCTTGCCTCCGCGATCAGTCGCGGCCGCAGCCGCAGCGCCTCGGCCCGGTGGTCGGCGGCGCGCTGCCAGCGACGTACCGTCAGCCCTCGCCAGCCCGAAAGAGCGAGCACGGCCAGCCACCAGAGGGCGAGCGGCGTCGGCGACGGATAGGCCTCACGCAGAAGGATCAGCAGCAGGGTGCTGATGAATACCGACACCGGCAGCATGAAGCGGTGCTGGCGCAGGTGGGCCTCGACCAGTGTCGCCCTGAGTCGCTCCGCGCTGTCCGAGTCGTCGCTCGCCAAGTCCATCGTGTCCTGCCCGAAAGTGGCCTTCGCCATGGTAACGGCCCGAATCCGGCAGGGTGGAGGATCCGGATGTCAGGCGGGGGCTTCGGACTGGCGCAGCTTGCGGTACAGCGTGGTCCGGGTGATCCCCAGTTCGCGGGCCGCTGCGGACACGTTGCCGGCATGACGGTCGAGGCACTCCCGCACCAGCCGCAGTTCCGCTGCGCGCAGGTCGCCACCCGGCAAGGGGGGCTGGGGTGGCCGGCTGGCGTGGATATCGATGCTGTCCTCCGGCAGATGGTCCGGTCGCAGGGCGGCCTCATCGGGGCCGAGCATCGCGATCGCCACCCTCAGGACGTTGCGCAGCTGGCGCAGGTTGCCTGGCCAGGGCTGTCGTCGCAGCAGTTCCCGGGTCTCCGGCGCGATCTGGACGGCCCGGCTGGGGCTCTCGTCGTCCACCACCCTTGCCACTAGCGCGTCAAAGTCGGCCCGCTCGTGCAGGGGCGGAAGCCACACCGTGAGGCCGTTGAGGCGGAACAGCAGGTCGGCGCGGAAGCGGCCGTCGGCCACCATCTGCTGCAGGGGGCGGTGGCTGGCGCAGACCAGGCCGATATCCACCGGCACCTCCTCGCTGGCGCCGAGGGGGACCACCGCCCGCGTCTCGAGGACGCGCAGCAGGACGGCCTGCAGCGCCAGCGGCATGTCGCCGATCTCGTCCAGGAACAGGGTGCCCCCATGGGCCTCGAGGATCTTGCCCCGGGCTCAGCGGGCGCGGGCGCCGGTGAAGGCGCCGGGGGCATAGCCGAACAGTTCGGCCTCGATCAGCGTGGCCGGGATCGAGGCGCAATTGACGGCCACCCAAGGGGCATCCCGGCGCGGGCTGCTGCGGTGGAAGGCGCGGGCAAACCACTCCTTGCCGCTGCCGGTCTCGCCCTGGATCAGAAGCGGGATGTTCCGATCTGCAATCTTGCGGGCGCGGTCCACCGCGATCCGCATCCGGGCGTCGCCGTGCTCCAGCTCATCGAAGCCGTCGTTGCCCTGTACCGGCGCCGTCGCCGACAGGGAGCGGGGCCGCCGGCGTGGCGCGGCCCGCAGCCGGACCTGGGCGGTCAGCCAGCGGCCCTGGCGGGTGCGCAGTTCGAGCGGCTGGCCATCGGCCGGTGAGGCCAGCAGGCGCCGCCACTCGGCGTCGAAGCTGGCTTCGAAGGAGGGCAGGGCGTCGAGGCCCCGCAGCCCCAGTTGCTGTCGTGCGTTGCGGTTGCAGGCGAGCATCTGGCCCGCCTCATCGAAGACCGCGATCGCCTCCAGCGGACTGCCGAGCATTTCCGGGTAGGGGCTGAAATGCATCGAGACATGGCCGTCGCCCATGCTCTCCAGCAGTCGGTGCTCGATCATCTCCGCGGTGGAGTGCAGCAGCGCGCGGGCATGGGGGAGCGAGACGCGGACATCGCTGGAGAGGTCGAGGATGCCGAGCATGCCGCCCGACGGGGCGTGGATCGGTGTGGCGATGCAGGTCAGGAAGCGATTGCGCTCGAGGTAGTGCTCGTCCGCCATGACCGACACCGTGCGCGACTCGTGAATCGCCGTGCCGATGGCGTTGGTGCCCATCTGCGCTTCGGCCCAGCCGGCGCCCGGCATCAGCGCCACGCGCTGGGCGCGTGACACGAAGCTCCCGTCGCCCACGGCACGCAGGATCAGGCCCTCCCGGTCTGCGAGCAGCACCATCGAGGCGTCGTGGTCGAGCTGGCCATGGAGATGCTCGATGATCGGCTGGGCATAGGTCACCAGGCGGGCGTTGGCCTCCAGGCGCTCGGCGAGCAGCGCCCGGTCGACCGGTTCACTGCCTAGCGGGCTGTCCGTCGCGAGGCCCTGCTCGGCACAGCGTGTCCAGGACGAGCGGATCAGGGGGTCGCGGGGAGGGACCGGGTCGGGGCGGCTCATGGGGCCCGGATCTGCAGGAAACATGCCGGATTGCGCGGTGGCGTGCCGCGATCCGGAGAATCGCGCGGCACCTTGGCCGACGCAGCCGAAGCGCCGGGCAGGGCGGTGCGGTGCGTGCCCCGTCCGGCGTGACCGCTTGCGCAACACCTGTCCCAAAACGGGTCACTCCGTTGCGCTCGACCGGCCCGCCGACTCCGGTCTGGACCATGCCAAGCGGATGTCGTCGCGTCGGCGCATCCGGCGCGGGCGGCATCTCGACCATGGCTGTTGCCTAAAATGCCCTGATCGCGAAGCATTTGCATCGCAGCATCAGTCGGCTCGCGCTATCCTGCGGCTGAGACGGATTGTCGCCGATGGAACCGGCGATGCCGCGGCCTGCTTCCCGAGTCGATGATACGAACCTTCCAGAGCCTGACATCGCGTTTCCGCCTGTCCCTCGCGCTCGCGGCGGCCGCATTGCCGTTCGTGACCGTGCTGGTGTTCGCGAACGTCTGGGTGTACGGGCCCATGCAGGACGACCTGCAGGTCATCTCCGACGAGATCCAGGCGCGCTTCGAGGAAGTCGGCAGCCTGCAACTGCTGCTGGCCCAGAGCGCCATGCCGCCCAACGATTTCCTGATCCACGGCGGCAGCGACGAGCGCATCCGTTTCGAACTGATGGCGGGGCGCATCGAGAGCATCTTCGGCGACCTGATGCGCTCGACCTCCGTCGCGCACGCGGAGGAGCAGCGTCGCCTGAGCGACATGGTGCAGCGCTGGGCCGTGGCGCGGAAGATGGGCGACGCGCTGCTGACCTGGCCGCCGGAGACCCGCCTGACGGAAGGGGCGGTGGTCATGGAGCGCTTTGACCGGGAGCTCGACCAGCTGACCGAAGACGCAGAAGCGCTGCTGGCCCATGTCCGGGTCGAACTCGAGGGCGCGCGCGATCAGTCGATCAAGCGGCGCCACGACCTCAACCGGTTCGTCGCGCTCGCGACCGCGATGGCTGGCATTCTCACGCTGGTGCTGATGACGCTGCTCGGGCGCAACGTCGGCGAGCCGCGCACGGTGCGGCGCAGCGTCGCGCAGCCCCCCTCCTTGCCCCCGTCGCCGAGCCCGCCGAAGGAAGAGGCGCCCGTGGAGGCGCTTGCGGACGAGCAGCCCTCACCCCGCCAACTGGAGAGCCCGCCAGCGGGCGAGCCAGCAGTCGATCCCTTGACCCGCCTGTGGAGCCGCGGCAGCCTCCAGCGCCAGCTCGCCATCGAAACCGAGCGGGCGATGGTGCTCGAGACGCCGTCGTCGATCGCGATCATCGAGATCGATGGATTCGACAGCCTCGAGGAACGCTACGGCGAGGCCGCGGTGGTGCCGGTTGTGCTCGCGGTCTCCGAGCGTCTTCGCCACATCATTCGCAGCACCGATTTCCCGGCTCGCTCGAATGCCGGCGAGTTTGCCGTCCTGATGCCGGCCACCGATCTGCGCCAGGCGGTGGAACTGGCCGATCGTCTGCGCCGGGAGGTGGCAGACGCGCCGGTTTCGATCGGGCGCCGCACGGCGTCGATCACGGTCAGTATCGGCGTGGCAGGTGACGGTGTCGGCCGCGCCGGCCAGGTCGGCGCCTCGACGCTGCTGGGGCGGGCGGATCAGGCGATGCACCGCGCCCGACGCGCCGGCGGGAACCGGGTCGAGCGCAGCGGCGTCCGCTAGGGTCTGTGGACATTTGTATGGCGATCCGCCATACAAATGTCCACAGACCCTAGGGCGCGACCGGCCTTCGCGCGGGCGCCGCGCCGGGGGGCTTCCGAATTCAGTCTCCCTGTCTTGTGGCGGCGCGTCGCCACGTTCGGCAACGCTGCGCACTGGAGCACCTGTCCAGAATCGGGTCAGCCCGTGGTGCCCGGTCAGGCGTGGGCAATCGGCCGCAATGCCTTGCCCCGCAAGGGATCTGGGCGTTCGGCAGAGATTCCGGCACGCGTCATGCATTAAGAAAATCGTGGATGTGGGTTGTCGGGCGGCCCTCCCTCTACCGCCCTGCGCCTCGATCCGCGCCTCTCATGGCGCTGCGAGTCCGACCGCCGGCATCCACGATTTCTCCCTCCACGGCGTAGCTTAGGGGCGGCCCGCAGAGCGGGCCGCCCGATTTTTCCCGACGCCGTCCTTCCCCGGATCCAGATCGCCCGCCCGAGCGAGACATGCGTGCCGGACAGGTGTCCCAGTTCGAGACAGTCTGCGTCATCCGGACGCGTCGGCGAGCCGGCCGGGCGGGCCGAATCCGGGGCATGCCGGGGGCTCGGGAAGATATCCCGACGTTGGCACGTGGCTTGCACCGTCGGGAACAACGCGGTTATACCGCCATCTCAGTGGCAGGCGCCCGGATAGAGGCGTCGCCCAAGGAAGGAGACTTTCCATGTTGCGTCGTTTGCCCCTCGCGGGTCTGCTGGCCGTCATTCTGGCCGTCCTCTTGTCTGCTCACGTCCGCGCAGAGGGGGCGACGCTGCGCGTGGGTGTCCTGAAGTACGGCACGGTCAATTGGGAGCTGGACGTGATCCGCCACCATGGCCTCGACCGGGACAACGGCTTCACCCTCGAGATCACGCCGCTGGCGCTGAAGGATGCCGCGGCCGTCGCGGTTCAGGGCGGGGCGGTGGACATCATCGTCAGCGACTGGCTGTGGGTCGCGCGCCAGCGCGCGGAAGGGCGCCTGTTTTCGTTTGCGCCATATTCCCGTGCCGAGGGCAGCCTGATGGTGCGACCGGACGCCGGCGTGACGACCTTCGCCGATCTGAAGGGCAAACGCCTGGGCGTCGCCGGGGGCGCCCTCGACAAGAGCTGGCTTTTGCTGCGCGCGTACGCGCGGCAGCAGACCGGCACCGACGCGGCCGAACTGGTCGAACCCAACTTCGCTGCGCCGCCGCTCCTCAACCAGCTGGTCCTGAAGGGGGAACTGCCGGCGACCCTCAACTTCTGGCATTTTGCCGCGCGCCTCGAGGCCGCCGGCATGCGGCGCCTGCTCAGCATCGACGAAGTGCTCGGCGGCCTCGGCATCGATCGCGAGTTGCCGATGGTGGGCTGGGTGTTCAAGGAGGACTGGGCCGAGGCGAACCGGGCGGCAGTGGACGGCTTTCTGCGCGCCTCGGATGCCGCCAAGGCCATCCTGCGCGACTCGGACGCCGAGTGGGAGCGGCTGCGCCCCATGATGAAGGCCGAGGACGAGGCCACCTTCGTCGCGCTGCGCGAGGGCTTCCGGGCCGGCATTCCGCAAGCAGGCGTCGAGCAGGCAGAACGCGCGGCACGGCAGGCCTACGGGGTGCTGGCACGCGAGGGCGGAGAAGCGCTGGTCGGCAAGGCCACGGAACTGGCGTCCGGCGTGTTCTGGCGGACCGCGGCGCAGTGAGCCGCCGCAGCGACGGCGCGACGACGGCAGGCGTGCTGGCGAACTCCGAACGATCCGGGTCCGCGGGCTGGCGGCCCCAGCGTGACACGCTGATCCGTGGCGCTTCGCTGCTGTCCTTTCTGCTGATCTGGCAGGTGGCGGCCGTGCTCGCCCAGGACACCACGGTGCCCTATCCGGCGGTGGTGTTTTCGCGCATCGGCAGCGAGGTGGCGTCGATGGCGCTGCCCCATCACCTGGGCGTGACGCTGCTGCGGGTGGCGATCAGCTTCGCGGTGGCGATGGTGATCGGCGCCGCCATCGGCATCGCCATGGGGCGCTGGCCGGTACTCGACCGCTTCCTCGACGGCTGGCTGGTGCTGGGGCTCAACATCCCGGCGCTGGTGACCATCATCCTGTGCTACATCTGGTTCGGCCTCAACGACACCGCGGCGATCGTGGCGGTGGCGATCAACAAGATCCCGACCGTGGTCGTGACGGTGCGGGAGGGTGCGCGCGCCGTGGACCCGCGTCTGATGCAGGTGGCCCACGCCTACCGGGTCAGCCAGCGCCGAAAGTTCCTGCAGGTGTACCTGCCCCAGATCTACCCCTACCTGTTCGCCGCGGCGCGTGCCGGGCTGTCGCTGATCTGGAAGATCGTGCTGGTGGTCGAGCTGCTCGGCCGCAGCGAGGGCATCGGTTTCCAGCTCAATGTCTTCTTCCAGTTCTTCGACATCGCCGGCATCCTCGCCTATACGCTGGTCTTCGCCTCGGTGGTCCTGGTTATCGAAGCCCTCGCCGTGCGGCCCCTGGAGCGCCGCCTGAACCGCTGGAGGCCGCACTGATGCTGGAGGTCCACGTCGAGGAGAAACGATACGCCGACCGCGGCGGTCGCCACCACCTGGCCCTGCGGGAGCTGCGCCTGACGGCCCGCGACGGCGAGTTCGTGTGTCTCGTCGGCCCGTCCGGCTGTGGCAAGAGCACACTGCTGAACATTGTCGGGGGTCTCGATCCGGACGCGCGCGCCAGCGTGAGCCTCGACGGCCGCGCGCGCGGCCGGGATATCGGCTTCATGTTCCAGGAGCCGCGCCTGATGCCCTGGCTCACCGTGCTGCAGAACGTCTGCCTGGTGCTCGAGGCGGTGGGCGACGGCGAGGCGCGTGCCACGGAACTGCTGGAGGCCATGGACCTCGGCGAGGTCCTGCACGCTTTCCCGGGTACCCTGTCTGGCGGCATGCAGCGGCGGGTGGCCCTGGCGCGTGCCTTCGCCATCGAACCGAAGCTGCTGCTGATGGACGAACCCTTCGTGTCTCTCGACGCGCCGACCGCGGCGCGCCTGCGGGAGATGCTGATCGCCCTCTGGCAGCGCCAGCGCACGACCGTGGTGTTCGTCACCCACGACCTGCGCGAGGCGTTGGCGCTGGCCGACCGTATCTGTTTTCTGTCGCCGTCGCCGGGGCGCATCGTGCTCGAGCAGGCGGTTACGCTGCCCCGACCCCGCCGCCCGGAGTCGCCGGAGGTGGGGCGCCTCTACGAGGAACTGCTGTCCCGCGATCCCGACCTGCTGGCCGGGCTGGCGGCCCACCCCCAGGAAGACCTTGCCCATGACTGATACCCGCCCCGTAGTGCTCCTGCAGGTGGACGCCGTCGCCAAGTCCTACGGCGCCCGCAAGGCGCTGGACGGGGTCTCGATCGCGGTCGGCGCGGGGGAGTTCGTGGCCCTGCTCGGACCGAACGGCGCCGGCAAGAGCACCCTGTTCCAGCTCCTGTCGGGGCTGTTCGTGGCCGACGGCGGGCGCATCGAGATCTGTGGTCACGACATCCGCAGGTCGCCGGTCCGGGCGCTGGCGCACATCGGCATCGTGTTCCAGCAGCCGACCCTCGATCTGGACCTGTCGGTCGAGCGCAACCTGATGTTCCACGCCCGCCTGCACGGGATCGGCAGCGGCGAGGCGCGCCGCCGAATTGAGCGTGAGCTGACCACCCAGGGCCTGCTCGAGCGGCGCAAGGATCGGGTGCGCGATCTGTCCGGGGGCAACCGTCGCAAGGTCGAGCTGGCCCGCGCGATGGTTCACGAGCCCCGCGTGTTGCTGATGGACGAGGCCACCGTCGGCCTCGATCCCGGCTCGCGGGCGACCCTGCTGGCCCAGGTTCATGGCCTGTGCGAGAGCCGCGGCGTCGGTGTGCTGTGGACCTCCCACCTGGTGGACGAGGCCGAGGCGGCCGACCGTATCGTGCTGCTGCACCAGGGCAAGGTCCGTGCCGAAGGCACGCCCGCGGCGCTGGTGGCCTCCGCCGGCGCCGAGACGTTGGCCGGGGCCTTTGCCCAACTCACCGAAGGCGCCGCCAAGGCGCCCGAAACCACCCCTGCATGACCCGAGGAAGGAAGAGAGCAATGAAAGCCATTCGTACCCCTGTCGCCGTGCTGGCAATGCTGCTCGCGGGCAGCGTGTGTGCCAAGGGCACCGGCTACCTGTTCGTCAGCAGCGAGAAGGACCACGCCGTGACCGTGCTGGACGGCAAGGACCACAAGGTCGTCAAGGTCATCGAGACCGGCGAGCGGCCGCGCCACCTCCAGTTCTCGCCCGGGCGGGACATCCTCTACGTGGTGGCGAGCGACTCGGGCCGGATCGACCTGATCGACGTGGCAAAGCTCGAGGTCGTGCGCAGCATCGACGTGGGCGAGGACCCGGAGGCCTTCGACGTGGCGCCGGACGGCAAGCACTTCTACATCTCGATGGAAGAGGACGCGGCGATCTCGGTGGTGGACTCGACCACCGGCGAGCAGGTCGCCGAGATCGAGGTCGGCGAGGAGCCCGAGGGGGTCAAGGTCAGTCCGGACGGCAAGACCGTCTACGCCACCTCGGAGGTCGCCAGCATGGTGCATGTGATCGATGTGGGGACCAACGAGATCCGCGCCAACGTCACGGTCGGCAACCGGCCACGCCGCTTCGCGATTACGCCGGACGGGGGCGAGGTCTGGGTGACCAATGAGCTGGCCGGCCAGGTGAGCATCCTCGACGGCAAGTCCAACGCGGTGAAGGGGACGGTGCCGTTCAAGCCGAAGGGCTTCCGTGACGAGGACGTGACGCCGGTGGGCATCGTCATGACGCGGGACGGCAAGACCGCCTACGTGACGCTCGGGCGGGCCAACCACGTCGCGGTCGTGGATGTGGCCAGCCGCAAGATCGAGGACTACATCCTGGTCGGCAAGCGGGCCTGGGGCGCGACCCTGTCCCGGGACGAGAAGACCCTCTACGTCGTGAACGGGCTCTCGGACGACCTGTCGATCGTCGATACCGCCAAGCGCCGCGTATCGAAATCGATCCCGGTCGGGCGCGTACCCTATGGGGTGGTCGTGGATGACTGACGTGGAAGACAAGATGCGAACGGGACGACTTGCCCGAGGCCTGCTGGTGGGACTGGCTGCCGCGATGGTGCTGCCGGCGGCCGCGGCGCAACTGGACTTCGGCTATCTCAGCCTGAGCCGCGACGACCGCTATCACGAGGATCGCCTCTACGTGCGCAATCTGGCCCAGGGCGAAGGCGAGCCCGAGGCCGGGCTGGCGGTGGCCCTGAAGGAGTCGAAGTTCAACGCCAGGGCGGTCGGTGTCGAGCTGGGCATGGCAAAGGCACGGGCGGCGGACGGCAAGGGACTGGTGGCGGAACTGGAGCGACTCGCCGCGAGTGGCACCCGCTACTTCCTGATCGACGCGCCCGGTGCGGTCGTGGCCGAGGTGGCCGGCGCCGTCAAGGGGCGCGACCTGCTGCTGTTCAACGTCTCCGCCCACGACGACGCCCTGCGCCAGGCCCAGTGCCAGGCCAACCTGCTGCACACCGCACCGAGCCACGCGATGCAGGCGGACGCGCTGGCCCAGTATCTGGTGTCGCGCAAGTGGCGCTCGGTGCTGATGCTGCAGGGGCCGCTGCCGGAGGACGCGCTGATCGCAAAGGCCTTCGAACGCTCGGCCAAGCGCTTCGGCATCAAGATCGAGGACAAGCGCGACTTCATCCTCTCCAACGATCCGCGGGAGCGGGACAAGGGCAATGTCGGGCTGCTGACCGCCAATGAGGACTACGACGTGGTCTTCGTCGCCGACAGCGACGGCGAATTCGCGCGCAGCGTGCCCTACCGGACGGTGCGCGCCCGGCCGGTGGTCGGTGCCGAGGGGCTTGCCGCCCTGGGCTGGCACTGGTCGTGGGAACGCAACGGTGCGCCGCAGCTCAACTCCCGCTTCGAGAAGGCGGCCAAGCATCGCATGGGCGAAGCCGGCTGGTCGGCCTGGATGGCGGCCAAGACCGTTGTGGAGGCCATGCAGCGGACGGGCGGCGCCGACTTCGCGAAGATCCGTGCGTATCTGCTCGGACCTGACATCACGATCGACGGTTTCAAGGGGCATCGCCTCTCCTACCGGCCATGGAACCACCAGTTGCGCCAGCCGATGCTCTTGGCGACCCACAACGCAGTGATCGAGCGGGCGCCGATCCAGGGCTTCATGCACCAGAGCAACACCCTCGATACGCTGGGCTTTGACGAGCGGGAGAGCCAATGCCAGTTCTGATGTCGGCCGCCGGGGTGCGCCGATGACCCCGATCCATGCCCTGCGCGTGCTCGGTGCGGTCGCCGGGCGCGAGGTCGAAAAGTTCGTGCACCAGGGTGGGCGTTTCTTCTCGGCGCTGGTGCGGCCGCTGCTGTGGCTGGTCGTCTTCGCGGCGGGCTTCCAGAATGTCTTCGGGGTGTCGATCATCCCGCCCTACGAGACCTACATCCCGTACCAGGTCTATATCGCCCCCGGCCTGCTGGGGATGATCCTGCTGTTCAACGGCATGCAGTCCTCGCTGGCGATGGTGTACGACCGGGAGATGGGCATGATGCGCCTGCTCCTCACCGCCCCGGTGCCGCGCTGGTTCCTGCTCCTCTCGAAACTGGTGGCCGGCACGCTGCTGTCGGTGCTGCAGGCCATCGCGTTTCTCGTCGTGGCCTGGCTGATCGATGTGGATCTGCCCCTCGACGGCATGCTGCTGGCCCTGCCGGCGCTGGTCCTCGCCGGCATGATGCTGGGGGCGCTGGGACTGGTGCTGTCGGTGCACGTCAAGCAACTGGAGAACTTCGCCGGCACGATGAACTTCGTGATCTTCCCGATGTTCTTCATCTCGCCCGCCCTCTATCCCCTGTGGAAGCTGCAGGAGTCCGGGGCCGAGTGGCTGCACCAGGCCGCCCGCTTCAACCCGTTCAGCCACGCCGTCGAACTGGTGCGCTTCGCCATGTATGGACAGTTCCAGACCACCTCGTTCCTGGTCGTGAGTGGCTGCCTGCTGGTGTTCTTTGCCGTCGCGGTGGTGGGTTATGACCCGCAGCGGGGCATGCTGAAGCGGACGGGCGGAAAGGGAGGCTAGGGTCTGTGGACATTTGTATGGCGGTCGCGCTGTGGTCTGCTGGGTTCGAG
>JAGRGD010000310.1 GCA_020445665.1 Rhodocyclaceae bacterium
CACCCGGCCGGCGCAGCAGCGGCTGGCCGATGTCGCCGAGGCGCTCGTCGGCGGTCGCGCTGGCCGGCGACACCTGTCGCCACACGTCGTCTCCCCCGCGCACCGCGACGTCTGCTGTCCCCGCCAGGGGCCGCCAGGGGCCCGCCAGAGGCAGACGGGAAAGCAGGGCACCAGTGCGCGTGTCGTGTACCTGGAGCACAGCGCCAGCCACCCCGCCCGTCTCGACGGCCAGCCGCTCTCCCGCGCCGAGGAATTCGGCAGCGCGCCGAGGCGCGTCGGCAGGCAGCCCAATCCGGGCAGCCGGGACGAGATCCGGTGCGGCGAAGAGCTGGATCGCACCCCCGCCCTGGCGGACCATCAGCCAGCGGCCGTCGGGGCTGAAGGCCAGCGCGTCGGCGGCGCCGGTCCGGGCCACCCGCGGCGAGACGTCGCCCGGCCGCCACAGCCACATCGCGGTCTTCGCGCCGTCGCCCTGCAGCCAGGCGAGTTGCCCGCCACGCGCCGAGAGCTGCATCTGTCGCGGTTCGCCGCCGAGGGCCAGCGTCGCGGTCACGGCCGGCTGCGCGAGATCCCACCACTGCAGCGTGTCGCCCACCCGCACCACCGCCTCGGCGGCCGCGGCCGCCGCGACCCAGTCGTCCGCCACCGCCTGATGGGCGAGGCGGGCCACCGGCTCCGGTCCGCCGCTCAGGTCCTGGATGCGCAGCTGGCCCTGGCGATCGAGCACCGCCACCCGGGGCGCGCCAGGCAGTACGGCCAGCTCAGCGACCCCGCCCCGCGCCGGCAGGGCGCCGATGCGCCGCCCGTCGGCATCCCAGGCCAGCAGCCAGTCCTGCTCGCCGCGCCAGGCCACCGCTACCAGCGTATCGCCGCTCGGCCCGGCCAGCAGCCGGACGACCCGCCCGTCCACGTCGATCGTGCGCAGCACCTCGCCCCGCACGCGCTCGCGCCATTCGATCTGCGAGCGCCCCGGGCCGGCGTCCCGGGCGAGCGCCAGCCAGCGCCCGGACGGGTCGGCCGCCGCGGCCACGACGGCGCGGCCGCCTCCCAGATCGAAGCTGAGCTCGCCGGCGCGGGTCAGCAGGCGCGCACCATCGGCGCCCGGCTGCACCAGCAGGCCCGGGTCCATGCCCACCGGGGAGGGCGCGCCGGCTGGCAGGTCGAGACGCCACAGCCCCGCGCCCTGCTCACTGTCGATCAGCTCCAGATAGCCGCGTCCGGAGGCCCCCTCCGGCGGCCGCACCGCGAGCACCGCGAGGCGACCGCCGGGCAGGAAGTCCGCGTCAACCACGCCACCCCGCAGGGGTCGCCGGTGCAGGCGCTCGGCGCGCACCGTGTCCCACAGCTGCAGCTCGCCGTCCGAACCGTCCACCGGCGCGCGCCACCACAGCAGGCGGCTACCATCGTGGGAAAGGCGCAGGCGCCCCTCGCCGTCCACCGCCAGGGCCCGCTCGGCGGTCCCGGCGACCACGTCGCCAACCGCGACCTGCCCGGCGCCGGTCAGCCACTGCGCAAAGCGCTGGCCATCGCCGCTGAGGACCGGGTCGGCGTCCACGGGTCGTGCCGCGCGCGATACCCACAGTGAGCGGCCGCTGGGCCCGTCCCAGCCGCGGAAGCAGCCATCCTCGCCGAAGCTCACCAGGCTGCGGCCGTCGGCCGAAATTCCCACTCGACGCACGCCAGCCGCCAGCCCCAGCGGCGCGATGACGCGCCCGTCGGCGCTCGACAGCAGCGCCAGCTGGCGGCCAGACCGGCCGGCCAGCAGGAACCGGCCGCCATCGGCAAAAGCGGTCCGGGCCACCCCGGCTTCACCCTCGCGACGTGCACCGGACCGGGTATCCCAGATCACGGGCTGCCGGCCTTCCCCTTCGATGGCCGCGAGCCAGTTGCCATCGGCAGAGAGCTCGAGGCCTTCGAAGGGCGCCGACACGCTGAGGTCCAGGGTTTCCTGCGCGTCGCCGACTCGGCGCCGGACCGACAGTGCCGGCGTCCCGTCATGGCTGGCCACGACCTCGACGCTGCCGTCGGGCGCCAACAGCGGCGGCGCCTCGCCCCACGCCAGCGGCTCGCCCGCCGCGGGAGTCAGCGCCAGGGCACGGCGCATCACCAGCACACCGTCGGCGGTCGGCCCGAGACGCAGCGACTCGGCCGCCAGCAGGATCGGCAGACGCGTATCACCGCCACCTTCGAGCAGGCGCCCGGCTTCCAGCGCGAGGCGGGTGGCGTTGAGCCGGTCGACCTTGTCGAGGGCCGCCTCGCGCTGCTGTCGCGCCTGCTCGCCCAGCAGCTGCTCACGCCGCGCCACCGCTTCCGCGTCGCGCCGCTGCTCGAGCGTCACCACCGCCAGCGCGGCCACACCGACGAGTGCCGCCAGCACCAGACCCATGGTCCACCGCCGCTGCCGCACCAGGCGGCGCTCGGCCTGGACCGCCGCGGCACCGGCGGCCTCCGCCGCGAGGCGGCTCTCGTCGATGAACAGGCGCTCGCCCGGGCTCAGGTCGGCGGGGCGCTCGGCACGCCAGCGGTCAGCCACGTCGAGGGCCAGGCCAGCGAGCAGGGTGTCGCCCCGCGAGGCCTCGCCGGCAGCCTCCCAGGCTGCGTAGTCGGTCTCGAAGCGGTGCTTCCAGGCCATGAATTCGCGCGCATCGTCGAGCCACTGGCGCAGCCGCGGCCAGGCCCGCAGCACCACCTCGTGGGCCAGTTCGGCGGTGCTGCGCTCGTCGCTGCCGCTCACGCGGACCAGCCGCCACGGCGCCGCGGCCATGGCCTCGAGCAGGGCCCATTCGTCGTCCGTGCAATCGCGGCGCCGGCTGCGCCGGGCGATGACTTCTCCCTCCCGGGGCAGCACCGCAAGGCGCAGCGTCGCCAGCCGCCGGAGCGTCCCCTCGGCGCCCGGGTGGGCGGCGACGAAGCGCTCGGCGCGATCGATCAGGGGCCGCGCGATATCGACGAAGCCGGGCTGCAGGGGGAGCACGCCGCCGCCCGCCGGGGCGGCCTGCATCGCCGACCAGCATGCGGCCAGATGGTCGGCCAGCAGGGGCAGGCTGCCCGGCGTGCGGGTCGCCGCGGCCACGACCTGCTCGACGGCCTCTTCGCTCGACAGCTTGACGCCCAGCTGGCCGGCTGGCAGCCGCACCAGGGCCTCGACCAACGTGGCGTCGGGCGGTGCGACATCGGTGCTGCGGGCCACCGGGTAAAGGGCCCCGTCGGCCTGCAGCGCACCGTAGGCATCGGCCCGCAGCGCCATCAGGACCAGTGCGCCGTCACTGGCCCCCGCCTCGGCGATCAGGCGCGAGAAGACCTGCCGCTCCTGCGCGCCGGCCAGGGCGTAGAGCTCCTCAGCCTGGTCCACGCACAGCACCAGCCGTCTCGGCGGCTCGGCATCCATCCGGAACGCGACCCGGGACAGGGCGGCCTCGAGCAGGGCCGCGAAGCGCCCGCCCTGTGCGAGCTCATCGCGCCACCGCGCCGCCTCCTCGTCGATCTCGCCGGGGCTCTCCCGCCACAGGGCGACAAAGGCCCGCGCCAGGGCCAGCAAGGGGCGCGACCCGGGCCGCATGCGCACCAGCGGCCAGGCGCGACTGTCAGCAAGGGGCTCGGGCCAGGGCTGGTCGCCCGCCACCGGCCACATCTGGCTGCGCAGGGCGGCCAGCACGCCGGCCGAGAGCAAGGTCGACTTGCCGACGCCGGCGTTGCCGACCAGCACGTGCACGCGATTGGGGGAGACGGAGAGGGCGCCGAGCAGGCGGGTCACGGCCAGCTCGCGGCCCAGGAAGAAGGCCGAATCCTGGGCCTCGAGGGCGCCGAGGCCGGCATAGGGCAGCACGCTGCGCCAGTCCGGCGAGCTTGTGACCCCACCCGGCGACAGGATGCCCGCAACCACGTCCGCCATCGCCAACGCCCGGGCATCGAGGCAGCGCACGTGGGCGAGTCCCGGCAGGGCCGGCAGACGGTCGGCGAGCTGCACCGCGATCAGGGCCGGCCGGCCCGCCTCGCGCAGGCACTGGTGGGCCTCGAAATACTCCAGCTCCTGCCACGCGCCGAGGCGCTCACCGAGCAGCAGCACGACCACATCGGCCGAGGCCACGGCCTCGTGCAGGCGCGCGGTGAGATAGACGCCGGTCTCGTTGCGGCGGGCGGCCACCAGCACCTCGAGGTCCGGCTGCTGACCGTGGAGCGCCCGACGCAGCGCATCCGCATCGAGGTGTTCCGCCGTGCCGTAACTCAGATAGACCCGCATCCCGCTCCCTGGTGCTTGCGCTCGAGCTCGCTCAGCGGGGCCCCGGGGCCGCCGCGCGCCTGCGAGTGTGCCATGACTCGGCGGCCCGTCGATGTGCAACCGGTCCGCCTCACGATCGATCCGTCCGTCCGGATCACGCCCGGCCGCAGCCCGATGCGCTACAAAGAGGGCATGACAACCGACTGAATCGAGGTGCCTGCGATGCCGGACCGCCCCACCGGACTCTTCTCGCCGATCCGCATCGGCGCCCTCGAGCTGCCCGCGCGGCTGTTCAAGACCGCCACCGCCGAAACACGCGCCGACGCCGCGGGGCGGGTGACGGATGCGGTCGTGGACTTCTATCGGCTGCTCGCCAAGGGCGGCACGCCGCTGATCATCACCGGCAATCTCTACGTCACCCGCCAGGGCAAGTCGGCCCCGCGCCAGCTCGGTGTGGACGACGATGACAAGGTGGCCGGGCTGAGGCGGGTCACCGACATGGTGCACGGGCACGGCGGGCGGATCTTCGCGCAGCTCAACCACTGCGGGCGGCAGGTGGTGCCGGACTTCGTCGGGGCGCCGGAGGTGGTCTCGGCCTCCGGCGTCACCGACCTCCTCACCGGCACCCGGCCGCGCGCCCTCGGCGCCGACGAGATCGCCGCCCTGGTGACCGCCTTCGCCGACGCGGCAGGCCGTTGCCAGGCCGCCGGTTTCGACGGCGTGCAGCTGCATTCGGCCAACGGCTACCTGCTGAGCCAGTTCCTGACGCCTTACACCAACCGCCGTGGCGATGCCTATGGCGGCGATCTGGAGAACCGCACCCGCATCCACCGCGAGATCGTCGCTGCCATCCGCACGCGCTGCGGCGAGGCCTTCCCCGTGATCGTCAAGATGAACGGCGCCGACCGGCTGCCCCTCCGTGCCGGCCTCGACACCGTGGCGCTGGTGGCCATCGCGCGCCGGCTCGAGGCGGCCGGTGTCGACGCGGTGGAGATCACCGTCGGGCACTACGAGTCGGGCTTCCCGATGGTCTGCGGCAGTTTCGGCCTGTGCCTGCGCCACATGGTCGAGGGCAGCATGGCCCAGCTGCCCTGGCTCCGGAGAAACGCCATGCGTCTCTTCCGCCCGCTGGTGGCCTGGGTCTGCGACCGGCTATGGCCGGGCCGCGAGGGCTTCAACCTCGACTACGCGCCGGCCTTCGCCCGGGCGCTGACGATTCCGGTGATCTGCGTCGGCGGCTTTCGCACGCGGGCGGCGATGGAGGGCGCCATCGCCGGCGGCCAGTGCGATGCGGTCTCGGCCGGGCGGCCCTTCATCGCCGACCCCTTCCTGTTCCGTCACCTGCGCGACGGGCAGGCCGGGCCCGCCTGCGTCGACTGCAACGGCTGCGTCGGCCACCTGGGTGCCCAGCCGGCCGACTGCTACCACCCGCAGGTCGGCGCCGCCAAACGCGCCATGCTGGCCCGCGAGGACGCCGACTGAGGCGCTGCGCATTGCTGGCGGGCGCCGGCGACGCTACGCTGTACCCGTCCGCATCGCCGCCGCCCCCGCCATGTCCCGAATCCAACCGCTGCTGTCCCTGCTCCTGGCCATGATGCTGGCCGCCTGCGCCAGTACGCCGACGCCTCCCAAGACCGAGATCAGCTTCATCGATTCGCGCATCTTCGACGACGAGCTCTCCGATGCGCTGTCGGCGGGTCTCGAGGAGGTCACCGTGACGACCGAGGCCGGCGTCACGCTGGGCAACATCCCGGAGCGGATGGACAAGTGGCTGTATGCGGTTCGCGACGCGGATAACCCGGTCGAGGCCAAGCCGAAGGAGGGCGCGGCCTACCGCTCGATCGGACTGGTCGCGCTGCTGCAGGCGATCGCAACGGGTACCTACGAATTCCTGCGGGACAGCGTCACCTACTATCCGGCGCGCAATTACCGGGCGACGCTCCTGTACGACAAGGCCACCGGCCGCGTCGAGCAGGTGGTTTTCGCCGCGGTCAGGGGCGACGAGGCGCCGCCACCGCGGACGCCCTAGCGCTTCGCGCCTTCGGGCAGGAGGGCGGCGAAATCCTGCGCCAGGGCCCTCAGCATCGCCGCGGTGGCGTCCGGATCCCGGTACCGCGCCGACATGCTGATCGCCTCGATCTCACGCCGGAAGGCCGGCATCGAGGTGACGCGCCTGACCAGTTCGCGCAAGCGCCCCACCGAATCGTCCGCGAGGCTGGGCGGCGCGAACAGCATGAACGGGAACGGGGGAAAGCGGAACGGAACCCCCTGCTCCCGGAAGGTCGGCACGTCGAGGGCCGCCGCCGGCCGCTCGTCGGCGACGAGACCCAGAGCACGGACGTCCCCCTCGTCGAGATAAGGCCGGATCCCCACCACGACGCGTGGGATCAGGCGCACCTCCCCCGTCAGCAGGGCCCGCAGCTTGGCCGCGTCGCCCCCCACCTCGACGAGCGCAAAGCGCAGATCGAACTGGCGCTGCAGGCTCGCCATCAGAAAGTAGGTGAAGGCCCCGAACTCGGTCGCCACGCGCAGCTCACCCGGGGCCTCGCGCGCCGCCTCGATCAGGTCGGCGACCCCGGTGACGGGGTCGTCTCCCCGCACCATCAGGGCCAGGGAATCATCCGAGACGAGCTGGCCGAGGACATGAAAGCGATCGAAGGCATAGGGTGCCAGCCCGGTGAGATGATTGGTGACGATGCCGGCATGGGTGTAGAGGAGCAGGCGTCGGCCGGCCTCTGCATCGGCCACCAGGCGCGAGCCGCGATAGCCCCCTTCGCCGGGGACATTCTGCACCAGGACAGGCACCTGAAGGACCTTCTGAGCGTACTTGGCAAAGACCCTTGCCGAGAGGTCGGTGCCACCGCCGGCACCCGCCGGCACGATGATCGTCCAGGGCAGGGCACCCCACGCCGAGCCCACGGCGCCCAACGCCAGGGCAAACAAGAGCGGCATCAGCCGGATCAGGTGGTGCAAGCGCTTTGTCATGCCGGGGTCTGCCCGTGGACGGTGGGTATCAGACAGAGAACGGCCACGACCCGGTGAACTTGACGCCGACCGCGGTATGCTGGCCCTCGCCCTGCCCCGGATGTATTCCATGTGTGCCGACTACAACCCTGCCCGCCACGCCCACCTCGAGCGCCTCGGTCCTGCCGGTCATAGCGTGCAGCCGCCCGCGTTCTCCTACGGCGAAACCTTCCCCGGCGGCGTCGCGCCCTTCCTCGCCAACGTCTTGCCCGAGGAGTGGCTGCCCGGCATGTTCGGCATGGTGCCCCACTGGGGCGAGCCGAAGAAGCTCTCGCGCATGACCTACAACGCCCGCAGCGAAACCGTCGCCGACAAGCCGAGTTTCCGCAACGCCTGGCGCCGCCGCCAGTTCGCCCTGATCCCCGCTGAGGCCTTCTTCGAGCCCTGCTACGAGTCGGGCAAGGCGGTGCGCTGGCGCATCGAGCGGGCCGACGGCGAGCCCTTCGCGCTGGCGGGGCTGTGGGAACGTCGCATGGACGATCCGGGGGCGGCCCACTGGTCCTTCACGATGCTGACGATCAACGCCGACGATCACCGCCTGATGCAGCGCTTCCACCGTCCGGGCGACGAGAAGCGCAGCGTGGTGGTGCTCGACCCGGTCGACCACGAGGCCTGGCTGAACGCACGCAGCGAGGCCGACGCGCGGGCCTTGCTCCAGCCCATGGCGGCAGACGCGATGGTGGCGGTGCCTGACCCGCGGCCCGCGGCCCGGCGCGGCTGAGCCCGCTCCGCCCATGTCCATCGGCGTCGCGTTCGCGCTGGCCGCCGGCATGCTGTGGGGGCTGGTCTTCATCGGGCCGGTCCTGCTGCCCGAGTATCCGGCCAGCCTGCAGTCCTACGGTCGCTACCTCGCCTTCGGCCTGGTGGCCCTGCCCCTCGGGTGGCTCGACCGGCGCGAACTGGCGCGCCTGACGCGGGCCGACTGGATCGAGGCCCTCAAGCTCGCCGCGGTCGGCAACCTGGCTTACTACCTGTGCCTCGCCAGTGCCATCCAGCGCATCGGCGCGCCCCTCACGACGATGATCATCGGCACGCTGCCGGTGGTCATCGCGATCACCGCCAATCACCGCAACCACCGCCGCGACGGTCGGCTGCCGTGGGGGCGGCTGGCGCCCTCCCTGCTCGCCATCGCGGCCGGCATCGCCTGCGTGAATCGCGCGGAGCTGGACGCTGCGGCCGACCAGGCCCGGCTCGGCGGCGTGCTCCTCGCCATCGGCGCGGTCGTGTGCTGGACCTGGTATCCGCTGCGCAACGGCGACTGGCTGCGCGACCACCCCGGCCGCAATCCCCGCGCCTGGGCAACGGCCCAGGGCCTGGCCACGCTCCCCCTCGCCCTGGTTGGCTACCTGGCGACCTGGCTGTGGTTCGGCATTGTGGGCGACCCGTTTCCGATGCCGCTGGGGCCGCGCCCGGGCGCCTTCCTCGCGCTAATGGTGAGTATCGGCCTGCTCGCCTCGTGGCTCGGCACCCTGTGCTGGAACGAGGCCAGCCAGCGGCTGCCGACCGCGCTGGTCGGCCAGCTGATCGTCTTCGAGACCCTCGCGGCGCTGGCCTACGCCTTCGCGCTGCGGGGCAGCTGGCCGCCGCTGCTCACTGCGGTGGGCATCGGGCTGCTGGTCGCGGGCGTGCTATGGGCGCTGCGCCAGCGGCCGGTCCAGCTCGGGGTCGCCCCGGTCGCGTCGCCGGGCAGCATCCCGCCCGGGTCGTGAGCGGCAGCGGCGTCCGCGCCCGCCCGCGGTCCCCCACACGAATGCCTCTATACTGGCCCGAAGGAACCTGCAGGAGGGCCCGTTGAACACGCCGCACCCCATCGACGGCAGCGACCGGATCCCCGGCGACATCGGTTGCCTCGACACCGCCCGCCTGCCCGCCACGCTGATTTCCGACGCCGGCAACCACTGCCAGGTCTGGCGCCAGGGCGGCGGCTTCGTGCTCGACGGCCGGCGCATCGACAGCGACCTGGTCATCAAGAAGTTCCGCCAGCCCTGCACCTTCGGCGAGGCACGCGTTTATCAGCGCGAATACCAGCGCCTGCACGACGCCCTGGGCGACATGATCCCCGCCACCGTCTTCGCGGTGACCCGCATTGACGGCGAGGAGAGCGTCATCGCGATCTCGGAGACGGTGGGGGCCTGGTTCAACGTCGCCAATCCGCACAACGAGTCGGAAGCGGTGCCGCTGCTGCGCCGCCTCACCCTGACCCGCGAGGCCCTGCGCACCTTCGTCGCCGCGGCGCACCGCTGGCGCGACACCGACGACCCGAAGGTGATCGACCTCTACGGCGTCGACAACCTGGTGCTGGACCGCAACTACCGCCTGCGCTACATGGACAGCTTCGGGGTTTTCTTCCACGAGAGCCTGCTCTACCTGCTGGCCGAGGTGGACTACGACCTGAAGCAGAAGATCGACCTCTCGCTGGCACGCCTGTCGTATCTCGAAAATCTGCTCGAGGAAGCGGACAAGCCGGGCGAGTAGGCCACGGCCTCCCCGCAGCCCGAGCTCGCGACACACCGTCATGCACCGCAACCCCGACGGCTACGACACCCTGAAAGCGGCCGGCTGCGCGCCGATCAAGCTGTGGACCCGCGGCGTGCCGGTCGAGCCGGCGGCCCGGGCCCAGCTCGAAGCCACGGCCCGGATGCCGTTCATCTTCCGCCACCTGGCCGTGATGCCGGACGTGCACCTCGGCAAGGGCTCGACCATCGGCAGCGTGATCCCGACCCGGGGCGCGATCATCCCGGCCGCAGTCGGTGTCGACATCGGCTGCGGGATGATGGCGGTGCGCACCTCCCTCACCGCCGGCGACCTGCCCGACAGCCTGGCAGGGCTGCGGCGGGCCATCGAGCGCGCGGTGCCCCATGGCCGCACGCCGGGCAAACGCGACCGGGGCGCCTGGGCGACCCCGCCGGCGTCGGTCGATGCCAGCTGGCGCCAACTGCAGCGCAGCTTCCGCCGGCTCACCGAGAAGTACCCGCGGCTCGAGCGCAGCAACCACTACACGCACCTGGGCACACTGGGCAGCGGCAATCATTTCATCGAGGTCTGCCTCGACGAAGCCGACCGCGTCTGGTTCATGCTGCATTCGGGCTCGCGCGGCGTCGGCAACGCGATCGGGCGGCACTTCATCGAACTGGCCCAGGCCGACATGCGCCACCACATCGCCGACCTGCCCCACCGCGACCTCGCCTATTTCCGCGAAGGCAGCGAACACTTCGACGACTACGTCGCGGCCGTCGGCTGGGCCCAGGACTTCGCCCGCTGCAACCGGGAGCTGATGATGGGCCACGTGATCGAAGCCGCCGGCAGCGTCGTCCGCAAGCCGTTCCGCGCCGACCTCGAGGCCGTCAACTGCCACCACAACTACGTCCAGCGCGAGACTCACTTCGGTGAGGAGGTGCTCGTCACCCGCAAGGGCGCCGTCGCGGCCCACAAGGGCCTACTCGGCATCATCCCCGGTTCGATGGGGGCGAAGAGCTTCATCGTCCGCGGTCTGGGCAACGAGGCCGCCTTCTGCTCCTGCAGCCACGGCGCCGGCCGCGCGATGAGCCGCACGCAGGCGAAGCAGCGCTACTCGGTCGAAGACCAGGTCCGCGCCACCGCCCACGTGGAGTGCCGCAAGGACGCCGACGTGGTCGACGAGATCCCGATGGCCTACAAGGACATCGACGCGGTCATGGCGGCGCAGGCCACCCTTGTCGAGGTGGTGCACACCCTGCGTCAGGTGGTCTGCGTGAAGGGCTGAGCAAGGCGGCATCCGGGCGAGAAATCGCCGTGCGCCGGACGGGCGGTCACGGCGCGGCAACGCCACGGTGGTAGGATCGCCCCTCTTCGGCCCCCGCGCGTGCGGGGCCTCATGGGCGCAGGGCGGATTCCGACCGCCGCGCCCCCCTTGTCGGCAGTCCCGGCGCCACCGCCGCACGCGGCCCCTCGGCCCCACGCCGGACCCGACCCGATTCAGCTGGAAACCACCATGCAACAACTGACTCCCCAGGGCCAGTCGATCGTCAACGATCTGGCCCAGCGACACGGCTTCAGCCAGGATGCCGTCACCCACATGCTGTTCGCCGTGCTCAACGGCAACGGCTCCCAGGCCCAGTTCTGCCACGGCGAATTCGGCGGCTCCGGCCAGTGGATGAGCGGCGGCATGATCATGCTCGGCGACATGTTCAACAACTACCTCAAGGGCCGGGTCGACAGCCTGTGCAGCGAGATCGGCAACCTGCTGGCCAACCAGCCGGGCCTGCTCCAGTCCGGCAGCTTCCAGTCCCAGAGCCAGAGCGGCGGTGGCTATCAGCAGCAGGGCAGCGGCGCGCCGCGTGGTCCGTCGAGCCTCTTCGTGCCGGACCCCGAGGACAACTGGTGGCCCCAGGACCTGGGCGCCCCGAACGCCACCGGCGCCCAGAACAACGTGCGCTACGCCTACTTCGCCAACGCCCGACGTCTGGCCGTGAAGACCGGCGGCGAGGTCTGGATCTACGACACCCTCGACCACAACATCGGCGGCTTCTCGCAGCAGCAGGGCTACGGCAGCGACATCACCTTCGGCAGCCAGTACGGCACCGTGATCCTGTCTTCGCTTCCCCTCGTCTCGCGCAACGGTCAGCCGGTCGAAGCACCGGCGCCGCAGGCCGGGTTCCAGCCGGCGCCGGCCCACGAGCCCGCCGCCCCTGCCGGCGCCGGCAGCAACGACATCCTCGCGGCGATCGAGAAGCTCGGCGACCTGAAGGCCAAGGGCTTCCTCAGCGAGGAGGAGTTTGCGGCCAAGAAGATGGACCTGCTGTCGCGCCTCTGAGGGCGGCCAGCAACCCAGCGCCGGGGCGCGGGCGTCGCCACCCAACCCGGCTCTCCTGACCGGCGCCACCCGATGGTGCGCCCCCGGCCAGTGCAA
>JAGRGD010000311.1 GCA_020445665.1 Rhodocyclaceae bacterium
CAACGGGTTGAGGCTGTGAGCCCGCGCCACTTCGTTGCGCTCGTCGCCAAGGGGGCCACCCTTGCCTTCCTCCCGCGCCTTGTGGCACAGGCTCAAAGTCTCAACGCGATCCGCCATACAAATGTCCGCAGACCCTAGCGGTATCAGGGAGAGGCGAAAGCATAGGCCGCAGGCCCGCGGCACCGCAATCGCCCGTCCCGCGGTTACCGACGGGACGCCCGGGCTCCTGCCGAACGACGCCACCCGGCAATCTCTCAAGCAGGCCGAGCGACTTGCCGTAGACTGACCCTGGCCCTTGCCCCCTCTGCTGCCGCCGGGCGCGGCGGGGACATGCGACGAAAGCCGGAACGAGCCGCGAGATGACGCAGGAAGCACCGCAGGCCATGAGCGACAAGCTGACCGATCATCTGGTCGCGTTTCCGCGACTGAAGCTGGTGATCGGGCTGGCCTTCCTGCTCCTCTGCGTCGGCGCGAGCCTCGCGGTCGCCTACCTGCTGCAGCAGAGCCGGGCCACCGCCGAGAACCGGGCGACCCTCGAATCCCGCAACCTCGCCCGGCTGGCGGACCAGAGCATCTCGCGCAGCGTCGACGCCTTCGACCTGGTGCTCAAGGGCGTTGTCTACCAGCTCGAGACAGACCTGCGCCGCAACGGCCGGCTGGACGGTGCCGTGATCAATCCGCTGCTCATCGCCCAGGAGGATGCCCTGGCCCACTCCTCGGGCATCCGCGTCGCCGACGCTTCCGGCCGGGTGATCTTCGGGCGCGATGTCCCACCGGATTCCAAAGCCTCCTGGGGCGACCGGGACTTCTTCGCCCGGCAGCGCGCCGACGCCGAGGCCGGTCTGACCGTGACGGATCCGATCTACGGGCGGGTCTCGAAGATCTGGGTCATCTCGTTCGCTCGCCGCTATCGGGCGCCCGACGGCAGCTTCGGCGGGGTGGTCTCGATCGCCATCCCGGTGGACTATTTTCAGCGCCTGCTCGGCCAGTTCGACACCGGGCCGGAGGGCATCGTGCTGCTGCGCGACTCCCGGGCCCGCCTGATCGCCCGCTTTCCCGAATCGGATCACCCCAATGCCCGCCTTGGCGCGGACCGGTTCTCGCCGGAACTCGCCAGCGCGATCGCCTCGGGCGAGGACGCGGTCACCTTCCACGCGACCCTCACCGCCGACGCCATCGAGCGGATCAGCACCTACCGCCGCCTGAAGAACGCGCCCTTCCACCTGGTGGCGGGGCGGGGCGCCAACGATTACCTCGAACCCTGGCGGCAGCTCCGGACCCATGCCCTGGCCGGCCTCGCGAGCTTCGTCGTCGCCACCGGCCTGGCCCTGTGGCTGCTGTGGCGGGCCGCCGAGCGCATGAAGTTCGAGACCGAACGCAGCGGCACCCTGCTCAAGAATGCCAGCGACGGCATCCATGTCCTCGATGCAGAAGGCCGGCTGGTGGATGCCAGCGATGCGTTCTGCCGCATGCTTGGCCGCTCTCGTGAAGCCCTGCTGGGCAAAACCCTGTCCGCTTGGATCACGCGCGAAGCCCTCGGGGACGCGGAGCTGCGGCTCGAGCGCGACCTGGCCAGCACCGGAACGGTCCAGTTCGAGACCCGCCATCTTTGCGCCAATGGCGAGACGGTGGACGTGGAGATCAGCGGCACCGCGCTCGTCCTCCAGGGCCGCCGCCTGATGTTCTACTCCGCCCGAGACGTCTCGGCGAAGCTGCGCGACGCACGCGACCTGCAGGAATCCGAGCAGCGCTTCCGGACCCTGTTCGAGTCCTCCCCCGATCCGGTCTGGATCATTGACAACTACCAGTTCGTCGAGTGCAACCATGCGGCGGTTGCGCTGCTCGGCTATCCGGGCAAGACCGAGCTGCTCGGCGCCCACCCCTCGCGCCTGTCACCGCCGATCCAGCCGGACGGCGAAGAGTCGTTCGGCAAGGCGCAGCGCATGATGGACCTGGCCTTCGAGCGCGGCGCCCATCGCTTCGAGTGGGAGCACACCCGCTTCGACGGCTCCACCTTCATCGCCGAGGTCACCCTGTCGGCGATCGGCCTGCGCGGTCGTCGGGTCATCCACTGCCAGTGGCGCGACATCACCCAGGAGAAGCAGGCCCAGCGGGAGCTGTCGGCCTACCGCGACTCGCTCGAGGCGCTGGTCGAGACCCGCACCGAGGAACTTGGCCGGCAGCGCCGGCAACTGGAGATCATCCTCAACAGCATCCCGGGGGCGGTCGCCTATTGGGAGCGCACCTACGTCAATCGGTTTGCCAACCCCACCTATGAGGAATGGCTGGGCCAGGAGACCGGCACGGTCGAGGGGCGGGACATGCGAGCCGTGTTGCCGCCAGCCCTGTTCGAGCGAATTCGCCCCCGGGTCGAGGGCGTCTTCGCCGGCGAATCCCAGCACTTCATGGTGCCGCTCAAGGCCGCGAGCAACGACCGTCGCGATGGCTGGGCCGAGGTCCATTACGTGCCGGACCAGCAAGAGAACCAGGTGGTCGGCTTCTTTGTCCTGGCCTTCGATGTGACGGATCTCACCTCGGCCCGCGACGCGACCGAGGCGGCGAGCCGCGCGAAATCGATGTTCCTCGCCAACATGAGCCACGAACTGCGCACGCCGATGAATGGCGTGCTCGGCATGATCGCACTGGCCCGGCGCCGCATGGCCGACCCGAAGGGCCTGGTGCAGCTGGACAAGGCCAAGCTCTCGGCCGAGCGCCTCCTGCACGTGCTCAACGACATCCTCGACCTGAGCAAGATCGAGGCGGATCGGCTGGTGCTCGAGCACACCCGCTTCACGCTCGCGTCGGTCATGGACGGCGTACAGGTCGTGCTGCGGCCCGAGGCCGAGCGCAGCGGACTGCCCCTGCGCATCGAACTGCCGTCTGTCCTGCGCGCTCGCAGCCTGCTCGGCGATCCGCTGCGCCTCGGGCAGGTGCTCACCAATCTGGCCTCGAACGCAATCAAGTTCAGTCAGCGCGGCGAGATCGTCATTCGCACGCGGCTCGAGTCGGAGACCGCCAACACGGCCACCCTGCACTTCGAGGTCGAGGACAGCGGCATCGGCATCCGGCCCGAGGACCAGGAGCGGCTGTTCACCCCCTTCGAGCAGGCCGATGGCTCCACCACCCGGATGTACGGCGGCACCGGCCTCGGCCTCGCGATCTGCCGGCGCCTGGTGGAACTGATGCATGGCACGATCGGGGTCACCAGCACGCCCGGTGTGGGCAGCGTATTCGCATTCACGGCCGAGTTCGACCTCGCCGCCGACGCGCTCGGAGACGAGGCCGTCCCTGCCGGCCATGACGCAGAGCAGGTCCTCCGCGATCGCTTTGCCGGCCTGCAGGTGCTCGTGGCCGAGGATGAACCGGTGAATCAGGAGGTCGTGAGCGGCCTGCTCTCCGGCGCCGGACTGACGGTGCAGATCGCCGAGAACGGCGACGCTGCGGTGACCATGGCCCGCGAAACGGAGTACGCGCTGATCCTGATGGACATGCAGATGCCGGGCAGAAACGGCATCGACGCCACCCACGACATCCGCCACGACTCGCGCAATCGGGAAACGCCCATCGTGGCGCTGACCGCCAACGCCTTCGACACTGACCGGGCGCGTTGCCTGGCGGCCGGCATGAACGACCACGTCGCCAAGCCGATCGACCCCAACCAGCTCTTCGAGACGGTGCGAAGCTGGCTCGAGCGGGCGATGGTCTGACCATCCCGCGAGCCGGCAGGGGGTCGCGCGACTTGCCCTGCCGTTGACGTGAACGTTACCGTGGTCTCAACCACAGTCGCCCGCCAGACCATGCCCCCCAGCACCACCCCATCGATCACCACCGACGAACACTGGATCCGGCTCCCCGGAGGGCGCCTGTTTGCCCGAAGCTGGACGCCCGCGGGCGACCCGGCCGGCGGCGCACCCATCGCCCTGCTGCACGACTCCCTCGGCTGCGTTGCACTGTGGCGCGACTTCCCCGAGGCACTGGCGACCGCCACCGGTCGCCGCGTGATCGCCTACGATCGCCTCGGCTTCGGCCGCTCCGACGCCCGGGCCGGCCGCCCGGCGCTGGATTTCATCGCCGATGAGGCCCGGACCGGTTTCCCCGCCCTGCGCGAGCAACTCGGTCTGGCCCGCTTCGTCGCCTTCGGCCACAGCGTCGGGGGCGGCATGGCGGTCCATTGCGCGGCCGGGGCGGGACGATCCTGCGAGGGGCTGATCACCATCGCAGCGCAGGTCTTCGTCGAGGATCGGACCGTTGCCGGCATCCGCAGTGCCCAGTCCCTGTTCACCGATCCGGCGCAGCGCGAGCGCCTGGCCCGCTATCACGGCGACAAGGCTGACTGGGTCTTCGACGCATGGACCGGCTGCTGGCTCGACCCCGGCTTTGCCGACTGGTCGCTGCGGTCGGTGCTTCCGCAGGTGCGCTGCCCGGTGCTGGCCGTGCATGGCGTCGATGACGAGTACGGATCGACCCGCCACCCCGAACTGATCGGCGAGCTGGCAGGGGGGCCGGCGCGGGTGGAGGTGATGGCCGATACCCGCCACGTTCCCCACCGGGAGCGGCCGCAGGAGGTGCTTGATCACATCACCCGCTTCCTCGACAACATGGCGGCACGGCCAACCCCGTAAACGGCAAACGGCCGCCCGAAGGCGGCCGGCCTCGTATAGGCGTCCATCAGATCCCGAGCATCTTCATGGCCTTGGCCAGAGCCGCCTCGGACTCCGGATGCTTGCCCGCCTTGTGAAGCGCCTCACCCTCGGCACGCAACTGCCGGATCTCGCTCATCTGTGCCTCGGACACCTGGGGGTGCCCCGCCAGCGCCGCGTCGATCGCCTTCATGTCCTTCGGGCAGTGGCGCGCCCATGCACTGGTCGACAGGGCGGCCGCTACGGCCAGCAACAGCAATCGCATCTTCATCGCTCTCTCCTTGCGGTGCGGAAGGTACCGGGACGCGCAATCGCACCCCCAAAATCGCACCTCCCTGCCGCATCAACAGTCAGGCTTGCGGCGTATTCCCGGCGCGCCGATGAACGGCCAGCGCCATCAACGGCGAGGGCATGCGCACCTCTGCGCGATCACCCCTGCCATCGATCGGATCCGCTCCTGCGGCGTCGCCAGCCCGAGCCCAACACGTGCCAGAGACCGATTGACCACGCTTCGATTCGCGCTATAGTACACCTTCGGGTGTATTAAAGAGGCATCATGGACAAGACCTTCTTTGCGCTGTCGCACCCGGTGCGGCGCACGCTCCTCGAACGCCTCGCGGCCTCGGACCTGTCCGTGGGCGAGGCGGCCCGGGGTCTCGCGGAGAGCCCTTCTCAGATCACCAAGCATCTGCGGATCCTGGAGCAGGCCGGCCTGCTCGCCCGCCACCGCGAAGGCCGCGTGCACCGCCTGCATTTCGAGCCCGCGCCGCTGGCGGAGGCCTTCGACTGGGTCGCGCGTCATCGCGATTTCTGGCGCACGCGCTTCGATGCCCTCGATGCCTACCTGAACCGGATGGAGGCCACCGATGACTGACACCGCCGCCGACACGCTGCAGCTCGAACTGCAACGGGTCTTCGCCCATCCGCGGGAACGGGTCTTCGACGCCTGGACCCGCCCGGAGGCGCTGGCCGCGTGGATGGGGCCGACCGAGGCCATCCGCGCCGAATCGGTATGCGTCGACCTGCGCGAGGGTGGCCACTACCGGATCGAGTTCGTCGAGGCCGGCGAGCCGCGCAAGCGGGTGGAAGGCACCTACCTGACAGTCCGCCGCCCGGAGCGGCTGATGTTCACCTGGGTCTGGGCACCGCCCTTCCCCGACGCCGGCGTCGAGACCACGGTCATCGTCGATTTCTCGGAGGTGCCGGGCGGTACCCGCGTTCACCTGCGCCACCTGCGCTTTGCGACGCCGGCAGTCTGCGAACTGCACCTGGCCGGCTGGAACGGCACCCTCGACAAGTTCGCCAGGCGGCTTGAGCATGGCCTGCCCTGATCCAGACTGGCCGGCGACGGCGGCCCGATTCCTCACCGAGCTCGACGCGCACAACACCCGCGACTGGTTCCAGGCCAACAAGCAGCGCCATGCGCACGACGTGGCCGATCCGGGCAAGCGCTGCCTCGAGGCGCTGCGCCTGGCGTTCGGCGCCCTGCGCGAGCGCCCGGTGAGCGGACGGATCTTCCGCATCGCACGGGACATGCGCTTCGCCCGCGACGCAGCGCCCTACCATCCCTGGCTGCGCATGGCCTTCCACAGCGATGGCGAAGCGCCCGGCTATTACCTGTCGATCGAGCCGGCACAGGTGCGCTTCGGTGTCGGCTGCCTCGGCTTCGACGCCGGGCAGCTCACCGCCTGGCGCACCGGGCTGATTGCCGACGAAGGCGCTCCGCTCGAACGCGAGATTCGACACCTGCGCTCAGATGGCTGGCGGCTCGAACCGCCCGAGCTGAAACGCCTGCCGCACGGATTCAGCGCCGATCTACCCCGCGCCGACTGGCTGCGCTACAGGCAGCTCACGCTCTGGCGCGACGCCCCTCCGTCCGACTTCGGCTGCCGCGAGGCCCTGCAGGCCTGGTGCCTCGGCGCCGCGACAAGCGCAACCGGGCTCAGTGACTGGCTGGCAAACGCACTCCCGACCGCCGATGCCCGCCGCAACGCTCCGTAGAGGAAGACCACGATGGCCTACGACGAACACCTTGCCGACCGCGTCCGCCAGCAGTTCGGGCAGCGTCACATCCGCTTCGCGGAGAAGCGGATGATGGGCGGCCTGTGCTTCATGGTCGACGACAAGATGTGCCTCGGCATCTCGGACGAGCGCCTGATGGTGCGCACCGATCCCGCCGAGTATCCGAGACTGCTCACCGAACCTGGCGCTACCGAGATGGATTTCACCGGACGCCCGATGCGCGGCTTCCTTTTCATCGCGCCGGAGGCGATCGACGAGGACGACGACCTCGGCACCTGGGTTCAGCGCTGTCTCGACTACAACCCGCGCGCGCCGCGCAGCCGGAAGCGGCGATCTGCCGCCTAGGGTCTGTGGACATTTGTATGGCGGATCGCGTTGAGACTTTGAGCCTGTGCCACAAGGCGCGGGAGGAAGGCAAGGGTGGCCCCCTTGGCGACGAGCGCAACGAAGTGGCGCGGGCTCAAAGCCTCAACCCGTTGGGCTGTGGTCTGCTGGGCCCGTTGACCGCGTTACGCCTCCTTGCCTGGGGGCCACCCAGGCCGCGTCGGCGCGCCTTGTCCTCGAACCCAGCAGACCACAGCGCGACCGCCA
>JAGRGD010000312.1 GCA_020445665.1 Rhodocyclaceae bacterium
GAATTCGCGGAGCATTGCTCCGCGCCAGCGAAGCCGGCGGGCTGTGCAAAGCCCGCAGTGGACCGCCACCCTTGCCTTCCTCCCGCGCCTTGTGGCTCAGGCTCAAAGTCTCAACGCGATCCGCCATACAAATGTCCACAGACCCTAGTCGTAGCCCAGGCTCTTGAGCGCGCGCTCGTCGTCGGCCCAGCCGCTGCGCACCTTGACCCAGACCTCGAGGAAGACCTTGCCCTCGAGCAGTTGCTCGAGCTCGCGACGCGCGTCGGTGGCAATGCGCTTGAGCTTCTCGCCCTTGCGCCCGATCACGATGCCCTTGTGGCTTTCGCGATCGACGATCACGGCGGCATGAATGCGCCGCAGGGATCCCTCGACCTCGTACTTCTCGATCTCGACGGCCATGCCGTAGGGCAATTCGTCGCCGAGCAGGCGGAACAGCTTTTCGCGCAGAAACTCCGAGGCCATGAAGCGCTCGCTGCGGTCGGTGATGGCATCTTCGTCGAACATCGGCTCGCCCACCGGCAGATAAGCGCGGGCGACTTCGAGCAGGCGGTCCACATTGCTGCCACGCTCGGCGGACAGGGGCACAATCTCGGCGAAGGGAAAGAGCCGGCTGGCTTCATCGATGAATGGCAGCAGGGCGGCCTTGTCGCGCAAGCGGTCGATCTTGTTGATCACGAGCACGACCCTGGCCCCCTCGGGCAGCAGTTCGACGACCTCCCGATCATCCGGGCCGATCCGGCCCGCCTCGATGAGCAGGAAGACCAGGTCCACATCGGCCAGGGCCTGGGTCACCGTGCGGTTCATGACCCGGTTGAGCGCACTGCCGTGCTTGCGCTGGAAGCCCGGGGTATCCACAAACACGAACTGGGCATTGCCGTCGGTCAGCACCGCATGGATACGGTGACGCGTGGTCTGGGCCTTGCGGGACACGATGCTGATCTTCTGCCCCACGAGCCGGTTCGACAAGGTGGACTTGCCCACATTGGGGCGCCCGACGATCGCGACGAGGCCGCAATGGAAGTCCGGCGAAGCGGACGCTTCCGGTGTTTCGCTCATGATCCCTGTAGTTCCTCGAGGCAGGCCTTGGCGGCCTGTTGCTCGGCATTGCGGCGGCTGGTGCCGACGCCGCCGCGCGACACGGCTGGCTTTTCGACCACACAGCGCACCACGAATTCCTGCGCGTGGGCTTCGCCCCGCACTTCGACCAGTTCATAGCGCGGCAGGGACCGGCGGCGCGCCTGCAGCCATTCCTGCAGGGCGGTCTTTGGATCCTTCAGGACGCTGACTTTGTCGAGTGCGCCAAGCAGGGTGACGTATTGCCTGCCAATGACCTGGCAGGCCGCATCGAAGCCGGCATCGAGGAAGACCGCTGCGAAGAGGGCCTCCACCGCATCGGCAAGGATCGACGGGCGGCGGAAACCGCCACTCTTCATCTCGCCTTCGCCCAGACGGAGAACGCTGCCCAGCTCCATCGCCAGGGCGATCTGGTGCAGGGACTCCTGCCGGACCAGGTTGGCGCGCATCCGCGACAGCTCACCCTCGCGCAGCTCTCCGAAGCGCTCGAAGAGGTGGATCGCGATGGCGCAGTTGAGGATGCTGTCGCCAAGGAACTCGAGACGTTCGTTGTGCGGGGCGCCGGAACTGCGGTGGGTGAGCGCCTGTTCGAGCAGCTCTGGCCGCGAGAAGCTGTGACCCAGCGCGCGCTCGAGCCGCCGGGTGCCTTGATCAGTTGCCAGTGCTGCTCGCCTCGAACTCGATCAGCAGGCTGACGTTGGCAACGACCGGAATCTTGCGGGCATAGGCCACCGAGATCTCCACGTGACCGCCGCGCTTGGTGATGTTCAGGTCCTTGCCCCGCACCGAGGTGATGTCGTCGATGGACGAACGCAGATCGAAGTCCTTGCGCAGGGCCGGCACCGAGGCGCTAGAGGAATCGGCCCCTTCGGCGACGGCCTGAATGACGCGCTTGATCGCGGTGTATTCGGTCACCGCCGGAACGGTCTTCATGCCGAGCAGGAAGACCAGTGCCAGCCCGACACCCGTCAGCAAGAGCCCGATCAGGCTCATTCCCTTTTGTCGCTTCATGTCACCCAGCTCCTTACTTGAATGGGCCGATTCGGCCCCAGTCGGACAGGTTGAGCCAGATCAAGAAGGCCTTACCGACGATGTTCTCTTCCGGCACGAAACCCCAGATCCGGCTGTCGCTGCTGGCGTCCCGATTGTCGCCCATCATGAAATAATGCCCCTCGGGTACCGTGCACGCCACCCCGTTGCGGGTATAGGTGCAGTTCTCGCGCCCCGGAAAGTTCCGGGCCCCCGGCACGTAGGCCGGCGCCTTCTCCTCGACCAGGATACGGTGCTCCACCTCACCCAGCGTCTCGACGAACTGGGGCGAGTAGTACAGCTTGTCTTCGTGCAGGAATTCGCCGTCGCGTTCCACCTGAATTTCCTGTCCGTTGATGGTCAGGCGCTTGTCGAAGTACTCGACACGGTCGCCGGGCAGGCCGACGACCCGCTTGATGTAATCCATCGACTCGTCAACGGGATATCTGAAGACCATTACGTCGCCCCGCTGGGGCGAATTCATGTCGTAGATCTTCTTGTTGATCACCGGCAGACGAATGCCGTAGGTGTATTTGTTCACCAGGATGAAGTCGCCGACCAGCAGGGTCGGGATCATCGAGCCGGACGGAATCTTGAATGGTTCGACCAGGAAAGAGCGCAGAAAGAAGACGATCAGGATCACCGGAAAGAAGCTGGCGCCCCACTCCACCCACCAGGGCTGCGCGTCGCCTGGCGACCGCCGTTTGCGCGCGACCAGCACGTCGGCGAGCCAGAGGATGCCGGTCACGACCAGCAGCAGGAAAAGTATCAGTGCGAAATTCACGTTGGATCCCGTTGGTGGAGCGTCCTCCGCCCCTACTTGCTGCTGTCGTCGGTACGCAGCACGGCGAGGAAGGCTTCCTGGGGAATTTCCACGTTGCCCACCTGCTTCATGCGGCGCTTGCCTTCCTTCTGCTTCTCAAGCAGCTTCTTCTTGCGGGTGATGTCGCCGCCGTAGCACTTGGCGAGCACGTTCTTGCGCAAGGCCTTGATGGTCTCCCGCGCCACGATGTGCGAGCCGATCGCAGCCTGAACCGGCACGTCGAACATCTGGCGCGGAATCAGCCCGCGCAACCGTGACGCCAGCTCGCGCCCGCGTACCTGGGCGCTGGCCCGGTGGACAATGATCGACAGGGCATCCACCTTCTCGCCGCCAACCAGCACGTCCAGCTTCACCAGGTCGTCGGTGCGGTATTCCTTGAACTCGTAGTCGAGGGACGCGTAGCCCCGCGACACCGACTTGAGGCGGTCGAAGAAATCCATGACCACCTCGTTCATCGGCATGTCGTATACCAGCTGCACCTGGCGCCCGTGGTAGCGCATGTCCACCTGCACGCCGCGCTTCTGGTTGCACAGGATGATCACCGGGCCGACGTAGTCCTGGGGCAGGAAGATCGTGGCTCGAATGATCGGCTCGCGGATCTCGGCGACCTTGCCCAGGTCCGGCAACTTGGAGGGGTTCTCGATCTCGAGCACCTCGCCATCGTTCTTGACCACCTGGTAGACCACCGTCGGCGCCGTGGTGATGAGGTTCTGGTCGAACTCGCGCTCGAGGCGCTCCTGCACGATGTCCATGTGCAGCAGGCCAAGGAAGCCACAACGGAATCCGAAGCCCAGGGCCTGGGACACCTCCGGCTCGAACTGCAGGGACGCATCGTTGAGCTTGAGTTTCTCGAGCGCCTCGCGCAACTGGTCGTACTCGCTCGACTCCACCGGATAGAGTCCGGCGAACACCTGGGGCTTGATCTCCTTGAAACCGGGCAGAGGCTTGTTCGCCGGGCGCGTCGCCAGCGTCACGGTATCGCCCACCTTGGCGGCGTCGAGTTCCTTGATGCCCGAAATCACGAAGCCGACCTCGCCGGCCGCCAGCTGCGGCCTGCCGACCGACTTGGGCGTGAACACGCCGACCTGGTCGCAGGGGTACTGGGCGCCGGTGGACATCAGGAGGATGCGGTCCTTCGGCTTCAACACCCCGTCCACAACCCGCACGAGCATGACCACGCCGACGTAGTTGTCGAACCAGGAGTCGATGATCAGCGCCTTGAGCGGGCCATCCGGATCACCCACCGGTGGCGGCACCTTGGCCACCAGCGTCTCGAGGATCGCGTCCACGCCGAGGCCGGTCTTGGCCGAGCACAGGGTCGCGTCGGTGGCGTCGATGCCGATCACGTCCTCGATTTCGGAGCGCGCGTTGTCCGGATCTGCCGCCGGGAGATCGATCTTGTTGAGCACCGGGATCACCTCGACCCCCTGCTCGATGGCGGTGTAGCAGTTCGCCACCGTCTGCGCCTCGACCCCCTGGGAGGCATCGACGACGAGCAGCGCGCCCTCGCAGGCGGCGAGCGAGCGGGAGACTTCGTAGGAGAAGTCCACGTGCCCCGGTGTGTCGATCAGGTTGAGGAGGTAGGTCTGGCCGTCCTGCGCCCTGTACTCGAGGGAGACGGTCTGCGCCTTGATGGTGATGCCGCGCTCGCGTTCGAGCGACATGGAGTCGAGCACCTGCTGCTCCATCTCACGATCGCTGAGACCACCGCACATCTGAATGAGCCGATCGGCCAGGGTGGATTTTCCGTGGTCGATGTGGGCGATGATCGAAAAGTTGCGAATCCGCTGCATGATCCAACAAAAAGGGTGCCGTTCGGCACCCCTCAAGGCATGGGTAAGCCCACGATTTTATCCAATTCCGCGCCCGTAAGCACGAATTGCTTGTTCGTCCAGGTGGTAATGACACAGCTCCCGCTCGCCGGCCAGCACCACCGGGACGAGTTCGCCCCATCGCGCCTCCAGTTCGGGATGCTCATCCACGTCCACGACTTCAACCGCCAGGCCGCACTCCTGCGCCAACGGGGCGAGCGCATCGATCAGTTCATGGCAGAGGTGGCACCACTGCCGGCTCAGCACCGTCAGCTCACGACTCATCGGTCTGCGCGCAGTCCAACGAAGCTCGCATGGCGACCGCGGCGAACCAGCAAGGACACCGGCATGCCAGGCTCAAGGGCGTCCAGGGCAGCCCGGTAAGCGTCGAGATCGGCGACCGGCTTCCGGCGACCAGCCACGATGAGGGCCTCCACCACGTCGCCGTACTGCAGTTCGGCCGAGGCTGCCCCACCGCGCCGACGCTCGATCATCACGCCCTGCTCGATCTTCATCTGCCGCCGCTGAAGCAGCGACGGTTCTACGACCACGAGTCCCAGTCGGTCGTGGGCGTCTTCGCCTTGGCGTGACGGCGCCGCCCCGGGGGCCGGCGAGTCGTCATCGTCTCGCAATTCGCCGACTGTGATCGGCACCTCGCTCTGCTCGCCCTCGCGCCAGACAGACATGCTGACCTCACTGCCGGGCGGCGTCGCCGCAACGATACGGGGGAGGTCCGCCGAGGTGTCGACGGGCTGGCCGTCGAAAGCCAGGATGACGTCGCCCTGCAGGATGCCTGCCCGTCCGGCCGGCGCGTCCGACAGGACGGTGCTGACCAGCGCGCCACCGGGCGTCGGGAGACCGAACGCGCCGGCAATGTCAGGCGACACGTCCTGGATTACCACGCCGATCCGGCCGCGGCGCACACGACCGCTTTCACGCAATTGCCCCTGGATATCCATCGCCATGTCGATCGGGATGGAGAAGGCCAGCCCCATGAAGCCGCCGGTGCGACTGAAAATCTGAGAGTTGATGCCAACGACCTCCCCCTTCAGATTGAACAGAGGTCCGCCGGAATTGCCCGGGTTGATCGCGACGTCGGTCTGGATGAATGGCACGAAATTCTCGTAGGGCAGAGAGCGCGCCTTGGCACTGACGATGCCCGCCGTGACCGACTGCTCGAAGCCAAAAGGCGAGCCGATGGCGAGAACCCAGTCGCCCTCCTTGAGGCCATTCGGGTCGCCAAGGCTGACACTGGGGAGACCGTCTGCCGGCACCTTCAGGAGCGCGATGTCGGTGCGACGATCCATGCCGACCACCTGCGCGCGGTACTCGCTCCGGTCGGACATGCGCACCACGACCTCATCGGCAACCGCCACCACGTGGGCGTTGGTCAGGATGTAGCCGTCCGGCGAAATGACAAAACCCGACCCCTGTGCCCGGTCTGGCGTTTCGGACCCGGGATCGGGATGCCCCGGCGGGAGCGCCTCACCGTAGCCATGCCGCGGCAATCGGGGCCGCATCGGCCCGCCGGCCGCATCGTCGAAACGGTGGGAGCGGATATTGACGACGGCCGCCCGGTTCTGCTCGACCAGCGCCGAGAACGCCGGCAGATCGCGCGCGGACGCGGCGGGCACCGCCACGCAGAGCGCCACCGCCAGCAGGGCCGCCGACAGGCAGCGCGCACGCAGACGGCTCAGCACGTTTCGCCACCCATCCGCTTCAGGACCGGATCCGCCTCCACCGGCCTTCCCCGTCCCATCCACCGGCTGACCAGCACGCCGCCACCAAGCCCGGCCAGCGCACCGACGACCGCGGCACCGTCCGCGGAGGCATCGCCGCCGACAAAGACACCGATGGCTGCACCGATCACGATGCCGACAACCGGAATCATGTAGCCAAGCAGTGCGGCCTGCATCGAGACGCCCTCATCGAGGCAGACCAGCACGCGCTCACCCATCTCAACGCCCAGACGATCCTCGACCCAGATGTCCGCATGCTCGGCCCGGAACATGGACCCCACCTTTGCCGAACCACAGCCGCCCGGCTCGTTGCAACGGCCACAGCCGCCCGAGCGGGCCGCGGCCCGCACACGGACCATGCTGTCCTGGCGTTCGATGACCTCTCCCGGCACCTCGATCATGGCCGGGTCGCCTCGACCGCCTCGGCCAGCACCTGAACGGCCTTGGGTGGCGCCTCGCCGAGGCTGGTGACGAGAAAATCGCCGATCCGCCGGGCGTAGATGCTGACCGGTCCGGAATGGCTCGCCCCAAGTTCAGGCTCCCTCCCGTCCCGCAATGGCTCGATGAAGACCGACATGCTGGCCAGTCCGTCCGAAAAGACCATGTGGACCACGTCGCCATGGGAATCGCCAAGCTGACGACGCACGGCACTGGTCATGCGGAAGCCCGGCACAGCCGACGCGAGCCGCCAGCCGATCCCCTCGTCCGCGACGTCACTGCCCTTGGCGTCGATTATCCGCCAGCCATCCGCGCCGTCGAACTGGCTGTGGAAGGCGGCCCGGTCGATCTCGGCCCCGATCGACACCTCGGTGAAACTGAACTGCTCGATGATGCCGCCGCTGGCATCCAGCATCCGGGCCTTGAGCAGCAGGCCGGTCTCGCCATCGGCCCACAACTCGAGGCCAAATCGCAGGTCATCCTTCGGGCTCAGACGCACCTGCCTGGCCGACCGGCCGGCAACACGGTCCATCTCGCCGAGACTCACGCGATAGTGCTCCGACAGCGTCCCATGGGCTGCCACCAGCCTGGACGGGAATCCCCGCCCGTTCCCCGCCTGGTCGACAATCAGCGTTTTCTGACGCGGCAGGTAGCACTTCACCACGTCGTTCTTGCGAATCACCTCGCGGGGACTGCCATCCAGGCTCTCGAGCTTCTCGAGTTCGTGACCGGCATCGAAGACGTGCACGATCCGCGAGGTCTCGCTGCGCTCACCGGCCTGATAGACCATGACCCCGGAATAGCTGAGCTTCTGGCCCGCGGAATAGATGCGTGCCATCCACTCCAGGGCGGCGGCATCGGGTGTCGCCTGTGCCGCCGCCAGCAGCGGGAACATCCCCGCCAGCACCCAAGCGAAAAGGAACCTCATCGACCGACGCCCTGAACCTCTGAAACCGATCGGACGTATTGGGCAACGCCGGGCAGCGGACTGTTGCGCGACGACGCCTGGTGGATGAAGACGTACTCACGATGAGGATCGATGGCCTGCCTCGAGGCAACGGGCTGAACCGGCCTGGACTCAGGCTGGCTGATCCGGGCAACCGACTGGACCGCGGAGGGTGCCGCCTCGCGGTCATTGCCCAGGGTCATGGCCATCCAGCCAACCACCGCAACGCCCATGACGGAGGCGGCAATCGGCAACACGCGCTGGCTCCAGCCCGCGCCGTCCGAGGCTTCGGTCCGGGCAGGCGCGAGGATGGTCGGCTCGGTCTCGAGCGCCGCCATCACACCTGTGACCAGCCCCGAGGGCGCCGCGGCATCGCCCCGCATCGCGTCGCCGATCAGACAGTAGGTGTCCCACCGTTCCCGAAGTTCGGAATCGCTTCCCAGCCGTGCAACCAGACGCGCCAGTGCGTCTGCATCCACGTCGCCATCGAGTACTGCAGAAACTTGTTCGCTCATTGCTACCACCGCTTGTCAGGTGAAGTTTCCAGCATCGGCTTGAGCCGTTCCGCGATTGCTTCCCTCGCCCGGAAGATCCGGGATCGGACGGTTCCAATCGGGCAATCCATGATGCCGGCGATTTCCTCGTAACTCAGACCTTCCAACTCGCGCAGGACGATCGCCGTCCGCAGCTCGTCAGGCAGAGCCTGCATGGCGGACTCGATGGTCTCGCCGATCTGTTTCGACAGCAACATCCGTTCCGGCGTGTTGATGTCCCTCAACTGGTCCCCCTCCTCGAAGCTCTCGGCCTCTTCCGAATCGAATCCGGTCGAAGTCGGCGCCCGCCGCCCCTGGCTGACCAGGTAGTTCTTGGCGGTGTTGATGCCGATCCGGTAGAGCCACGTGTAGAACGCGCTGTCACCCCGGAACGAGGGCAAAGCCCGGTAGGCCTTGATGAAGGTTTCCTGCGCCACATCCTCCACTTCGCCGGCGTCGCGGATCAGGCGCGACAGCAGGCGCATCAGTTTCCGCTGGTACTTCGACACCAGCAGGCCGAATGCCTGCTTGTCGCCGCGCTGCACGCGCTCGACCAGACGCTGATCAATTTCACGGTCACTCATGGATGGGGGAGCGGATTTCGGATCGGTTGTGGGTTCGCGACGCCCGCGGCGCCACAAGGCCGCCGATTATAAACCATGGGCTTCCCCAGCCCGTTTGCAAGTGATCTGACGTCACTGACTGCGGCGCTTCCGAATAGTTCATATCCCTTATCCCCATAGGTGTTTTCCTTGACCCGAAACAAGCGCATCGCAGTTTTCCGGCCAGCCGCGTTGAATTAGACTGCCGGCTTCGGGATACCCCGCTGCCACGGGCCACTGGTGAGAACTTTCGACGTCTTGATACTGGGTAGCGGCCTCGCCGGCCTGTCTGCCGCGCTGCGACTGGCCGACAGCCATCGCGTCGCCATTGTCACCAAACGCGGCATGTCCGACGGCGCGACCAACTGGGCCCAGGGTGGCATCGCCGCCGTGCTCGACTCCACCGACGATGTGGACGCCCACGTTAGCGACACCTGTGTCGCCGGCGCCGGGCTGTGCAACGTCGCCGCAACGCGGTTCGTGGTCGAGAACGGCCGACGCGCCATCGAATGGTTGATTCAGCGTGGCGTCCCATTCACGCGCGACGATGCCGCGGACCTGGGATTCCACCTGACCCGGGAGGGCGGCCACAGCCACCGCCGCATCATCCACGCCGCCGACGCCACCGGCGCGGCCGTGCAGCAGACACTGAATGAGCAGGTCCTCGCCCACCCGTCGATCAGCGTCTTCGAGCGCCACATCGGCGTCGACCTGATCACGGGCGCGAAGATCGGTCGCCCCGAACTTGGCTGCGTGGGCGCCTACGTGCTGAACATCGAGACGGACCAGGTCGAGACCTTCCGCGCGCGCAGCACGATCGTCGCAACCGGGGGTGCCGGCAAGACCTACCTCTACACCACCAACCCCGACATCGCGACGGGCGACGGCATTGCGATGGCCTGGCGCGCAGGCTGTCGCGTGGCCAATATGGAGTTCATCCAGTTCCACCCCACCTGCCTCTACCATCCGCAGGCCAAGTCGTTCCTGATCAGCGAGGCGGTACGCGGCGAGGGGGGATTGCTGCGGCGTGCAGATGGCAGCCGCTTCATGCCTGACCACGATCCGCGGGAAGAGCTCGCGCCGAGGGATATCGTGGCGCGGGCCATCGACTTCGAGATGAAGCGCGATGGCTCCGACTGCGTTTTCCTCGACATCAGCCACAAGAACCCCAACTTTCTGCGCACCCACTTTCCGAACATCCATGGGCGCTGTCTGGAACTGGGTATCGATATCACGCAGGCGCCGATACCGGTCGTTCCAGCCGCACACTACACCTGCGGTGGCGTCGTGGTGGATCGCCAGGGGCAGACCGATGTCGCCGGTCTGTATGCGATCGGCGAGACGTCCTGGACCGGCCTGCATGGTGCCAACCGGCTGGCCAGCAATTCACTGCTCGAGTGCGTGGTCTATGGCGAGGCCGCCGCAGCGCAGATCGCCCGCGCAACCACCTTCGACCTCCCCGACCTCCCCGGCTGGGACGAAAGCCGTGTGACCGACGCGGACGAAGAGGTGGTGATCTCCCACAACTGGGATGAACTGCGCCGATTCATGTGGGACTACGTCGGCATCGTGCGAACCGACAAGCGGTTACAGCGGGCTCGACACCGGATTCGCCTGCTGGCCCGGGAGATCGACGAGTTCTACCGCAACTTCCGGGTTTCCAACGACCTGATCGAGCTGCGCAACCTGGTCGTGACGGCAGACCTGATTATCCGCAGCGCCCAGAGGCGCAAGGAAAGCCGCGGCCTGCACTTCAGTCGCGATTACCCCGACACCCTGCCCGTCGCCCGCGACACGATTCTCCGGCCCCGCGGTTGAAGCCGCGGGTCAGGCGGCCGACTCGTCCCGCGGCAAACCGTGACGCAGGACGAGGCGCACACGTCGCCAGTGATCAGCGGAGTCGAAGGCGTCCTCCAGCAGCATCATGCGCCCGCGGCGGCCGTCATCGTCGGACCAGGTCAGCCAGACGGCCGGCCCCGTTACCGTCGCATCGACGATGGCCCTGCGCACCTGCCCGTCATCGAGCTCGGGCGGTGGCCCGGGCAGAAAATGCCAGCCCACACCCGCACGCCACTGCGCCCTCGCTCGCCACGCAGACGCGCCGAGCACGGCGACAGCCGTGCAGCGCAACGCAAGCGGCAGATCGACGAGCAGCAGACCCGGTAGGCAGGCGGCGTGCAGCCCGGCCACCCCAAACCAGAGACGGCGCGAGCCACGGACGAAAAACCCGGCCGAAGCCGGGCTTGCCTTGCTGAGCCGCGCCGGCGTCACGTCAGACGCGCCGGAAGGCCACCGTGCCGTTGGTACCGCCAAAGCCGAAGTTGTTCTTCATGGCGATGTCGATCTTCATGTCTCGTGCGGTATTGGCGCAGTAGTCGAGATCGCAGGCAGGGTCCTGCTCGAAGATGTTGATCGTCGGCGGTGACACCTGGTTGTGGACCGCGAGTACGGTCAGGACCGATTCGAGGCCGCCTGCCCCGCCCAGCAGGTGGCCGGTCATCGACTTGGTCGAGTTGACCACCAGCCCCTTCGCGATGTCGGCACCGAAAGCCAGCTTGATGGCCTCCGTTTCGTTCTTGTCGCCCAGCGGCGTTGATGTGCCGTGCGCATTCAGATACTGCACGTCGGACGCGTTGATGCCGCCATTCTTGAGGGCGTTGATCATGCTCCGGCACGGACCGTTGGTATCCGGTGCCGTCATGTGGAAGGCATCCGCACTCATGCCGAACCCGGCAACCTCGGCGTAGATCCTTGCGCCGCGGGCTTTGGCGTGCTCGTACTCCTCAAGCACCAGCACGCCGGCACCCTCGCCCATGACGAAGCCGTCGCGGCCGACATCCCACGGACGGCTGGCCGTCGCCGGATCGTCGTTGCGCGTGGACAGCGCCTTGGCCGAGGCAAAGCCACCAATCGCCAGCGGCGTCACCGAAGACTCGGAGCCGCCGCAGACCATGACGTCGGCGTCGCCGTACTCGATCATCCGTGCCGACAGACCGATCGCGTGCAGGCCGGTGGTGCAGGCCGTCACGACGGCGATGTTGGGGCCCTTCATGCCGTACATGATCGAGAGGTTCCCGGAGATCATGTTGATGATGGTGCCCGGAATGAAAAAGGGCGATATCTTGCGAGGACCGGCGGCGAGGAAATCGTCGTGTGTGTCCTCGATCATCGGCAGGCCACCGATACCGGAACCGATGTTCACCCCGATCCGCTCGGCGTTGGCCTCGGTCACCTCGATGCCCGAATCCCGCACGGCCTGGATGCCAGCCGCCAAGCCGTAATGGATGAAGACATCCATTCGGCGGGCTTCCTTCGGGGAGAGGTATTCGGTGGCGTTGAAGCCCTTCACCTCTCCGGCGATCTTGACCGGAAAATTGCTGATATCGAACCGGGTGATCTCTGCAATTCCGGAGCGCCCATTGACAATGGCGTCCCAAACTTCCGGAACGGTATTCCCGACCGGCGCGATGGCGCCCAGGCCGGTCACTACGACTCTACGACGTGCCAATGTTTGCTCCGGGAACTACGGTAATTACTTCTTCAGGTGCGCATTGACGTAGTCAATGGCCTGCTGGACCGTGGTGATCTTCTCGGCTTCCTCATCGGGAATCTCGCACTCGAACTCTTCCTCGAGAGCCATCACCAGCTCGACGGTGTCGAGCGAGTCGGCACCGAGGTCGTCGACAAATGACGACTCGTTCTTGATTTCGGACTCATTCACACCGAGTTGTTCCGCGACAATCTTCTTGACGCGCTGTTCGATGTTCTCCATGGATTCTGCTCCTTGACTGAGGTGTGAGCGGGTATAGGTAGGAAAAAACCCGCGTATTCTACCAAAAAGCCCGCCCGGAACCATCGTCCGACGAGCCGCTGTTGAAACGGTCAGGCCATGTACATGCCGCCATTGACATGCAGGGTCGTTCCGGTGACATAGGACGCCCCCGGCGAAGCCAGAAATGCGACTGCTGCGGCAATCTCTTCCGGTGCCCCGAGCCGGCCCAGCGCGATCTGCCCCTGCAGCGCCGCGCGGCTCTCTTCCGGGAGCGCCTTGGTCATGTCGGTGTCGATGAAGCCGGGCGCCACGCAATTGACCGTGATGCCTCGGCTGCCCAGCTCCCGGGCCAGAGCACGGCTCATGCCTGCCACGCCAGCCTTTGCCGCCGCGTAGTTGGCCTGGCCAGCGTTCCCGGAACTTCCCACCACCGAGGTGATGTTGACGATGCGGCCCTGGCGGGCCTTCATCATGCCGCGCATGACCAGGCGGGACATCCGGTAGACCGCCTTGAGGTTGGTCTCCATCACCGCGTCCCACTCCTCGTCCTTCATCCGCAAGGCCAGGTTGTCCCGCGTGATGCCGGCGTTGTTCACGAGTACGGCAATCGGGCCGTGGGCTTTTTCGATCTGGGAGACGGCCGCTTCGCAGGCCGACGCGTCCGTGACGTCCAGCTTGAGCCCAAGACCATTCAGGCCGGCCGCCTCGATACCCTGTCCGATGTCCTGAGCGCCACTGTCGGACGTTGCGGTGCCAACCACAAAGGCCCCCATGCGACCCAGCTCTAGGGCGACCGCCCGCCCGATGCCCCGGCTGGCTCCCGTGACCAGCGCGACCTTTCCGTCGAGAGACTTGCTCATGTACCCAGTGACTCCTTATTCCTTGCAGGCGACCAGCGCCTCTTCGAGGCCCGCCGAATCGGCGATCGCAGCCCCCGTGAGCGACTTGTCGATACGCCGCGTCATGCCGGCGAGGACCTTGCCTGGTCCGAATTCATACACCCGTTCGATGCCTCGCGGGGACAGTGCCTGAACCGTCTCGATCCAGCGCACCGGCGAATAGGCCTGGCGCACCAGCGCATCGCGAATCCTGTCCGGGTCGTCATAGCAGGCGACATCGACATTGTTCAGCACAGGCACCTGCGGCGCAGAGACCTGGATCTGGGCAAGCCGCTCCTGCAGCTTCTCGGCTGCCGGCCGCATCAGCGCACAATGGAACGGTGCGCTCACCGGCAGTTGCACGGCACGCTTGGCACCCTGGGCCTTGGCCAGTTCGATGGCGCGCGCCACGGCCGTCGCCTTGCCGGCAATCACGATCTGGCCCGGCGCATTGAGGTTGGCGGCCTCGACCACTTCCCCCTGGGAGGCCTCGGCGCACACGGCACGGACCGCATCGGCCTCGAGGCCCAGCAGCGCCGCCATGGCACCCTCGCCCTGAGGCACCGCTTCCTGCATGGCGGCAGCCCGCAGCCGAACCAGCGGCACGGCATCGGCGAACGCCAACGCTTCCGCCGCGACAAGCGCGCTGTACTCGCCCAGGCTGTGCCCGGCAACGAGGGCCGGCGCGGGACCACCGGCGGCTTGCCAGGCGCGGTAAACGGCCACGCCCGCAGTCAGCATCAGCGGCTGGGTGTTCACGGTCATCGCGAGCCGCTCGGCCGGACCGTCGCAGACCATGGCCCACAAGTCCTCGCCGAGTGCCTCGGACGCCTCCGCAAAGGTCTCGCGGATCGCCGCCGACTCGCCGTAGGCGGCCATCATGCCCACCGACTGCGAGCCCTGGCCGGGAAATACGAAAGCAAATCCCATGGTTCCCCCTGATGGATTTCTTCTGAGTTCTGTCAGTACCGAAGCAGCACGCCGCCCCAGGTAAAGCCCCCACCGACCCCTTCGAGAAGGACGTGATTGCCACGCTGGATACGGCCATCCCTGACTGCCAGATCGAGCGCCAGCGGAATCGAGGCAGCCGACGTATTGCCGTGCTGGTCGACCGTCGTGATCACCCGATCCATGCCGATCGAGAGGCGCTTCGCCGTGGCCTGCAGAATGCGGATGTTCGCCTGGTGCGGAATCAGCCATTCTACGTCGCCGGTGGTCAGCTGCGCCGCGTCGAGCACTTCCTGCGCGACCTCACCGAGCACACGGACCGCAAACTTGAAGACCGCCTGGCCGTCCATGCGCAGGAACGGATCACCGATGACCGCCCCGCCCGCCACGGTGCCCGGCACGCACAGGATCGGGTTGTAGGTCCCATCCGCATGGATCGCACTGGCCAGGATCCCCGGCTCTTCCGCGGCCTCGACCACCACCGCGCCGGCCCCATCGCCGAACAGGACGCAGGTGCCTCGATCCTTCCAGTCGAGAATGCGCGAGAAGACCTCGGCACCCACCACAAGCGCCCGCTGATGGCTGCCCGAGCGGATGAATTTGTCGGCGATGGACAGGGCATAGGCAAAGCCGCTGCACACGGCCTGCACGTCGAATGCCGCACCGGCGTTGCGAATCCCCAGTTTCGATTGCAGCAGGGCCGCCGAACTGGGAAAGATGAAGTCGGGGGTCGACGTAGCGACGATGATCAAATCGATGTCGGCAGGGGCCACACCGGCCGACTCGATAGCACGGCGACTCGCCTCAAAGGCGAGATCGCTGCAGTTCATTCCATCCGGAGCCAGGTGGCGGCTACGGATACCCGTGCGCTCGACGATCCACTGGTCCGAGGTGGGGATGCCCCGCTCGACCAGGTCGTCGTTGGTCACCGGATCACCGGGAAGGAAACTGCCGGTCCCCGCGATGCGGGAATAAATCATTGGGTGCTCTCCCTGCTGGCCATTCGCTGACTGATGCGGTCGATCAGGTCATTGCGCGCCTCTTCTGCCGCGCGCCACAACGCCCGCTGGAACGCGAAGGCATCCGCGGATCCATGACTCTTGACGACGACACCACGCAGACCAAGCAAGCTCGCTCCATTGTAGTTGCGATGATCGACGCGTTCCTTGAACCGCTTCAGGGCGGGCATTGCCACCAAGGCGCCCAGCCGCGTCAGCCAGTTGCGTCCGAACTCTTCGCGCAGGAAGCCGGCGAGCATCGAGGCAAGCCCCTCGGAGGTCTTCAGGGCCACATTGCCGACGAATCCGTCGCACACCACCACGTCGGTCGTGCCCTTGTAGATATCGGTGCCTTCGACGTTGCCGTAGAAATTCAGGCCGCTCTTGCGCAACAGTTCCGCCGCCTCCTTGACCACCTCGTTGCCCTTGATCTCCTCTTCGCCGATGTTGAGGAGGCCGACCGTCGGGCGATCGATGTGCTCGACCGCCGAGACCAGCATCGCACCCATGATGCCGAACTGCATCAGGTGCTCAGCCGAACAGTCCACGTTGGCGCCCAGGTCAAGGACATGGCAGTGCCCGCGAGCCGTCGGCAGCACCGTCGCAATGGCCGGCCGGTCGATACCCGGCAGGGTCTTCAGCACGAAACGGGAGATGGCCATCAGCGCGCCGGTATTGCCAGCGGAAACCGCTGCATTCGCCTCGCCGGATTTGACCAGATTCACCGCCACCCGCATCGACGAGTCCTTCTTGGCCCGCAACGCGTTGGCCGGCGGCTCGTCCATCGCCACCACTTCGCTCGCGACCTGAAGCCGCACCCGCTCTCCGAAGGCATCTGCCAGCTTGCCGAAAGGCGCTTCCAGAACATCCTGGCGGCCCACGAGAATTGCCGACGCGCTGCGATCGGCGCGCAGAAACGCTTCGGTGGCGGGGATCGTCACCTCGGGGCCATGATCGCCACCCATGCAATCGATGGCGATCGTCGTGCGGGAAGAACTCACGTCAGTGGTGCGAATCGCGGGCACAAAAACGGCGCGTACGCCATCGGCGTCGCGCCGTCATCGGGCACGGATTACTCGCCCTTGGTCTTGACGACTTTCTTGCCCCGGTAGAAACCATTCGGGCTGATATGGTGGCGCAGATGCACCTCGCCGGTCGTGGCCTCGACGGCCAGCGGCGGATTGCTCAGCGAATCGTGGGCGCGGTGCATGCCACGCTTCGAAGGGGACTTCTTGTTCTGTTGGACAGCCATCGAAAAACTCCTTGGTACAAATCACCCGCGCCCCTCGGGCTTGCGTAACTGGGCAAGACCGGCGAACGGCGACGCTCTCTCGCCACCATCCGCACGGGACGGGGCACTGCATTCCTCATGTCGGGGCGCGAAAGGCATCGCCAGCAGGGCCTCATCCTCGACAATCTGGCGGAGATCGAAGCGCTTGCCGACCGGCAGGCAATCCCATGCATCTTCTTCCAGATCGTCATCCGGCAGCGCGTCGCCTTCCCTGACCAGCAGGAAAAGACTCGCCACCTGGACGGGCCATGTCAGCGCCTCAAGGCAGCGTTGGCACTGAAGCACCAGCGCACCCTTCAGGTCCAGCTTCAGCCAACTCTTGCCATCGGCATCCTGCCAGCCACGAAACGTGGCCTGCAGCGAACCTTCCGGCAGCAGCACGGCATCGGCTAGCCTCTCAAAGCTGTCCACCGGGCAACGCTCGGTAATTTCCCGGGATTCGCGCGTGAACGCGAACGGATCAACGAGGAGGCCCGATGGCGACATAAGAGCGGGATGATATTATTTCCGGCTGTTCAAGTAAAGCGAGCATCCGGCTTTGAATACGGCGCCCCCTCTTGTTCTCGCCTCGACCTCGATCTACCGCAAGGCACTGCTCGAGCGCTTTGGCTTGCCCTTCGTGACCGAACGGCCAGAGGTGGACGAAACCCCCCTGCCCAGCGAGGCGCCCCCTGAGACCGCCGAGCGTCTGGCCAGAGCCAAGGCCGAGGCGGTCGCGGCGCGACACCCGGGCGCCCTGATCATCGGCAGCGACCAGGTCGCACATCTCGGCAACGAGGTCTTCGGCAAGCCGGGCACGGAGGCCCGGGCGATCGCCCAGCTCACGCGCATGAGTGGCGAAACGGTGGTCTTCCACACGGCCCTGTGCCTCCACAACGCTGCGAGCGGCCGCAGCCAGCTCGAGGCAGTACCCACCGAGGTGCGCTTCCGAGTGTTGTCTCGGGACGAGATCGAACGCTATGTCGCCACCGAGCGCCCCCTTGATTGTGCCGGCAGCGCGAAATCCGAAGGCCTTGGCATCACACTGCTCGAGGCGCTTCGCGGTGACGACCCCAACGCCCTGGTTGGCCTGCCTCTGATCGCTCTGGCGCGCATGCTCAGGGCGGAAGGCGTCCGCCTGCCCTGACCTCAGTCCTCGCTGCGCTCGAGGACGAACACGGCGTCATCCTGCTCCACCACCTCCACGGGCACCAGCCCCCCACCACGGCAGGGGCCACCGGCACAGCGCCCGGTGGCAGGATCGTAGATGGCACCGTGGGTGGCGCACATCAGCCAACGCCGATCGGCATCGAAGAACTGCCCGTCGATCCAGTCCAGTTCCGTGGGCACATGGGCGCAGCGGTTGAGGTAGCCGAACACCCGCCCCCCGAAACGCACGACGAAGGCCGGCTCCCGTCGCCCTGCCACGCGGACCTCGAAACGCACGCCGGCACCCCCGTCGTCCAGGTCGCGGGCCGCGCAGATCAGGCGTTCGCTGCGAGCCATGGTCCCAGGTCTTCCGGACGCTCGATATAGGCCAGCGCCTCATGGCGCCTCAGCACATCGGCCGGATGGGCGCCGAAGGTCACCGCAAGCGCAGCGACGCCGGCTGCCTCGGCCATCTGAAGATCGTGGGTGGTGTCTCCGATCATCAGGGTCCGCTCGGGCGCGGTCCCGAGTTCGACCATCAACTCGTGCAGCATCTGGGGATGCGGCTTCGAGTGACACTCGTCGGCACAGCGGGTGGCGAGGAAGTGCGCGCCGAGCCCGGTATGGGAAAGCGCCCGATCGAGCCCTGCCCGGCTCTTGCCCGTCGCAACGCCGAGCAGATGGCCGCGTTCGACCAGTGTCGCGATCATCGCCTCGGTGCCCGCGAAGAGATTCAGCTCGTGATCCGACGACAGATAGTGATGGCGGTAGCGCTCGACCATCCGGGGGTAGTCCGCTTCGGAAAGTTCGGGCACCGCGAACGCCAGCGCATCGGTCAGGCCGAGGCCGATGACGTGACGGGCCCGCTCATCGCTCGGTGCGGGCAGGCCCAGGTCGCGGCTGGCCGCCTGGATCGCCCGCACGATCGCCGCGGCAGAGTCCAGCAGCGTGCCGTCCCAGTCGAACACGATCAGGTCGAATCGCTCAGCCATGGTCCCGCTCCTCCCGTTGCTCGACCGCCGCCAGGTACTGCTCGAGTTCAAGCGGCAACGGCGCCGTTACCGAGATCGGCGCGTCGCTGAGCGGATGGCGGAAATCCAGTCGCCACGCATGCAGGAACATCCGCTTCAGCCCGTCACGCTCGAGTTGCTTGTTGAGTGCGAAATCCCCGTACTTGTCATCGCCGAGCAAAGGGTACCCCGCCCCGGCCAGGTGCACGCGGATCTGGTGCGTACGGCCCGTCTTCAGTTCGACCTCGAGTTGCGAGCAGGTCTGCCAGCGCCGCAGCAGAGTCACCACGCTGTGGGCCGGCTTGCCGTCCCGGTCGACCCGGACCCGGCGCTCGCCCTCGGCGGTCAGGAACTTGAGCAGCGGCTGGCGCATGTGCTGGCGGGGGTTCATCCAGCGCCCGGCGACGAGCGTCTGGTAGCGCTTTCCGATGCCGCCATCGCGCATCCGGTCATGCAGGACAGTCAGAGCCGAGCGCTTCTTGGCCACGATCAGGAGGCCAGAGGTTTCCCGGTCCAGCCGGTGGGCCAGTTCGAGAAAACGGGCCTCCGGTCGCTGACGGCGCAACTGCTCGATGACCCCGAAGCTGACGCCGCTCCCCCCGTGCACCGCGAGACCGGCCGGCTTGTCGATGATCAGGAGGGCGTCGTCTTCCCACGCCACCTGAAACGGCTGCCCGACCGGTACCGCCGGGCGGGCATCCCGGTCGGCCTGTCGGATGGGCGGAATGCGAACCTCGTCGCCCGGCTTCAGTCGGTAGGTCTGCGACACGCGCCCCCCATTGACCCGCACCTCGCCGCTGCGCAGGATCCGGTAGAGGTGGCTTTTCGGGACGCCTTTGCAGACGCGCGCAAGAAAGTTGTCGATCCGCTGACCGGCGGATCCGTCATCCACGGTCTCACGTCTCACTGCAAGTGTTTTGCCCAAGTCCATAATCCTGCAATATACTTCTGCGCTGATCGACGCTGGTTGTGGCTGACGCGTGCATGGGCAGAATGGCCCTGCGAGGCGAACGCCCAGAGCCCAATTGAGAGCTCCCGCCCGATCGAAGTGACCCGCAGCCCGCGGAAACGGGCTGCGATGTTACCGCAAACGAGCATTTCCATTGACACTGCTGGTTTTATTGCGCGAACACCGCAATGCAGGAACAACGGGTCCGGCGTAGCCTTCTTCGCCGCGCGGGTCCTACTTGAACTCGAACTGCCACCCACCGAACGCATACAAGATTCCGGAATGAGCCTCACAACTCACTGCTGAAACCCGTTTGCACGATAGGTGCGCGGTTCGTCCTGCCCGTGTTCGCGCGGGAGAACGATCCTAATGAAGCGCATGCTTTTCAATGCGACGCAGGCCGAGGAGTTACGCGTCGCGATCGTGGACGGTCAGAAACTGATCGACCTCGATATCGAGTCGGCCACCAAGGAAGAGCGCAAGAGCAACATCTACAAGGCCGTGATCACGCGCCTTGAGCCCAGCCTCGAAGCTGCCTTTGTCGACTATGGCGCGGAGCGCCACGGCTTCCTTCCCTTCAAGGAGATTGCCCGCTCCTACATCGCCAACAGCGGCGAAGGTCGGACCAAGCCCCAGGATGGGCTCAAGGTCGGCCAGGAGCTGATCGTCCAGGTCGAGAAGGACGAGCGCGGCAACAAGGGCGCCGCCCTGACCACCTATATTTCGCTGGCGGGCCGCTATCTGGTCCTGATGCCGAACAACCCGCGTGGCGGCGGCGTCTCCCGTCGCGTCGAAGGGGACGATCGCGCTGAGTTGCGCGAGGTGATGGATCAGCTCGAAGTGCCCTCGGGCATGAGCCTGATCGCGCGCACCGCCGCCATTGGCCGCAACGCCGAAGAGCTCCAGTGGGACCTCAACTACCTGCTGCAGCTGTGGACCGCCATCGAAGGCGCTGCCGGGCAGCAGACCGGCGCCTTCCTGATCTATCAGGAAGGCTCGCTCGTGATCCGTGCGATCCGCGACTATTTCCAGCCCGAGATCGGCGAGATCCTGATCGACACGCTGGACATCTTCGAGCAGGCACGCCAGTTCATGGCGCACGTGATGCCTCAGAACGTCAACCGGGTAAAGCATTACCAGGATGACGTTCCCCTCTTCTCGCGCTTCCAGATCGAGCACCAGATCGAGTCGGCCTACTCCCGCCAGGTGGGACTGCCCTCGGGCGGCGCGGTGGTTATCGACCATACCGAGGCGCTGGTATCCGTCGACGTCAACTCGGGCCGAGCCACCCGCGGCGCAGACATCGAGGAGACCGCCCTGCGCACCAACCTGGAGGCCGCCGAAGAGGTGGCCCGCCAGTTGCGCCTGCGAGACCTCGGCGGCCTGATCGTCATCGACTTCATCGACATGGAGTCCCAGAAGAACCAGCGCGAAGTCGAGAACCGCCTGCGCGACGCCCTGCGCTACGACCGTGCGCGCGTCCAGATGGGCAAGATCAGCCGCTTCGGCCTGCTGGAGCTGTCACGCCAGCGCCTGCGTCCTGCCCTCGCCGAGACCAGCTACATTCCGTGCCCGCGCTGCAACGGCACCGGCCACATCCGCAGCACCGAGTCCTCTGCCCTCCACATCCTGCGCATCATCGAGGAAGAGGCCATGAAGGAGAACACCGGCGCCGTGCATTGCCAGGTCCCGGTGGACGTGGGCACCTTCCTGCTCAACGAGAAGCGGGTCGACATCGCACGCATCGAGGTGCGCCATCGGGTGAATCTGGTGATCATCCCGAACCGCCATCTCGAGACACCGCATCACGAAATCGTGCGCCTGCGCCACGACCAGCTGAATCAGGAGGATGTGGCCGCACCGAGCTACGAGCTGGTGGCCAATCCCGAGGAAGAAGAGGCCATCGAGCGCGGCGCCGACGGCAAGGAGAAGCGCCCGCCGCGCCCCGAGGCCGCCGTCAAGGGTATCTCGCCGTCCCAGCCGGCCCCGGTCTCCGAGCCCAAGGCCGCACCGTCGCTGCCGCCGCCCCCGCCGGTCGAAACGGCACAGCCGGGCCTCATTGCGCGCATGTTCTCCTGGTTCCGGGGTGGCGACGCCACGCCAGCGCAGACCCCTGTTGCCGCGCCAGCCGAAGAACCGGCCAAGCGCGAGCAGCGCTCCTCCGGTCGCTCCGATGGCGGCAATCGCCGCGGCGGCCGCAATCGTCGCGACGGCGAGCGCCAGGGCCGCGGACGCGGCGAACAGAAGGAAGAGCGCGAGTCGCGCAGCGAGCAGGGACAAGGGGATCGCCCCGAGCGCGGCCGTCGCCGCCAGCAGGCCGGACAGGGTGAAGAGCAGACCCCGAACGGTCGCCGTCAGCGCCAGTCCCGCGGCAACCGGGACGAAGCGCGCGCCGACCGGAAGGATCGCAACGAGCCGGAAGTCGAGACCGACAAGCTGACCGCCGAGGGCGCCGAGGCGGCCGATGCCGCGACCCCGGAGGGCGATGCCGCATCCCAGCCGCGGGGCCGCCGTCGCCGCGGTCGTCGTGGTGGCGAGCGCCGCAACGACGACCAGGCCCGCAAGGCCGATGACGCGACCCAGGACGACGCCGAAGCCCGCGACGCCGATGAAGGCACCGCCGACGCCGGCGACGCGAGCGAGGCCCAGCCGAAGCGCAGCCCCCGTCGCCGGGGCAAGCCTCAGGCCGACACCCCGGCCGCGTCTGACGACGCCACGGCCATCGCTGCAGATGCACCGCTTCCCCTGGCGGCCGGTGTCGCCGCCGACGTGGTCAGCGACGCGACCGGTGCCGACGACGTACCGATGCCGGTAAAGGCGCCGGCTGCCGTCGAGGCTGCGTCCAGCGATGATCACGATGGGGCTGCAACCGACACCGCACCCGCGGTCGAGGCTTCGGTCGAGACCACGCCTGCCCCGGCGGGCGAGACGGAAGCCGTCGAGGCAGATGCAGCGGTCGCCAGCGATGACGCCGCACCGATCGCGGAAGCGCCGGCCAGCGAGCCCGAGCCTGTCGCCACGACACGGCCCGACGCAATCGAAACCACGGACACCGTGACCGACACGGCTGCCGTGGCCGTCGCGCCTGCCGAAGCCGATCCCGTCCCGGCCGAGGCAAGCCCGGCCTCGACCGAGGAGGCACCGGAGCACGACGCCCGCACCGAGGCGGATAGCGAGGCCGAAACGCTGGCCCCCGCCGCAGCCGAAGCGCCGCAAGCCGCTCCGGCGGCCCCGGCGCAGGTCGATCTCGGCGCCGCACTGCAGGACAGCGACCTGATTCTGGTCGAGACCGCTGCCGGCGCCCAGCCGACGCCGGCGCCCGAAGAAGCCGCGCCTCAGCTTGGCCGCAAGCCGCGCCGCCGGAAGGTCGCAGCCGAGGAAGAGCTGGTGCAGGTCGAGACCCAGGGCGACGACGCGGCTCAGAAGTCCCTCTGACGGCGCCCGCTCTGCCCTGCAAGACGGCCGGTCACTGACCGGCCGTTTTTTCGTGGACAGCCGTCGAATGTCCGGCCGGCAGGTCCTGACTAACGCCGGGACAGGGAATCGAGCAGACCGCGCACGCCATCCTCGATCAGATCGAGCACCACATCAAAGCCTCGCGCACCACCGTAGTACGGGTCGGGCACTTCCGTCTCGTCGTGCTCCCGCGCGTACGCCATGAACCGATCCAGCTTGTGGGCCAGATGGGGCGGGCATTTGTCCTGAAGGATCGCCAGATGGCCGTCATCCATCGCCAGCAGCAGGTCGAAGCGCTCGAAGTCTTCCTGTGCCAGGCGCCGCGCGCGCAGCTTGCCGAGGTCGTAGCCGCGCCGCGCAGCGGCCTTGCAGGTTCGCGGATCCGGTCGCTCGCCGGCGTGATAACCGGTGGTGCCCGCCGAATCGACCTCGATTTCGCGCTCCAGTCCGAGCCGGCGAATCCAGTGCCGGGCGACCCCGTCGGCGGTCGGCGATCGACAGATGTTCCCGGTGCACACGAAAAGAACGCGGCTTCGGCTCATGGCGAGCCGTGCTGGTCGGCGCCAAAAGCGCGCTGGCGCAGTCGGAAGAGTTCGTCGCGGGCGGCAGCGGCCTTCTCGAACTCCAGGTTACGGGCGAACTCCTGCATTTCCTTCTCCAGCTTCTTGATGGCCTTGCCCAGCGCCTTCTCGTCCATCGCCGCATAGTTGACGGAGGCCTTGTCCCTGGCGGCCTTCGCCACCTCGGCCGACTCGTCGTAGACCCCGTCGATGATGTCCTTGATGCGCTTGACCACCGACCTGGGCTGGATGCCGTTGGCCTCGTTGAAGGCGATCTGCTTGGTCCGGCGCCGCTCGGTCTCGTCCATCGCGGCGCGCATCGAGTCGGTGATCCGGTCGGCATAGAGGATCGCCGTACCGTTGAGGTGGCGGGCCGCCCGGCCGATGGTCTGGATCAGCGAGCGCTCGGAGCGCAGGAAGCCCTCCTTGTCCGCGTCCAGGATCGCCACCAGCGAGACTTCGGGAATGTCGAGGCCTTCCCGAAGCAGGTTGATGCCGACCAGCACGTCGAACTCGCCAAGGCGCAGGTCGCGGATGATCTCGACCCGCTCCACCGTATCCACGTCCGAGTGCAGATAGCGCACGCGAACGCCGTTCTCGCCGAGATATTCAGTCAGTTGCTCGGCAAGCCGCTTGGTCAGGACGGTAACCAGCACGCGCTCGCCGGCCGCGACGCGGCGCTTGATCTCGGGCAGCAGGTCATCCACCTGGGTGCTTGCCGGCCGCACCTCGACGAGGGGGTCCACCAGGCCGGTCGGGCGCACCACCTGCTCAACCACCTGCCCCTGGTGCTCGGCCTCGTAGTTTGCCGGCGTGGCAGAGACGAACACCGTCTGCGGCATGAGGCGTTCGAACTCCTCGAACTTGAGGGGCCGGTTGTCGAGCGCCGACGGCAGGCGGAAGCCGTACTCGACGAGATTCTCCTTGCGCGACCGGTCGCCCTTGTACATGGCGCCGACCTGGGACACGGAAACATGGGACTCGTCGATGAACAGCAGGCCATCGGACGGCAGGTAGTCGATCAGGGTCGGTGGCGGCTCGCCCGCGGCCCGCCCGGACAAATGGCGCGAGTAGTTCTCGATGCCCTTGCAGAAACCCATCTCGGTGAGCATCTCGAGGTCGAAGCGGGTGCGCTGCTCGATCCGCTGGGCTTCGACCAGCTTGGCCGCCCGGTGGAAGTGGGAGACGCGCTCGGAGAGCTCTTCCTTGATCGTCTCGATGGCCTTCAGCACCGTCGCCCGTGGGGTCACGTAGTGGCTTGAGGGATAGACCGTGAAGCGGGCCAGCTTCTGCCGCATGTGGCCGGTGAGCGGATCGAACACGGTCAGGTGCTCGATCTCGTCGTCGAACATCTCGATGCGCACGGCCTGTTCCGCATTCTCTGCCGGGAACACATCGATCACGTCGCCGCGGACCCGGAAGGTACCGCGCCGGAAATCGATGTCGGATCGCGTGTACTGCATCGCCACGAGGCGCTGCAGCACGTCCCGGTGGGCGATGCGCTCGCCCTCGCGCAGGTGCAGCACCATCGCGTGGTAGTCCACCGGGTCGCCGATGCCGTAGATGCAGGACACACTGGCGACGATCACGACGTCGCGCCGCTCCATCAGGCTCTTGGTGGCCGACAGGCGCATCTGCTCGATGTGCTCGTTGATCGACGAATCCTTCTCGATGAAGAGATCCCGCGACGGCACATAGGCCTCGGGCTGGTAGTAGTCGTAGTACGAGACGAAATACTCGACCGCGTTCTCGGGCAGGAACTCGCGGAACTCGGCGTAAAGCTGCGCCGCCAGCGTCTTGTTGTGCGCCAGCACCAGCGCCGGCCTGCCCAGCCGGGCGATGACGTTGGCCATCGTGTAGGTCTTGCCGGAGCCGGTCACGCCGAGCAGGGTCTGGTACATCAGCCCGTCCTCGATCCCCTCGACCAGCTGCCGGATCGCCTCCGGCTGGTCGCCCGCTGGCGGAAAGGGCTGGTGCAGGCGGAACGGGCTGCCTTCAAAGGTGACGACGGTGGCGGTGTCCATCAGCCGCCCTCCCCGAAATCACACAGCGCCTGCCACTCGCGCCGCTCGGCGGTGGCGGTGGCATAGCGGACCGCTTCGTCGGCCGGCATCTCGGCGTAGGTCTCGATCAGGCGCTGGGCATGGGCCGGGTCGGGCAGCACCGGCCCGAGATAGACCACGTGGCCGGCACGGCGGATGAGCAGGGTCGGGAAGGTCTCGATGTCGAGGTCGCCGACCACATCGGCGTCGTCCTCCACGTCATACCAGGTGAAGGTCGTCCCGGCATAGCGCTCGCCGAGGCCGGCGAACGCCGTCTCGTAGTCGCGGCAGGTGCCGCACCACTCGGCGCACAGGCAGGTCACGGACAGGTCGGATGGTAGCGTCAAGCGCCGCGTCTCCCGGCAGGCGGGCGCCCCTCCCGGAGCGACCCCGTCGATTCACACAAGCGCATGATTATATTCCGCAAGCCAGGTCCCTGCCCCCTGCCCGCGGCGCACCGTCGGGTGATAAACTACTGCGCCTTTCCGGCACCCGAAAACCGTCCCTTCCTGGAGACCCCATGTCTGCTTCGATCTTCGCCGCCGTCGAGATGGCGCCCCGTGACCCGATCCTTGGCCTGAACGAGGCATTCGCTGCCGACACCCGCGCCAACAAGGCGAATCTGGGCGTGGGCGTGTATTACGACGACGCGGGCAAGATTCCGCTGCTGAAGGCGGTCGCCACCGCCGAGCAGGCGCGCCTGGCGGCCAAGCCGCCGCGGGGCTACCAGCCGATCGACGGCAATCCGGCCTACAACAAGGGCGTCCAGAACCTGCTCTTCGGCGCCGACTCGGCGCTGCTGGCCGAAGGGCGCGTGGCCACCTTCCAGGCACTGGGCGGCACCGGCGCCCTGAAGGTCGGTGCGGACTACCTCAAGCAGTTGCTGCCGAACGCGAAGGTGTACATCTCCGACCCGAGCTGGGAGAACCACCGTGCGCTGTTCGAAGGGGCCGGCTTCCAGGTCGAGACCTATCCGTACTACGACGCGGCCACCCGCGGCGTGAACTTCGCGGCCATGAAGGACAAGCTGCTGTCGCTGCCGGCCGGCTCCATCGTGCTGCTGCACGCCTGCTGCCACAACCCCACCGGCGCCGACCTGACCGACGCCCAGTGGCAGGAGGTGGTCGAGGCCTGCCGCGCCCGCTCGCTGGTGCCCTTCCTCGACATGGCCTATCAGGGCTTTGCCGAAGGCATCGACGCGGACGCCGTCGCGGTGCGCGCGCTGACCGCCAGCGGCCTGCAGTTCGTCATCTCCAGCTCGTTCTCGAAATCCTTCTCGCTCTACGGCGAGCGGGTCGGCGCGCTGTCGATCATCACCGCCAGCGCCGACGAGGCCAAGCGTGTCACCTCCCAGGTCAAGCGCGTGATCCGCACCAACTACTCGAACCCGCCGATCCACGGCGGAGCCGTCGTGGCCGCGGTGCTGAATTCCGCCGAACTGCGCCAGATGTGGGAAGACGAGCTGGCCGGCATGCGCGACCGCATCCGCGCGATGCGCACCGGCCTGGTCGAGAAGATCGCGGCGCGCGGCGTGAGCCAGGACTTCGCCTTCGTGATCAAGCAGCGCGGCATGTTCTCCTACACCGGTCTCACCGCCGCCCAGGTCGAGCGGATGGCCAGCGAGTTCGGCATCTACGCCGTGTCCACCGGCCGGATCTGTCTCGCGGCCCTCAACTCGGGCAACATCGACCACGTCGCCGATGCCATCGCCGCGGTGGTCAAGGGCTGAGCAGGACAGGCCGGAAATACGAAAGGCGGGCTGCGGCCCGCCTTTTTCATGGGTGCGCGACCGGCTCAGGCGCCCGAGATGCGCCGCCGATAGAGCAAGGGCAGGCCGAGCAGCATCGCCAGCCAGATCGGCGGCTCGGGCACCGCGCTGACCTGCACCAGCGTCAGCCCCGGCGAATTGACCGAGAGCCCGCCGCTGCCGGTGTTGAGGAAGTCAGCGCCGGCGAGAATCTCGAACGGCCCGGCGACGGTGGCCGTGGTGCTGAGGATCACCTCCCACGCGAAGGTCTCGCCGACCGTGACGGTGAAGGCGTCCTCGAAGAAATCGTTGTAGTTCACGGTCGCGACCTGGGCGGCGAAGCTCGGCGCGCTGTAGCTGAAGTCGCCGATCCAGTTGGCGCTGCCGCTCAGACCGAGGGGGTCGGACAGGGTCGCGTCGGCGGTGAAGACATTCATCATCCCGGCAGCGGAATAGACGTTCATCTCCGCATGAACGCTGGCGCTCATCGGCGCGCCGGCAAAGTCGAGGGTCGCCAGGGTGCCGTCGAAGAAGGCCAGCACGTCGATGTCCGCCGTGGTCACGCTGGCGTCATTGCTGACCACCTGCCAGTCGGTCACCTGCCGCGCAAAGCTCGATGCCTCGGTCGCCCCGCCCGGCCCGGCGCTCGGTGAGAACCCCCCGGCGATCGAACGGGACCCGACCGTCCCTGGCACCAGCGCGCGAGCCGTCGCACTGGATTCGTCATTGACCGGCCCGATCACGGGCAGGGAGAACGCCGAGCCGCCCGGGCCGACGGCGGCGGTCGCCAGGGCGCTGCCGGGAATCCCGTCCGTACTGAAGGCGCTGTTGGTGTCGCCAACGTAGCTGACGTTCGCCGACGCCTCCACCGAAGGCACCGGCCTGATGCTCACGACCTGGGCTGGGGCACCCATCGACGCCCCAGCTGCTGCGAGGCCCAGCAGGGCCTTGGCGAATCCGCGCATTGCCACTCCTCCCCATCATGACTGGCGCGCACCCAGGCACGCCCATGGCATCACCCTAGACCAGCCGACCCGACGGATACGTGACAACGTGTTACGCCATCGGCATTACCCCCAGCCACCTGCCCCGACGACACCCCTGACCGCTGCGCTGCGCTGCATCCGATTCGGTATAATTTCGGGTTTCATCCAACTTCTGGAGCCGTCGCATGGACGCGGAACGCATCAACACTATCGCCGACACCATCGACGACCTGGCCCGCCGTGGCCAGCAGCTACGGAGGTATCTTTGACTACGCTGAAAAGGCGACCCAACTCGAGGAAGTGACCCGGGCCCTGGAAGACCCGGAAGTCTGGAGCAAGCCGGAGCGTGCCCAGGAACTCGGCAAGGAGAAGCACGCGCTGGAAAAGGTGGTGCTCACCCTCGACGAGATCGAGCAGCAGTCCACCGACCTGAAAGACCTCTTCGAGCTGGCCGAGGCCGAGGACGACGAGGACACCATGACGGCGGTCGAAGCCGACGTCGAGGCGCTCGGCGCCAAGGTCGGCGAGCTCGAATTCCGCCGGATGTTCTCCAACCCCCTCGACCCGAGCCCCTGCTTCATCGAGATCCAGGCCGGCGCCGGCGGCACCGAGGCCCAGGACTGGGCCGGCATGCTCGAGCGCATGTACCTGCGCTACTGCGAGCGCAAGGACTTCAACACCGAGCTGCTCGAGGAGTCCGAAGGGGAAGTGGCCGGCATCAAGAGCGCGACGATCAAGGTGGACGGCGA
>JAGRGD010000313.1 GCA_020445665.1 Rhodocyclaceae bacterium
CCTGCGCTCCTCCTCGCTGCGGGCCTCGATGCCCAGCGCCGTGAGCGGATCGAGCTCAGGCGAATAGACCCCGAGCGGCCCCTGCATCAGCTCCCGGTAGCGTGCCCAGTCCTCGGCAGTCAGCCCCCAGTCGCGGGCCAACAGCTCGTCGCTCCGGACAGTCGTCATGGGCCGCTCGCGGCCGGGGACGGTGGTCGACGTGGCGGTGTGCTGGGCAACCGCGACCGGGATCGAGCTGGTCAGAAGCGCGACGGTCAAGAGGGTGGCGGTCCTGTGCTGCGTCACCTGCCCCTCCTATCGCTCGGGTACCGTCAGGCGGCGGACGTCGTTGCCGTGTCGGAAGACGGCGGCGCCCTCCTCGATCACCTCGAGCCGCCAGCCGCCCTCGGCTTCACCCGCTCGCAGCAGACGGGCCTGGGCCAGCGCAGCCACATCGGCAGGCAGAATCGACAGGAAGCGTTCGCCCGCTCGCAGCTCGACGCCGATCACCCGAAATGCGGGCTCAATGGGCCGGGGCTTTGCGGGTGCGCGTACGGGGGGACGGGAAGCAGCCGTCGGTGCCGACCGGACGGTGGCAAGGCCTACTTCCAGCCGGTCGATGCGGGTCTGCAAGGACTGCAGATCGGGGGTTTGCCGCTCGTCGAGTGCCTGTTCGAGCGCTGCTATCCGTTGATCCAGCGCCACCCGCTCGGATTCGTAGCGTACCAAGGGCAGTGCAACCGGTCCTTGCCGTTGCTGCTCAAGGTCGCGAGCGAGTTCGGCCAGTCGCGCTTCCAATACGGTGACCTGCATGCCAGGCACGGCGTCTTCGGCCTCGTCGGCTCGTGTCGACAGGCTTACGTGGTCGATCACCACCGCAGCACTGATGAGCACCAGCCAGGTGGCCGCGGCCACGCGCAACACGGTGGTGCGATGCGACCGTTCGGTGTGAGACGTCGTCATCATGGATGCACCTCCTCCGCAAGCGGGAAGGTCTCGGCAGGGTTATCGGCATTTCCGACGGGAGAAGGCAGTGACCCGGCCGGCTCGGCAGGGATCGTGGCCGACGTGAAGCACACCACGCGAGCCCCCTCCTCTACGTGCAGGCTCCAGGCCGGACCGGCGAGGGTCAACAGTGCATCTCGCAACGCCATTGGCCCGATCCGGTAGTGCGCCGCCGGCAGCGGGAGGGCGTCCAGGGCATTGGTTTCGGGGCCGCTGCAGAGCCGGTAGCCGGAGCGCCGAAGCACATGGTTCAGCGCGCCACCCACCGTCGCTTGCACGGTGTCGGGCAGGCTCACCTCGATCACCTGCAGCAGCAAATCCCGCTGGACCTTCGTCGGCTCGAGTTCGACCAGGGTGTAGCGGCCGTAGCGGGCAACCGGGATGTATTGCGGTGGGGAGATTGCAGGTTCGACTGCACGGGATGAATCGGCTGACTGAGAGGACGGCGCGGTCGTCGCGCAGCCGGCCACCAGGTAGGCGGCCAGCGCCAGGCAACCGCAGGCTGTCCGGCAATTCGGGCGGGTTGATGGCATGGATCGGCTCTGTGCGATACGGAGCCGACACCATCGCCATCCTGGGATGACGCATCAGCAAACAAAGGGAATCGCCGCCTTGCCGATTCCTGGCGAAACGGACTGCCTGCTGATCAAGAAAGCGTCACGGCCTCCAGGTGCCTGAGCGCCGGGCGGTGACCGAGTTATGGAGAGGTTTATCCACAGATTCTGTGGATAAACGAACTGCCGTGCTCCGCGCAGCCGGGCAGTCGCACTGCCCCGCGTCGTCAGCCTGGCGCGCTACCGATGCCGACAGTCCCGCTCATGCGGCTTTCCTGCGGACAGCTACCGGCACCGGGGCAACATCCACTCGGTCTCGCAACTCCTTGCCCGACTTGAAATGCGGCACGTATTTCCCGGGGACATGCACCGACTCGCCGGACTTCGGGTTGCGACCCAAGCG
>JAGRGD010000314.1 GCA_020445665.1 Rhodocyclaceae bacterium
CTGCTGGGCCCGTTGACCGCGTTACGCCTCCTTGCCTGGGGGCCACCCAGGCCGCGTCGGCGCGCCTTGTCCTCGAACCCAGCAGACCACAGCGCGACCGCCATACAAATGTCCACAGACCCTAATGCGGACCTGCCCTGCCCATGACCCCGTGCGGAGACACTTGCCCATGAAACTCACCAGCACCAGCTTTGCCGACAATGCACCGATCCCCGGTGAATTCGCTTTTGCGATTCCTGCAGCCGAGGGGCATGTCACCCTGAGCGGCAACCGAAATCCCCACCTCGCCTGGGAGGGCTTACCGCCGGGAACGCAATCCCTCGCCCTGATCTGCCACGACCCGGACGTCCCCAGCCGCGGTGACGACGTCAATCAGGAGGGGCGCACTGTGCCGGCCTCACTGCCGCGAGTGGACTTCTTTCACTGGGTCCTCGCCAACCTCTCGCCGGAGGTCAGCGAGATCGCCGCCGGAAGCTTCAGCGACGGTGTCACCGCGGGCGGCAAGACCGGGCCGGACGGGCCCGCCGGCACCCGTCAGGGCATCAACGACTACACAGGCTGGTTCGCCGGGGACGATCAGATGAAGGGCGACTACTTCGGCTACGACGGCCCCTGCCCGCCGTGGAACGACGAGATCCCCCACCACTACGTCTTCACCGTATACGCCCTGGACCTCGCCTCGATCGACCTGGACGGGCCATTCACCGGCCAGCAACTGCGAGTGGCCATGCAGGGCCACGTTCTGGGCGAGGCCCGGCTTACCGGCCGCTACACGCTGAATCCCGACGTATCGCTCTAGATGCGCCCCAGGCCGGAATAGGGCGCCAGCTTCGCTGGCTCCAGTCCAAGCTCGTGACGCCAGTAGCGTGGCAGGCCATCCAGAAAGGCCGGGATCGATTCGCCCGCGATCAGCGGGCGGGCCCAGCGCATGAAGGCGTCGCTGACGTGCAGGCCATCGTCACGAATGAACTCGGCCGGCAAATGGCGCTCGAGGTTGGCAACCGAGGCGAGCGGCGTGGTGCCGACGCGCCAGCAGTAAGGCGCGTCGGACAGGCGCTCCACCGCAGTCGTGACGCCGCTCTGGCCCGCCACGGCGGCACCGACGGCCGCGGCCCCGACCGCCCAGGCCTGGGCATCGTCTGTCGCCGAGGCGAGATGCCGCGCGGAGCGTTGCAGGTAGTCCGTGACCGCGCAGTGGACCTTGAAGCCGAGGGCTGCCTGGATCCGGTGGGAGACCACCGCGCCCGCGCCCCCGAGTTGAACATACTTGCCGTCGCTCGCCGCCTGAGCGAGCGGCCTGCCATCCGTGCCGCGAACCCCTTCGGCCACGACGACCGTACACCAGCCGATCCGCTCGACCCAGTCGGTCACGGCAGCCAGGAAGCGCCCCTCGTCATAGGCCACTTCGGGCAGGACGATCAGGTGGGGAGGCGCGTCAGCGGTGTCCGCGGCAAGGCCGCAACCGGCGGCGAGCCATCCGGCATTGCGCCCCATGACCTCGACCACGAAGACCCGCCCGCGCCGGCTGCTCATGGAGGCCATGTCGATCGACGCCTCCCGCACCGAGGCCGCCAGGTACTTGATGGCCGAGCCGTAGCCGGGGCAGCAGTCGGCCTCGACAATATCGTTGTCCACCGTCTTGGGGATGCCGATCACCTGCAGCGGATAGCCTCGCACCGCAGCCTCACGGTCGACCTGCAAGGCCGTCTGCATCGAGCCATTGCCGCCGTTAAGAAAGACGAAGCCGATATCGTGGGCAGCCAGCACCGCGAACAGCCTGTCGTACTGGGCCGGATTGTCCGCCGGGTCGTCCAGGTCGAAGCGACATGAACCGAAGGCGCCGCCAGGCGTCTGGCGCAGGCCGATCAGTTCGCCCCGCCGGATCGGCCCGGTATCGAAGAGTTCCTCCCTCAGCACGCCGAGCGTGCCGTGGCGGGCTGCAAAGACCTTGCCGATCACTTCCGGGTGAAGGCGCGCCGCCTCGATGACACCGCAGGCGGAGGCGTTGATGACGGCGGTCATCCCGCCAGACTGCGCGTAAAGCGCGTTGCGAACTGTCATGGTCTGCCGAAAAAGCAAAGGGCGCGTGGCCGGAGTCTGCTCCAGCCACGCGCCCGTGGGTCACGATCTCCCGTGTCGTTCGATCAGGACAGGGCCTCGAAGGCCCGCGCGGTGATCTCGTCGACCTTGCCCTGACCGGAGATCTTCCGGCACGTGGGCGCCTTGGCGTCGCCAGTGGCGGCCCAGTCCGAGTAATAGGCGACAAGCGGCTTGGTCTGCGAATGATAGACCTCGAGGCGCTTGCGCACCGTGGCTTCCTGATCGTCGTCACGCTGGATCAGCGGTTCGCCGGTCACGTCGTCCTTGCCCTCGACCTTGGGCGGATTGAACTTGACGTGGTAGGTCCGGCCCGAAGCCACATGAACCCGACGGCCGCCCATGCGATCCACGATGTCCTCGTCGGGCACGTCGATCTCGAGCACGAAGTCGATCGGCACACCGGCGGCCTTCATCGCCTCGGCCTGGGGGATCGTGCGCGGAAAGCCATCGAACATGTAGCCGGTCTTGCAATCCGGCTGCTGCAGGCGATCCTTGACCAGACCGATGATGATGTCGTCGGACACCAGACCGCCCGCATCCATCACCTTCTTGGCCTCGACGCCCAGCGGCGTACCGGCCTTGACCGCTGCACGCAGCATGTCGCCGGTGGAAATCTGCGGAATGCCGTATTTTTCCTTGATGAAGTTGGCCTGCGTGCCCTTGCCCGCCCCCGGCGGGCCCAGAAGAATCAGTCGCATGTGGGTGAACCTCCCGTCTTGTCGGCGGCATGCACTCGTCGGCGCTCCGCCTCTTTGTGAAAACTGAAGCCGCGCATGATCGCCCGGATCAGCGCAGTCGGTCAAACGCTGCCCGGACCCGTTCGAGATCGGCAGGCGTATCCACACCGGCCGGTGGCGCCGTGTCGATGCGGGCGACATGGATACGATAGCCATGCCACATGGCGCGCAGTTGCTCGAGGCATTCCCATCGCTCGACCGGCGCCTCGGCGAGGCCCGAGTAGCACCTCAGGAAGCTGCAGCGGTAGGCATAGATGCCCACGTGGCGCTGGATATCGAGGCCGGCGGGCACCGTCCCCTGCCCCGCGGCAAAGGCATCCCGAGCCCACGGTATGGTGGCCCGGGAGAAGTACATCGCCCGTCCGGCGTGGTCGCAGACGACCTTCACGACGTTCGGATTGAAGACCTCGGCCGGGTCGTCAATGGCATGGGCTGCGGTGGCGATCGAGGCCTCGGCGTCGGTCGCCAGGGCGCTCGCCACGGTACGGATCAGTTCCGGCGCGATCAGCGGCTCGTCACCCTGCACATTGACCACGATGTCTTCGTCGGCCCAGCCCCGCGCAGCGGCGACCTCGGCGATCCGGTCGGTGCCGCTGGGATGGTCGGCGCGGGTCATCAGCGCCTGCCCACCGAAATCGGTCACGGCCCGCGCCACCGCCTCGTGGTCGGTCGCGACCCAGACTTCGTCGGCGCCGGCCTCTCGTGCGCGCTCGAGCACCCGCACCACCATCGGTTGCCCGCCGATATCGGCCAGCGGCTTGCCCGGCAGCCGGGTCGAAGCGAATCGCGCCGGGATCACGACACGAAACGGCGTGCTCAAGACACGTCGTCCGCGACCGTTCGGGCTTCGTCCTCGAGCATCACCGGAATCCCGTCACGGATCGGATAGGCCAGCTTGCACGGCGGGCACACCAGCTCCTGCTTGTCCTTGCGGTAATCCAGGGAGCCCTTGCAGATGGGGCAGACAAGAATCTCAAGCAGGCGACTGTCCATCGGGCAGCATCTCCAGGATGGTGTTGGCGGCCTCATCGGGGATCACCGCCCGGACGGGCAGTTCCCAGCTGTCGGCCGGAGCGAAAGGACGGCATTTTACCGCATCCTTCGCCGTCATCAGGATCGGCAGCTGCGGACTCAGCACGAGGTCGGCCGGCGCAAACGCATGGTGGTCAGGGAAGGCGTGTGCGAGCACCTGCAGGCCTGCCGCGCGCAGCGTCTCGAAGAAGCGTTCGGGACGGCCAATGCCGGCGACCGCATGCACCTGCTGTCCCGACCAGGCCGCCAGCGGGCGGGATGCCCCATCGCCCAGGCGGACGGCGTCGCCAGCCGCAAGCGCCATCTCGAAGCTCGGCACGGCACCCGCAGCGCGGCGGGTGGCCTCGCTCGCCGGGCCATGCAGCAATACCAGATCCACTTCGCCAAGCCGTGCCCTGGACTCCCGCAGCGGCCCGGCCGGCAACAGCCAGCCGTTGGCGAGGACCTGTTCGTCAACCACCGCCAGTTCGAGGTCGCGCGCCATCGCATAGTGCTGCATGCCATCGTCACTGATCACCACGGTGCAGGCCGGAAATCGCTCAACCAGGCACGCGATCGCGGCAGTCCGGTCACGCCCCACCACCACCGGGCACTGGCACAGCATGGCCAGCAGGAGGGGTTCATCACCGGCCTCGCGCACCGGGCTGTCGGCATCGACCACCACGACACCGTCTCCGCTCCGCCCGTAGCCGCGACTGACGATGCCCGGTTGATGTCCGGCCCGACGGAGGACGTCAACGAGCCAGGCCACCACCGGTGTCTTGCCGCTGCCGCCGACCGCGATGTTGCCGACGACAATGACGGGGCGCGCCCCTGCCGGCCGATCGGGCCGCCGCAGGCGATAGGCCGCCCGGCGCACCAGAGACAAGCCGCGGAAGAGCGCTGCAAGGGGCAGCATGGCCGCGGCGGCAGCGCCCCGAGAGGCCCAGTGTCGCGGGGCGCGGGGAGCGCCCATCAGCGCTTGCTGGTCTGGGTCGCGAACGAGATGGCGGACAGACCAGCCTGCTGGGCCGCCTGCATCACGTCAACGACGCTCTGGTGGCTTGCCTTGGCATCGGCGCTGATGACGATCAGGGCCTTGTCGTTGCCGGCAGCGGCGGCGGCCAGGGCGGCCGAGATACCGGTCACGTCCTGGCGGGTCACGACCTGCTTGTTCACCAGCACCTCACCGGTCGCGGTCACCGCGACATTGACCTCGTCCACTTCCGATTCCGTCGCCTCGGCGCTCGAACTCGGCAGGTTCACCTCGAGCCCGGCGACGCGGGAATAGGTCGTCGTCAACATCAGGAAGATGATGATCACGAGCAGGATGTCGATCATCGGAATCAGGTTGATCTCCGGATCTTCCTGACGCCGGTTGCTCTGGAATCGCATGCGCGTTCGGCTCAGTTCCGGCGCTCGCCGTGCACCACTTCGACGAGCTTGACGGCCTGCTGCTCCATGTCGATCACGAAGGCATTGACCAGGCCGCGGAAATGCCGCCAGAAGATGACGCTCGGGATGGCGATCATCAGTCCGAAACCGGTGTTGTACAGCGCAATCGAGATGCCCTGCGCCAATTGCTGCGGGTTGGAGCCGGTCGGCCCCTGGGAACCGAAGATCTCGATCATGCCGACGATGGTGCCGAACAGGCCCATCAGCGGAGAAATCGATGCGATCGTGCCGAGGGTCACCAGGAAGCGCTCGAGATCGTGCGCCACTGCGCGGCCGCTCTCCTCGATGGATTCCTTCATCACCTCGCGAGAGCTCCGCATGTTGCGCACCCCCGCGGCCAGCACGCGTCCGAGGGGAGAGTGCGCCGCGAGCCGGTTGACCATGTCCGAGGACGGGCCGCGCTGCTTCAGTTCCGCCACCACCTTCTCGAGCAGGCCAGCGGGCACGACGCGCGAACGGCGCAAGGTGATGAATCGTTCGACGATGAGCGTCAGCGCGACGAGGGAAGCGGCCAGAAGCGGCCAGATGGGCCAGCCAGCGGCATCGATGATGGCGAACACGGACAGAATCCTGCAACTTCGGATGAGCCCCGGAATGTAGCCGGGTGGCATCCCACTGCGCAAGCTTGCGGCGCCGCAATGGCAATCGATGTGTCCACAAATCCTGTGGATAAGACTGTGGACGCCTTTGCGGTGTAGCCGCTAAGTGACGACCGGCGCTGGCTTTTACCCACTCTGGTCGAAAATTGGGCAACCCTGACCGCGCCCACCGCGCGGCACCTCTGAGTGCCGCCCATGTCCCCCGGCAGCTGCGCTATGCTAGTCCACGTGGCAACGGACCGGCCGCCGCCAACCTTAAAAATCCGTCTATTTATCAGCAAGTTGAACAAGAAACCCTGCTCCGAGCGTGCGCTCGCCCGGGCGGCCCTCCCCTACGGCTTCGCCCCGGCCTGCCCCCATGGACGATAGCCCGCGCATCGACCCGGGCACGCCGGTGAGCGTGTCGGCGCTGAACCGCATGGCACGACAGGCCCTGGAGCAGCGGCTGCCCCTGCTGTGGATTACCGGCGAGATCTCGAATCTCGTCCGTGCCGCATCGGGGCATATGTACTTCACGCTCAAGGACGACCGCGCCCAGGTTCGTTGCACGTTGTGGCGCGGCAAGGCACAGCTGCTCCCCTTCCGCCTCGAGAACGGTCAGCAGCTCGAGGTCCGCGCCCTGCCTTCGCTCTACGAGGCCCGCGGCGAGTTTCAGCTCAATGTCGAAACGGTGCGCCGAGCCGGCCTCGGCTCACTGTTCGAGGCGTTCGTCCGGCTACGCGAGCAATTGCAGGGCGAAGGGCTCTTCGACCCGGCACTGAAGCGCCCCCTGCCGCGCTACCCGAGGGCCATCGGCGTCGTCACGTCGCCCCAGGCGGCAGCCTTGCGCGACGTGGTGGCCGCTCTGCGGCGGCGGGCACCGGGCGTGCCGCTGATCCTCTATCCCGCACCGGTACAGGGGGATGGCGCACCCGCCCGGCTGGCGGCTGCGCTCCAGCGCGCCTGCGCCAGAGCCGAAGAAGACCAGATCGATGTCATCCTGCTGGTGCGTGGCGGCGGCAGCCTGGAAGACCTGTGGGCCTTCAACGATGAGGCTCTCGCCCGCGTGATCCGTGCCGCCAGTCGGCCGGTGATCAGCGGCGTGGGCCACGAGAGCGATGTCTCGATCAGCGACTTCGTCGCCGATGTGCGAGCGGCCACGCCGACGGCGGCAGCCGAACTGGCCACCCAGGGCTACGTCGAGCTCGCCGCGCGACTCGATACCCTGCAGCGAGGGCTGGACGCCGCACTCGCGCAGCGGCTGAACGCTGCCGCCCAGCGCCTCGACCGGGCGGCCCTCAGGCTGATCCATCCGGCGCAACGCATCGCCCGCTCGCGGGAGCGGCTTGACGGCCTCGCCCATCGTCTCGACCGGGGCATCGCCCTGCGCCTCTCGCAACACAAGGGGCAGAGCGAGCAACTGGCGTGGCGACTGGCCGCACGCCGCCCCCGCCTCGACGCCGCCGCGGAGGAACTGCGGCAACTGCACAGCCGGCTCGATACCGCCGTCACCCGAACACAGACCGGACGCCGACAACGGCTCGATGCCATCGGCGCGGCCCTGGCCCACCTGGACCCCCACGGCGTCCTCGCGCGCGGCTACGGCATCGTCCGCGACGCGCAAGGCCGCATCATCCGAAATCCGGCGCAGGTGCCGATTGGCAGCGCGATCCGGATCGCGCTTCAGCACGGCAGCCTCGAGGCCGACGTAACGGGCCAGGTGACCGGCGATACCTCCGCTGGCGAGGCCCATTTGTCAGGTCCGCGCAATCCCGACTAGAATAGTCAAGCATTCCTTCCAACCCAACCGAGGAGCCACCCCGTGGAACACGTTCTTCCCGCCCTGCCGTATGCCAAGAATGCGCTCGCCCCGCACATCTCCGAAGAGACCTTCGACTATCACTACGGCAAGCACCACCAGGCCTACGTCACCAACCTCAACAACCTGATCAAGGGCACCGAGTACGAGAGCCTCGATCTGGAAGCCATCGTCAAGAAGGCGCCGGCCGGTGGCGTCTACAACAACGCCGCCCAGGTGTGGAATCACACTTTCTTCTGGAACTCGATGAAGCCGGGCGGCGGCGGCGCGCCGAGCGGCGCCCTGGCGAACGCCATCAACGCGCGCTTCGGCAGTATCGATGAGTTCAAGAAGGCCTTCCAGGCCTCGGCCGTCGGCAATTTCGGTTCCGGCTGGACGTGGCTCGTCAAGAAGACCGACGGCACGGTGGATATCGTCAATATGGGTCCGGCCGGCACCCCGCTGACCACTGGCGACACCCCGCTGCTCTGTATCGACGTGTGGGAGCACGCCTACTACATCGACTATCGCAATGCCCGCCCGAAGTTCGTCGAGACCTTCCTCGCGAGCCTTGCCAACTGGGACTTCGCAGCCGCCAACTTCGGCTGACCCCGCCCACACGGGTCGAACGAGCCGGGTCGCGAGGCCCGGCTTTCTTGCGTCTGTGGCCGGGCAATGACATGGCGACACAGTCGCTGTCACCGCCTTCATGCTAGCGTTCGGCCAACGGCGAACCCGACGCCGCACCATCCTTTTCATGCAAGCACGAGGAGTCAGACCATGGGACTGCTGTCATTCATCAAGGAAGCCGGCGAGAAGCTGTTCGGATCCGGCGAGGCGAAGGCCGCCCAGGACGCCGCCGCCAAGGCACCGAATCCGGAAAACGTGGCCAAGGCCAATCAGGCCGCGGCAGAGGCCATCAAGACCTACATCGGCGCGCTGGGCCTCAAGGCCGAGGGGCTGGCCGTGAGCTTCGATGGTGAGGCCGGAACCGCTATTGTGAGCGGCGTCGCCGAGAACCAGGAGACACGCGAGAAGATCGTCGTGGCGGCCGGCAACGTGGCGGGCGTGGCGTCGGTGACCGACAACATGACCGTCGCAACGCCGACGCCCGAGTCGCGCTTCTACACCGTGGTCCGTGGCGACACCCTGTCGAAGATTGCCAAGGAGATGTATGGCAACGCCGGCAAGTACCCGGTGATCTTCGAGGCCAACAAGCCGATGCTCAAGGACCCCGACAAGATCTACCCGGGTCAGGTGCTGCGCATACCGCCGCTGTAAGCGCGCACGCACCCCGGCGGGCCGGCCCACGCCCGCCGGGCCTTGCCCCGCCGCCCTCAGCGGAGCAGACTGGAAGCCTGCTCAATTCGACGCGGCGCAAGCTGCCACACACCATGACATCGATCGACTGGAGTCATTACCGGAGCACCAGCTACGACGAGTTGATGGCCAAGGGCGGGGTTCCCCACCGGCACGCTGCAGATCTCGTCCAGCACCTCGACGCCCTTTCGGACGAGGACATCGCCGAACTGAAAACCACGGCAGATGTCGCGATCCAGGTGATGGGCATCACCTTTACGGTCTATTCCGACGCAGGAATGATCGACCGCGCATGGCCCTTCGACATCATTCCCCGGATCATTCCGGCAAACGAATGGCGCCGCGCCGAGGCCGGCCTCGCCCAGCGCGTGCGCGCCCTGAACCTCTTCATCGACGATCTCTACCATGAGCAGCGTATCGTCAAGGACGGCGTCTTCCCGGCCGAGCTACTGAGTGAGTCGGTGAATTTCCGACCCCAGTGCGTCGGCATCTCCCCACCGAAGGGAATCTGGGCCCATATCTGCGGATCGGATCTGGTGCGGGACAAGGACGGCACCCTTTACGTCCTCGAAGACAACCTGCGCATTCCTTCCGGCGTCTCCTACATGCTCGAGAACCGCAACGTCTCGAAGCGCGTCCTGCCGGAATTGTTCGAAACCGGGCGCATCCTGCCGGTGGACGATTACCCTGCCCAGCTCTACGACATGCTGGCATCGATGTCGCCACGCCAGGGCGTCGAGCCGCGCATCGTCGTGATGACGCCGGGCATCTACAACTCGGCCTACTTCGAACATGCCTTCCTCGCCCAGCAGATGGGGGTGGAACTGGTGGAGGGTTCCGACCTGATCGTCGGCACGGACGACCAGGTCTACATGCGGACGATCGACGGCCTCGCCCAGGTGGATGTCATCTACCGCCGCGTCGATGATCTCTTCATCGACCCGGAGGCCTTCAACCCGGATTCGATGCTCGGCGTTTCGGGCCTGATGCGGGCATGGCGCAATGGCAGGGTCGCCCTGTGCAATGCGCCCGGCGCCGGCGTCGCCGACGACAAGGTCGTGTATGCCTTCGTTCCCAAGATCATCCGCTACTACCTGGGTGAGGATGCCCTGATCCCGAATGTGCCAAGCTACCTGTGCATGGTCGAGAAGGAGCGGGAGTACGTCCTCGCGAACCTCGACAAGCTGGTGGTCAAACCGGCCAACGAGTCCGGCGGCTACGGCATGCTTGTCGGCCCACACGCGACTCCGGCGCAACGAAAGGAGTTCGCCGAACTTATCCGCGCCAACCCGCGCAACTACATGGCACAGCCGACCCTGACCCTGTCCACTACCCCGACGCTGTCCGAGGAAGGGCTGGGCGCCCGTCACGTGGACCTGCGCCCCTTCATCCTCTCGTCGGGTGACAGCACCTATGTGACGACTGGCGGCCTGACCCGGGTGGCCCTCGTGAAGGGATCCCTGGTGGTCAACTCCAGCCAGGGCGGTGGCAGCAAGGACACCTGGATCGTCGAAACCGGGGAGGACTGAAGCATGCTTTCGCGCGTTGCAGAGAACCTTTACTGGATGTCCCGCTATCTCGAGCGGGCCGAGGACACCGCGCGCCTGCTGCGTGTCACCCGCCACCTGATGCTGGACTACCCCGGAACCCCGACCCTCGGCTGGTCGTCGCTGGTCACGATCACGGGGGCCGAAGCCCAGTTCGAGGAAAGCTACCCGCATCAGGACGAAGCCAGCGTGCTCGCGTTCCTGTGCCTCGACCGTAACTACGGCGGCTCGATTCTCTCGTCCCTCGGGGCCGCCCGCGAAAACATGCGGACCACGCGGGAGGTCATGCCGAGGGAGATCTGGGAGGAAATCAACCAGCTCTACCTGACCGTCAGCAACTACCTGGCCAGTGGCATCGCGCAACGACGGCTCGATGACTTCCTGCGCATGGTCATCCGGGGCTGCCAGACCATCGTCGGGCTGATCGAGGGCAGCCTCAGCCACGGGCCCGCACGGCGCTTCTGCGATATCGGCCGATCGCTCGAACGTGCCGACATGACCACGCGGATTCTCGATGTCCGCTCGGCCAACCTGCTCCCCCGAACGCCGGAGGATCTCACGCCCTTCGAGAACCTGCAGTGGATGAGTGTCTTGAAGTCCCTGTCAGCCCACCAGATGTACCGACAGCGCACGCGTTCCCGGGTGCGCGGCCCCGAGGTGGCCCGATTCGTCCTGCAGGACCAGGACTTTCCGCGATCGATCTACCGATGCCTCGACGACCTGTGCCGGATCTTCCAGAAGCTGAGCCGGCACGGCCAGGCGCTTTCCGGGGCGGCCACCCTGCGCGATGCACTGCACAGTGCAGACGGCAATCAGCTCGCATCGAGTCCGGATGAGCTCAACGGCTTCATCGACCGATTGCAGATCGGTTTCGGCGAGATCCACCAGGCCATTGCGGCCACCTGGTTTGCCGGGGTCGACTCCCCGGCACCCGTGCTCGCCCAGTAACGCGTGGCGACCGGCGGGCCGCTCTCCATCATCTACCGCGACGACGCCCTGGTCGCCATCGACAAGCCGGCCGGCCTGCTGGTGCACCGGTCGCCGGTGGACCGACATGAAACCCGCTTTGCCGTGCAGCTGCTGCGCGACCAGATCGGTCAGCGCGTTTATCCGGTGCACAGGCTCGATCGCGGCACCTCCGGTGTCCTGCTCTTCGCCCTGGACGCCGCCACGGCAAGAGACCTCGGCCAGCAGTTCCAGTCCGGGGCCAAGCAGAGCCGTTACGTCGCGGTGGTCCGCGGCCACCTGACCGGCGAGGGGACGATCGACCATCCGCTGGCCGATGTCGTCGATCGCCATGCGGGGCTGGAAGGTTCATCCCCCCGCCCCGCCCTGACGCGCTACCGCGGCCTCGCCACGACCGAAATTCCTGCGGCCATTGACCGCTATCCCACCAGCCGTTTCTCACTCGTCGAACTCCAGCCGGCCAGTGGTCGTCGACACCAGATCCGCCGCCATCTCAAGCACCTCGCCCACCCCATCATCGGCGATGCCACCTACGGCAAGGGTCGCTACAACCGCTATTTCACGGAATCGCTGGGCGTGCCACGACTGCTCCTCGCATGCACCGGACTGAGCCTGAACCACCCTTTGGGCGGTGCCCGTCTCGACCTGCTGGCGCCGCTCAGTGGCACCTATGCCGCCTTGATCAATCGCTTCGGCTGGCGCGACGCGCTGCCGGCCAGCTGGCTCGCGCCATCGTCATAGCCGGGCACACATTCACAAGGTTGTCGCTTCGTAGGACAATACTGGGTTTGGCAGAACTCAATCGGATACGCTCATGAACCCGCTCCGGGAAGTACGCCGCTATGGTCAGCAGCTCTGGCTGGACAACCTGTCGCGAACCCTGCTCAACGAGGGCGAACTGGCGCGCCTCGTGCGCGACGATGGCATCGCCGGCATCACCACCAACCCGGCGATCTTCGAGAAGGCGATTTCGGCAGGCCGCTACTACGAGGACGATCTGGCGCAGTTGCGCGAGCGCGATCTGACGCCGGAACAGCGATATGAGGCGCTGGCGGTCGAAGACGTCCGCCGGGCCTGCGATCTGCTGCGCGACGAGTACGAGGCGAGCGATGGCGACGCAGGCTATGTCAGCCTCGAGGTCTCACCCGCACTCGCCCATGACAGCGAGGGCACCCTGCGCGACGGGCGCCGCCTGCGCGAAGCCGTCGGGCGCGACAATCTGCTGATCAAGGTTCCGGCCACACCAGCGGGTATCGACGCTGTCGAGCACATGATTGCCGAGGGGATCAGCGTCAACGTAACGCTGATGTTCTCGCTCGCCCACTGCGAAGCGGTCGCCTCGGCCTACCAGCGCGGGGTCACCCGCTTCCTGGCCGATGGCGGCGACCCTGCCCGGATCAAGTCGGTCGCCAGCCTCTTCCTGAGCCGCCTCGACTCACTCGTTGATCCGCGGCTCGAAGCCCTGGGCGGCGAGGCGACAGCGTTGCAGGGGAAGGCGGCGGTAGCCATGGCAAAGCTCGCCTATGCAGCCTACCAGAGTCGCGTCGAGGCGCCGGGTTTCGCCCAGCTGCGGGCCCAGGGCGTGCGACCGCAGCAGATGTTGTGGGCCAGCACGGGCACCAAAAATAAGGCTTATAGCGACCTGCTCTACGTGGAGCCCCTGATTGGTCCGGAAACCGTGAACACGCTCCCTGACGGCACCCTCGCGGCGCTTCGCCGCCACGGTCACATCGCCTCCACGCTCGCGGAGGGAATCGAAGCAGCTCATGACGTGTTTGCCCGACTGGCGCATCTGGGCATTGATCTCACCGAGGCCGGTGAACAGTTGCAGCGCGAGGGACTGGCCCAGTTCGAGCAAGCCTTCGCGAGGATGCTGGAAACGACCGCCTGAACCGGTTCGCGAACCCTCGTCTCAGGCAGAAGCGTCCCGCGCCTTGCGGATGATGGTGGTCAGTCGATCGGTTTCGCTCTGAAGGCACAGCAGGCGCGCGTGCAGGGCCTCGAGCTGGTCTTCCATCATGCCCATCATGCGGCGGGTCGCCCGCAAGGGACTGCCCGCCTCGGCGCGGGCATGGTCGATCTGGAGTTGGAATTCGCGCAGCCGCTCGGCCTGATCGGGGGGAAACTGGCCAATGAAGCGGTCAATGAGGCGCTCCCGCTCCCGAAAGTACAGGTCGGGCCGGCGCTCGGCCAGATTGCACCAGGCATCGAAGTCGATCTCGTCCACCGGCGGGGCTCCGTTGCATTTGGACCAATGGTCCCACGGGAATCCATCGTAGGCCAGGAGCTGTGGACGACACAAGCCGCATCCGTCGCCTAGCGTGACGAATGCGGCAGCCCCGTCAGGGGCGGTTCAGCGATGTCAGGCGCCGATCAGGCCGCGATCGGCTGGGTGCGAGCCGCCTTGACGAGCCGGCTGCGCGGCACGCCGCGCTGCTCACCGGACGAGCCCAGCAGCTCTTTCATGTCGAGAATCAGCACGATCTGCCCATTGGACAGCGTCGTGACGCCGGCTACGCCCTTGGGGCGGAAATCGTCGAGGGACTTGATCACCGCGTCTTCGCGGCCAGCGAAGCTGTCGATACCGAGGACGAAGCTCTGCTCCGCCGTCTGCATCAACACGCCGTACTCGGGTGAGTAGTCCATCGGCCAGCCAAGCAGGCTCGCCAGTGGCAGGATCGGCAGGACCTCGCCGCGCACGACCATCGTCGAGCGGCCACCCACTTCCTGCACCTGATCCAGTTCGATCGGCAGGATCTCGCGCACCATCGACAGGGGCACGGCCAGTGGCTGATCTCCGAGGCGGACCAGGAGCACAGGCAGGATCGCCAGCGTCAGTGGCAAATTGATGACGAAGGTCGTCCCCTTGCCGGCAACCGACTTGATATCGATCGTGCCATTGAGCTTCTGGATGTTGGTACGCACCACATCCATGCCGACGCCGCGTCCGGACACGTCCGACACGTTCTCGGCGGTCGAGAAACCGGGCATGAACACCAGATTGAAGCTCTGGCGCTCATCCATCGTATTGGCTTCCTCGTCGGTGATGAGACCCTTGGCGAGCGCCTTGGCACGCAACTTCTCTGCGTTCATCCCGCGGCCATCGTCGGCCACCAGGATCACGATGTGGTCACCTTCCTGGCGCGCCTCGAGGCGCACGTTGGACTTGGCCGACTTGCCATTGGCGAGACGCTCCGTCTTGTCCTCGACTCCGTGATCCACCGCATTCCGGATCAGGTGGATGATCGGATCGGAGAGATCCTCGATCATCGTCTTGTCGATCTCGGTCTCTTCACCGGCCAGAACCAGCTCCACATCCTTGCCCAGGTTGCGGGCCAGGTCACGGGCGATCCGCGGGTATTTCTGGAAGAGGCGGCCGATCGGCTGCATCCGCGTCTTCATCACGGCGTTCTGCAGGTCGGAGACGAGCAGATCGAGCTGACTCACGGCCACATCGAGGGCGTGATAGGTCTCGGTATCAGCCGTGCCGGCGAGAATTTCGCTGCGCAGGGCATTGAGCCGGTTCTTCGTCAGGCCGATCTCGCCGGACAGGTTCAGCACCTGATCGAGGCGCGCGGTATCGACACGGATCGAGTTGTCTCGCGCCTTCTCGCTGTCGCGCCGGCCGACCGGCCCGTTGAAACCGGGCTTGTCCGAGGCGCGCCGGCCCACTGCCGCCTTGATGATCTGCTCGGGGGACTTGTTGGCCACGTCGGTATGGACGGGCAGCGGGGGCGCAGCCGGCTCGGCCTTTGCCGCCGCCGCGGGCACGGGCGCAACCGCCTGGTGCAGGGCATCCCAGTCCGGTTCGCCCTCCTTGCCCGTGGGCGCGTCGTCGACCAGTTCGCCCTGGGATTTGACAGGCTCGGCATGGCCCGCATCGGCTCCCGATGCGGACAGCTGGCCCGCAAGCGCGGCCCGAAGGCTTTCGATCAGGTCAGGGTCGGCGGCCGGGGGCTGCTGGCTGCCCTCGAGATAGTTGAACATCTCTCGCACCGCACCGGTCGCCGCAAGAATCACGTCCATTGTCTCGGGCGTGATCTCGAGTTCGCCGTTGCGCAGCTTGTCGAACAGGTTCTCGGTCAGGTGACACAGGGTCACCAGCTCGGTGGCGTTGAGGAAGCCCGCGCCCCCCTTGATGGTGTGAAAACCCCTGAAGATGTCGTTGAGCAGCCCGCGGTCATCGGGTGCCCGTTCCAGGTCGACCAGCTTGTTGTCCACTCCGGACAGCAGGTCCCCTGCCTCCACCAGAAAATCCTGCAGGAGGTCTTCCATTCCGGCGAAATCACTCATCGCTCGCTCCGGGTTCGTTAAGGTTCGGCGTGCTCAGAAGCCGAGGCTCTCCAGCAGGTCATCGACCTGTTCCTGGCTGGTCACGACATCGTCGCGGCCCTCGGACTTGATTACCGGCCCGTTCATCAATCCTTCGTTGCGCTCCTTCTTGCGCTCGGCCGGCATCGATTCGATCAGAACCGCCAGCATCTGCTGCTCAAGGGTCTGCGCCATCTCGACGACCTTCTTGATCACCTGTCCCGTCAGGTCCTGGAAATCCTGGGCCATCATGATTTCCATCAGTTGATCGTTGGTCGCCTTGCTGCCCTCGCGCACCTGACCGATGAACTGCTTGGTCTCGGAGGCGAGCGACTTGAAGTCCTCGGTGGACAGCTGGCTGGCGAAGAGCTTGTCCCAGCGCGCCTCGAGGGCGGCTGCGTCGCCCTGCAGCTTGTCCTGGATCGGTCTGGCAACATCCGTCGCATTGAGCACCCGGCTGGCCGCCTGCTCCGTCATCTGTGCGATGTAGACCAGCCGCTGGCGGGCGTCCGGTATGGCGTCAGCCGCCTCCTGCAGCGCCTGGTCGTATCCCAGTTCGCGCAGGGTATTGTGGAGGTGGCGAGTCATCTGCCCGATGCGGTTGTAGACGGCGTCGCTGCCCTGCTCGTCAGCGCTGCCAGCTGCCACGTCGGGCGCGGCCTCCACCGCCTCGTCGATGCGGGTCGGCATCTGCGCCACCGGCGCATCGACGCTCTCGACCGTGTCACCGAACTCCGCCGCGACAGAGTCGAACAGGGATTGGAGTTCGTCATTGTCGCCGTCGTCGTCCGGCGCGTTATTGACTTCCAGCTTCGGTTTTTCCGGCTCGCTGGCAATGCTGTCGAACAAGGCCTGCAGCTCGTCACTGTCACCTGCTTCGTCGAATTTCAGTCGTTTCGCCATGTTTTCGGCTCCCTCGAGGTTTCGAAACGACCCACCGTCAGGCGGCGGCCTTACCCATCTTTTCGAAGATTTTTTCCAGCTTCTCGGCCAGCGTACCCGCCGTGAAAGGCTTGACCACATAGCCACTCGCGCCGGCCTGAGCCGCCGCGATGATGTTTTCCTTCTTCGCCTCGGCCGTGACCATCAGGACCGGCAGGTGCTTGAGCGCTGCGGTCGCACGGATGGTCTGGAGTAGCGTGAGTCCGTCCATGTTCGGCATGTTCCAGTCGGTCACGACGAAGTCGAACGGCGCGCTGTTCAGCTTCTGCAGGGCGACGACACCGTCTTCGGCCTCGTCGACGTTGGTGTAACCCAGTTCCTTGAGCAGGTTGCGCACGATGCGGCGCATCGTCGAAAAGTCGTCAACCACCAGGAATCTCATTTTCGAATCGGCCATCTCTTTCTCCGAGTTCAGCCCCGCGCGCCTTTGAGCAGCAGGGGTCGCAAGGTATCTGCCAGTACATCCGCGTCAAACTTCGCCACGTAGGAATCCACACCGACCCGCTTGCCCATCGCCCGGTTGGCCTCCGAAGACAGCGAGGAATGCATGACGACCGGGATGCCGGCAAAGCGGCTGTCATTCTTGATGTTGCGGGTCAGGACATAGCCGTCCATCTCCGGCATTTCGGCGTCGACCAGGATCAGGTCGAGTTCATCGGTCAGCGGCCGGCCTGTCGCCTGGGCATGATTGGCCATGCCTTCCAGGCGCGTCCAGGCCTCGAGGCCATTCATGGCGTGCTTGTGCCGAACGCCGAGCTTGTCGAGCACTTCGGCGATCTTCTTGCGAGCGACGGAGGAATCATCGACGAAAAAGACGCTCACCTCATGCTGGGCGCCGAGGGGCTGAATATTGCCGACGAGTGCCTCACCGAAGGTGTTGGCGAGGATTGTCTCGACGTCCAGGATCGAGACCAGCTTGCCATCGGGCAGCTCGATGATGGCGGTGATGAAGTTATGCACCGAACTCGAGACGTTCTCGGGGGTGCGCACCTTGTCCCAATCGACACGGATGATCCGGTCAACCTCGTGCACCAGGAAACCCAGGGTGCGCTTGCTGTATTCGGTCACCATCATCGACCCACCCAGCGGGTCGCCCGGCTCCGCCAGCCCCAGCACATGCGCCAGCGCCAGAACCGGAATGACGTTGCCCCGCAGTGAGATCAGGCCCTCGACCCCATTGGGCATGTTCGGCGCCTTCGTGATGAAGGGCGTCTTGGAGACTTCACGCACCTTGAACACGTTGATCCCGAATGTCTCCTGGGTACCCAGGGAGAACAGCAGGATCTCCATGCGGTTGGAACCGGCCAGCTTGGTGCGCCCATCGACAGCGTCGAGCAAGGTATTGTCGATCGCTTCCTTTTCCATGCGCTTGTCAGTTTTCGTGTTCATGCGGCTTCATCCACGTCTTTGTCGCTCAACATCCGGCGCAGGGTGTCGGAGAGGCGTTGCGGCTCGAATTTCGGGACATACTCATCAACCCCGACCGAGAGTCCGAGTTGCTGGTTGGACATGCCAGAGAGGGACGAATGCATGATCACCGGTACGCCCTCGAAGCGCGGATCCGACTTGATCATCTTGGTCAGGATGTAGCCATCCATCTCGGGCATCTCGACATCGGTCAGCACCAGCCGGACCATCTCCTTGACCTTGCGACCCGTCGCTTCTGCCGTCTTGGCGACCTTCTGCAGTTCGTCCCAGGCCACGCGCCCGTTGACCGATCCGACATAGTGGGCGCCCATCGCGTCGAGGGTGCGCTCGATCTGCCGGCGCGCCACCGAGGAGTCGTCGGCGAAGAACACCGTGACGTCATCTTCTGCAAGGCGCTGGATGCCCTTGAAGAGGAACTCGTCATCGATCTTGGTGGTCTCGGAGAGCACCTTTTCGACGTCGAGCATCATGATCAGCTTCTCGCCCGGCAATTCGGTCACGGCCGTGACGAGCCCGCCGAGGTTGGACGTCATCATCTCCGGTGGCACCCGCATCTGCGACCAGTCCAGGCGCAGGATGGTATCCACGGCCTCGACCAGGAAACCCTGGGTGTGTCCGTTGTACTCGGTGACGATCATGATCTCGCGCTTGTCGTCCTGGCCGATGCCGACGTACTTCGCCAGATCGACGACCGGGACGAGGACGCCCCGCAGGCTGACCATGCCCTCGACCGAGGAAGGCATCTCGGGGGCGGCCGTGACCGGCGGGGTGCGCATCACTTCACGCACCTTGAACACATTGATGCCGAAGGTCTCCCTGCGGCCGGTGCGCTGATCGACACCAAGCGTGAAGAGAAGGATCTCCAGCTTGTTGGTGCCGGCCAGCTTGGTCCGGGCATCAATGTTCTTCATCAGGTTCGACATCAGGCATCTCCGTGAGACACTGCCCGGCCCGCTGCGGGGGGGCTTGAATTGATGTTGATCTTTACGGCAGGCGACGTTCTGACTTGAGGATATTCGGCCGCCCAAACGACCGCGGCGCCAGCCGCCGCAACCGATTCATGCAGCTGGACGGGCGCCGGGGTTCGATCCACTGCGAGGCACGGGGCTCAGGCACGGTATCCAATGCGGAAGCCACCCCAGTGACGCCCCTTGACGAACACCGGGGCCGAGATGTCGTGCATGATCTCGCCAGTGTCCCGCCGATAGGTCTGGATCAGGAACGGCAGGGTGTGCTTGCCGCATTGCCGCCCGACCGGATCATCGAACTTGCGTTTCGTCCGGTTGCCGACAAAGTCCTTGTCGTAGTCACCGGTCAATGGCTGGGCAAAGCGGTTGTTGTGGGTCGGCACGTAGCCCCGCTGGTCACAGCCAATCGCATAGACCAGATCCGGGTGCTCATTGAGCAACCCTTCCTGGATCTTCGGAAACAGCTTGTCAGTGAGCTGATCGAAGCGGGTCCGGAACTTCTGGGGCTTGGTATTCGGGATCGGCTCGTAGTGCTCTTCGAACAGCCCCTTCTCGTCGATCTGACCGTTCTGGATGGCGCTTTCGAGCAGCTTGCCGATCTCGGCCGAGGCGAGCTTGACGATGTCGGGCATCTTGCCATGCATGCTCATCGCCTTTTCGCCCGTGGAGCCCAGCTTGAAGACCTTGCTGACCTCCTGCAGGTTGATCGCGAGGCTCTCGAGCTGGTGCGCCTCACTCAGGGTCTCCTGGGCGCCGTGGGTGTTGGTGCCCACCATCGCCATGATCTGCTCGACATGCCCCGAGACGACATTTGACTCACGCCCCTGCTGATCGATCGCCGAGGAGATCGCTGCCACACTTTCCATCGTGCGGCTGGCGCCCTGGCTGATGAGCTCGAGGGAATCCGCGGCCTTGCGCGCCAGCTGCGCGCCGGCATGGGCCTGCTCGCTGCCGGCCCGGATCGACGAGATCGCGCCCTGGGTTTCATCCTGAATGGCCGTGATCAGCGTCGTGATCTCCGAGGTGGCTGTCGCCGTGCGCTCTGCGAGCTTTCGCACCTCGTCGGCGACAACCGCGAAGCCGCGACCCTGTTCGCCCGCGCGGGCGGCCTCGATGGCCGCGTTGAGGGCCAGCAGGTTGGTCTGGTCGGCGATCTCCCGGATCACGTTGACGATGCCGCTGATTTCATCCGACCGGGCGCCAAGCGCACCGATCAGCTGGGCAGACTCCTCGACCGAACGGGCGATCCGCTCGATCTCGGATGACGCATCATGAACAATCTTGACACCCTCGCCCGAGAGGGTCTGGGCTTCCTCGGCATTCTCCGACGTGCTCCGGGCGTGATCGGCAACCGCTTCCACGCCCTGTCGCATCTCGTCCATGGCGCGCACCATTTCTTCTGCCGCCACCTTCTGTCGTGACGAGCCATCGGCCACCGATTCGGCGTGCCGCGAGAGCTGGTCCGCCGCCTCGCCAACCCGGCGGGCGTCATAGATGACCTTGCCGACGATGCCCTGGACACTCTCGATCAGCAGATTCAGCTGGGTCCCGACCAGGCCGGTGCCGCCATTATCCTCGGCAACCCGAATGGTCAGGTCGCCGTCCCGCTGCATCGTCAGAATCGCACCTGCCATCGCTTTCAGGGGCTGAACGTACACACCCCGGATCAACAGATGCGCCGCGAGGCCGGCGATCACCGCCGTCACCGCCGCGGGTGCATACAAACCGGCACCGCTCGCCCCGAAGGCTGCGGCGCTTGCCGCGCCGCCGACAAGGGCGACCAACCCGACTGCCAGCCCGATGAACTTGACCATTCCTGTCTCCTGCCGCTTTATCTGTTTATTACGCCGACGCAAATTCATAGCCGGCGGTGACCCTGCATGCAGACAAGTATCGGAGATCAGAACCGAGTTCTTTAGTCAATTCCCGCGAGCACCCCGCCAACATCACGGAACCGCGCACACCGCGCCACGCATAATGGCCGACGGGAGAACACGACAAAGGCCGGCCACGGCAACATGCCGCGACCGGCCTTCCGGTCCTGCAAACAGCTGCGCCCACAGGGCGCCGTGTCAGGAAATGCCGAAGAGCTTACCGAAGTTCGCGATATCCAGAACCTGCTTGACGCTGCCCTGGGCACCGGTCAGAGACACCGGACGATTGGCCGCCTTGGCCTTGTCCCGCAGCATCAGCAACATGCCGAGCGCGGAACTGTCCAGGTAGGTCACCCCGCCGAGCTCGACCCGAATCGGCTTGCCGGCCTTGACGCCCAGCGACTTATCCACCGCTTCGCGAAACTCGCGGTGGGCATTGAAATCGAAACGTCCCGCAAGGCGAATGACCGCTGCGTCCTCGTTCGCATGTACCGACGCGTCCATGTTCAGTTCTCCAGTGACATCATGTGGTTCTGTTTCCGTTCTCCGGCACCCGCAACTCGCACGTGCAGGTCAAGCACTCTTTCGATCCCCACCGGCGAGGCTGGCCAGAATTCTGGCGGCGACATCCTTGAGGCTCGCCACCTCGCATGCGCCGCCAATCTGCGCGGCTTCCCGCGGCATGCCGTACACCACGCAACTCGCCTCGTCCTGGGCAATGGTCCATGACCCCGACTGCCGCAGACCGAGCAGCCCCTTGGCGCCATCCTTGCCCATGCCGGTCAGGATGGCCGCCACCGAGCGCTTGCCGATCAACGGGGCCGCCGAGTCAAACAGGACATCTACCGATGGCCGGTGCCGATTGACCGGATCGGACTTCGACAACTCGCAACAGAACGCGCCCGCGCGCTTGGCAAGCAGGAGATGCGAGTGCCCCGGCGCGAGATAGGCCGTACCGGGCCTGACCGGCTCGCCATGCTCGGCTTCCTTGACGTGCATCGCGCACAGGCTGTCGAGGCGCTTGGCGAACGACCCGGTAAACATCTCGGGCATGTGTTGCACCATCAGGATCGGTGGGCACTGGGCCGGCAGGCCGGTCAATACCTCCTTGATCGCTTCGGTGCCGCCCGTCGAGGCGCCGATCAGGATGAATTTCTCGTTCACGATGCGATCCGTCAGGCGAACACCAGTGGCTACGGAGGGCGACGCGCTCACGCCCGACGGGGCGGAGAGCTTCCGGATCCGCGCCTTGCCGGCCGCGCGGATCTTCTCGCAGATCAGGTCGCTGTAGGCGGCAAGTGCCTGGCTGTCGCTGGCGACCGGCTTGGATATGAAATCGAAGGCACCCAGTTCAAGCGCCCGCAGGGTCGTCTCAGAGCCCGCCGCCGTCAGGGTGGAGATCATCACCACCGGCATGGGTCGCAGACGCATCAGGCGCTCCAGGAACTCGAGCCCGCCCATGCGGGGCATCTCGACGTCCAGGGTCAGGACATCCGGGTTCAGCTCCTTGACCATGTCGCGCGCGACGAGCGGGTCGGGCGCCGCGCCGACCACCTCCATGTCCGGCTGCGCGTCGATGATCCGCTTCAAGAGGGCGCGAATTGCCAGCGAATCGTCACACACGAGAACTTTGATTGTCATGATTTCAAGCTTACCCGAAGAGTTCGACGTCGCCCGCGATTTCCTCGCCGCCCAGCCGTTTGGCGTACTCCTGCTCGCGATCGACCACCGTCGTGTTGCTGACCGTGACGAGCTTCTTGACCATCACCCGCCCGCTCTCGGGAAAGAAATAGACCTTCCGTGGATAGATATCGAGCAGGTCCTCGGCGACGATCGGGATGTTCTCCATCGACAGGTACTGGCGAACGAAGGCCGCATTCCGCGTGCCGACGTCGCTTCCGGCCAGCGACGCCATGACCTTGCCCCCGCCGAACACCTTGGCTTCGAGATCCCTGCGCTGCGCGCCGAGCTTGATGAGGTGGTTCACCAGCACCTCCATCGCATAGGCACCATACCGGGCCGACGACGACAGCCCATCGGATTCCCGGCCGGTATCGGGCAGCATGAAGTGGTTCATCCCCCCGACGCCCTGACGGCGATCACGGATGCATGCTGACACGCAGGACCCGAGCACCGTCACCAGCAGCATGCCCTGCCCGGCCACGTAGTATTCGCCCGGCAGGACCTTCACGGCCTGGGAGTCGAAGATGCGGTCGTAGTAACGATTGGTGGCTAGGTGTTCGGAGAACGCATGGTCAACGGCGGGTGGCATTCGTCAGCTCATACACAGTTCGACCGCGGGACTTGAAGATATCTGCGGCGTGCAGGAAGCTCTCCGAGTGTCCGGCGAAGAGCAACCCGTCCGGCTTGAGTAGGGGTGCAAAGCGCTTGAGGATCGCATATTGCGTCGGCTTGTCGAAGTAGATCATGACATTCCGGCAAAAAATGTAGTCCACCGGCCCCTGGATCGGGTACTTGGCGTCAAGCAGATTGATCTGGCGAAAGCTCACCAGACGGGCCAGCTCGGGGCGTATCTTGACATAGCCCCCCTGCGCGCCCGACCCCTTCAGGAAGAACTTCCTCACCCGCTCCGGATCCATCCGGTCGATGCGGTCCTGGCGAAAGACGCCCTGCTCCGCCTGCTTCAATACGTTCGTGTCGATGTCGCTCGCCATGATGCGCACCGGCGGGTCCATCGTACGGAAGGCCTCGCACGCCGTGATCGCCAGCGTATAGGGCTCCTCGCCGGTGGACGCGGCGGCACACCAGATCTTGATCGGCCGGGCACCACGGTGATCCCGCAGAACCTGCGTGAGTACCTCGAAGTGGTGGGGCTCACGGAAGAACGAGGTGAGGTTGGTGGTGAGGGAGTTGGCGAAGTTCTCCCATTCCGCCCGATCGTTGTCCAGACGCTTCAGGTAGTCGGCGAAGGTGGCGTCACCGCAGGCCCGCAGCCGGCGTGCGAGCCGGCTGTAGACCATGTCCTGCTTGGCCGGCGCGAGGGAAATCCCCGCATGATCGTAGATGAGCTTGCGGACCTTCTCGAAGTCCGCCGAGGTGAACTTGAACTCCCGCTCACCATCGGATCGCCCGGCCCGGGGGGCACTGGCCCCTCCGGTCGAGCCATCCTTGCCCTGTGCTCCCCGAACGCCCGGAGCCTCCGCACGCACGGTTGTGCCAGTCACGATCAGAACTCCTCCCACTCATCGACGTCGCTGTTGGCCGCCGAGCGCTTGACCTTCGGCAGCGCGCCTGCGCGCTCCTGACGAGCCGGGGCGCCACCGCGGACCGGGAACTTCGAGACCTTGGAGGCCGGCTTGGCGGCGGGCTTGCGCTGGCGCACCGGCGGCGCCTCCATGTACTCGTCTTCGTCGTCCATGCCGAGGCGGAACACCGCCACGGTCTGGGCCAGGGCCCGGGCCTGCTCTTCGAGGCTCTCGGCAGCGGCAGCCGCCTCTTCGACCAGTGCCGCGTTCTGCTGGGTCACCTCGTCCATCTGGGTGATGGCGATATTGACCTGCTCGATGCCCGCACTCTGCTCGACCGACGCGGAGGCGATCTCGGACATGATGTCGGTGACCTTGCGGACCGAGGTCACGACCTCGTCCATCGTCTCGCCCGCCTTGTTCACCAGCGAGGAGCCGGAGTTCACCTTGTCGACCGAGTCGGAGATGAGCTCCTTGATTTCCTTGGCGGCAGACGCACTGCGCTGGGCCAGGTTGCGCACCTCGGAGGCCACCACCGCGAAGCCGCGGCCCTGCTCGCCGGCACGCGCCGCCTCGACGGCGGCGTTGAGCGCCAGGATGTTGGTCTGGAACGCGATGCCATCAATGACGCCGATGATGTCGGCAATCTTCTTCGACGAATCGGAGATCTTGGTCATCACATCGACGACCTGGCGCACCACGTCGCCGCCCTTGCTTGCCACATCCGAGGCACCCGCCGCCAGCTCGTTGGCCTGCTTGGCGTTTTCGGTGTTCTGACGCACGGTCGAGGTCAGTTCCTCCATCGAACTCGCGGTTTCCTCGAGGCTGGAGGCCTGGTTTTCGGTCCGGCCGGAGAGATCAGAGTTGCCCTGGGAGATTTCCTGCGACGCGGTGTTGATGGTCGTGGTGGCGTCCTTCACCCGCGCGACGACGTCGGCCATGTTGTCCACCAGCGTATTGACACCGGCGCACAGCGTCTCGATGGAGCCAGACTTGCCCTCCATCGGGATACGCTCCGTCAGATCCCCTTCCTGGGCGGCAGCGACGACGACCTGGGTCTGCTCCACCGCCTCCTCCATCGCCCGCGTCGCGCGCACCTGTGCGGTGATGTCGGTCGCGTACTTGACGACGCGGAACGGCTTGCCGTTCTGGTCGAAGATCGGGTTGTAGCTTGCCTGAATCCAGACTTCGTCACCCGACTTGGCAATGCGTTTGTACTGGCCTGCGTCAAACTCGCCGCGACCCAGCTTCTCCCAGAATGCGCGATAGTCCGACGAGTTGCGCTCGGCAGGATCGACGAACATGCTGTGATGCTTCCCGGCAATCTCCCCCTGCGTGTAGCCCAGCGCATTGAGGAAGTTGTCGTTGGCGCGCACGATGGTGCCATCCAGCTCGAACTCGATCACGGCCTGGGCCCGATCGATGGCCGCCAGCTGGCCACTGTGCAGTCGCTGTTCGGTCACGTCGGCCCACTGCAGCATGTTGCCGGAGTAGTTGCCTTTGGCGTCGAAGAGGCCGGTGACATACAGGTTGATCTTCAGCGCACCAATCGAAATGTCGGTCGTGAAGGGCAGCCGCGACGGGTCGGACAGCAGGCGACGCTGGTGATCCGGGCTGCGGTGGAACATGTCGATACAGACACCCACCATGTTGTTCGGGTCGAAGGTCGGCCACAGCTTGCGGAACGCCGCGGCGTGGGTCCCCAGCAGATCGACCGTGGCCTTGTTGACGTAGGTGACCTTGAAGTCACGATCAACCGTCATCACCGCATTGGTCACGCCGTTCGCGATATCGCGAAAGAATGACTCCAGGGAAGCACTGGACTGCTTGGCCGAGCTGGCGTTGCCGGGGGCCTTGTTGTCGGTATCGCTCATTGTCTGCTCCTTCGCTGCGGCCACGACCCGGGGCTTGTAGTGCCCGGTGGCGGAGGCCGGAATCGTTTGAATGTCTGCTCTTTCGAGGGGGGTCTGGATTTCGGTCTTATTGCACGCTGCCCTCGGTCAGCCCCATGCTGGGACTGAGCAAGAGGCGCTCGATGTCGATGATGATCAGCATCCGGTCATCGACGGTGCCGATGCCCTTGAGATGGTCGCCCTCGACCGAGGAACTGAACTGCGGCGCCGGCTTCACCTGCTCTGCACCGAGCGTGATCACGTCCGAAACGCTATCGACCACGATGCCGATGACGCGCTCCGCCACGCTCAGGATGATCACCACGGTGAACTCGCTGTAGGTCACGTCGCTCAGGTTGAACTTGAGGCGCAGATCCACGATCGGCACGATCGTGCCGCGCAGGTTGATGACGCCCTTGATGAAATGCGGTGTATTGGCGATCCGGGTCACGGCGTCGTAGCCCCGGATTTCCTGGACCCTGAGAATATCGATCGCGTACTCCTCCTCACCGAGGGTGAAGGTGAGGAATTCCTGCGCTCCCAGGGCGTCCTGTGCCACGTCGACTCCCATCGCGGCGGGGGAGGATCCTGTGATCTGCTGCAACATGCTGGCGCTCCTGTCGTTGGTCCTGCGAGAGACTTATCGTCCTCAATTTTTGATAATTAAGTCTTTTTATTCGTTTTTTGCGTTTCAGGCTGCCATCGCGGCAGGCCCCCGCGAGAGGGCTATGACGCCGGCGACATCGATGATGAGTGCCACCTGTCCATCGCCCATGATCGTCGCGCCCGAAATGCCCTGAATCCGCCGGAAGTTCGTATCCAGGCTCTTGATCACCACCTGGTGCTGACCGAGCAGGGCGTCGATGAACAGCGCGACCTTGTTGCCGCCAGCCTCGACGACGATCATCAGCCCCTTCATGTAGTCGGTCTGGGCACCCGGGATGCCGAAGACCTCATGCATGCAGATCACCGGCAGGAATTCGCCGCGCACCTGGATCACGTGGCCGTATTCGGACAGGGTCCGGATCTGGGCCGTCTCCGGCTGCAGGGATTCGATGATGTAGTTCAGCGGCAGGACGTAGGTCTCGTTGCCCACGGCAACCGACATGCCGTCGAGGATCGCCAGGGTCAGCGGCAGGCGGACCGTCATGCGCGTGCCGACGCCCGTCATCGATTCGATCTCGACGCTGCCACCCATGTCCGTGATGTTCCGCTTGACCACGTCCATCCCGACGCCGCGACCGGAGACGTCCGTCACCTTGTCGGCGGTCGAGAAGCCTGGCTCGAAGATCAGTTGCCAGACATCGGCGTCGCTCATCGTGTCGGTCACGTTGAGTCCACGCTCCTTGGCCTTCGAGAGGATCTTGTCCCGGTTCAGCCCGGCGCCGTCGTCGCCCACCTCGATGATGATGTAGCCGCTCTGATGCGACGCATTGAGCGTAATGGTGCCCGTTTCCGGCTTGCCGGCCGCTCGGCGGCGCTCCGGCGACTCGATACCGTGATCGAGGCTGTTGCGGATCAGGTGCGTGAGCGGATCGGTGATGCGCTCGATCAGGCCCTTGTCCAGTTCCGTGCTCTCGCCGCTCAGCTTGAGCTCGACCTTCTTGTCGAGCTTGCGCGAGACGTCGCGGACCACGCGCGGGAAGCGCGAGAACACCACGGAGATCGGCATCATGCGAATCGACATGACCGATTCCTGGAGATCGCGGGTGTTGCGCTCCAGCTGGCCGAGGCCTGCCATCAGCCGCTCGAAGACGACCGGATCGAGATCACTCGCCGATTGCTGGAGCATGGCCTGGGTGATGACGAGTTCGCCCACCAGGTTGATCATCTGGTCGACCTTCTCGACGCTTACGCGAATCGAGCTGTCGCCCCCTTTTGCGCCGCTCTTCGCCGGCGCCTTTTCCCTGGCCCGTTCGGCCTTCGGAGCCGACGCCTCGGCCGCTGCGCCAGACTGGATCGACGTCACGTTGGCCGGCGGGGTGTCGGCAGCCGGCGCCTCCACGGCGCCGAAGAAACCGTATTTGCCGTCCGCGTCATCTTGCACGATCGCCGGCGAGGCATCGCTGGCCACTTGCGGCGGATCGAAGAAGCCATACGCCCCATCGGCATCCCCGCCAGACTCGCTTGCCGGCGCGTTCTCCTCGGCGCTCTCGAAGAATCCATACGCCTCGTCGCCGCCCTGCGTCGCCCGGTCCTCGGCTGCCGGTTCTGAGGGTTCATCACCAAAGAAGCCATAGGCCTCGTCCGTGGCGTCGGCATCACCGGCGCCTTCAGCGGTCACGGCAAGACTGCCATCCTGAGCCAGGAATTCGATCAGGGCCACGATCTGGTCGCGATCTGTGCTTGTCTCGAGCCTCAGGCGGCACTGACCGCCCTCGCCCGCCTCGAGCACCTCGAGCCGTCCCATCGCGGACAGTTCCTGATGGAGGTTCTCCATGACTTCTGCATCGCGACCGGCGGCATCCGTGGGCAGGAACTCGATCGTGTAGTGTGAGCCCCCGGAGGCGGCCGCTTGCGTTTCATTCGTGCGCACAGGCTCGACAGCGGGCGCCCCGCCCGCGCTCGACCGCCCGGCTTCCTGGCACAGGGCCTCCAGGCGTTGGGAGACATCGGCCGCGGCTTCCCGGTCGGCCTCGCCCTCGCCCCGATGCGCGGCAAGCAGATTGCGCAGGACATCACCGGCGTCGAGACACGCGTCGACGATGTCCGTGGTCAACTCGGCTTCTTCCTTGCGGACCATGTCCAGGAGGGTCTCCATGACATGCGTCACTTCGGTCATGTCGTTGAAACCGAACGTGCCGCTTGAGCCCTTGATCGAATGCGCCGCCCGGAAGATGGCGTTCATCTCCTCCGGATCGGGCGTGCCGATGTCGACCTCCACGAGCAGGGATTCCATGTCCGAAAGGTGCTCCGCCGCTTCCTCGAAGAACACCTGGTAGAACTGGCTCATATCGATCGCCATGGCTTGTCTCCTTGTCGCTGTGTTTGCCGTCGGCAGATCAGCCGATCACTTTTTTGACGACTTCGATAAGTTTTTGCGGATCGAATGGCTTGACGAGCCATCCCGTCGCACCAGCCGCCCTACCCTGAGATTTCATCGAATCTGACGATTCTGTGGTCAGCATCAGGATCGGCGTGCTCTTGTACTGGGAGGTCGCCCGAAGCGACTTGATCAGCGAAATGCCATCCATCCGCGGCATGTTCTGATCGGTGAGGATCAGGTTCACCTGTTTGGATTTGGCCTTGTCGAGCCCATCCATGCCATCGGAGGCCTCGATAACGTCGTAGCCAGCGCTCTTCAGGGTGAAGGAAACCATTTGGCGAATGGATGCGGAGTCATCCACGGTCAGTACGGTCTTAGCCATGTCTCTATGTCCCGGGTTGTGAATCAGATTCAGAAAAGCTCGATGTCGCCACTGCCGACATCCTCTTGCTTGACCGGCGATCGGTCGGTCATTTCCTGGAACGACTCCAGCTGTTCGGTGAACGCCCCGACCTGCTCGAGAAGTTGCCTGTAGTCGACGCTGGCAGTGCTGCCGGTCGCTGCGAGCACGCCCTCGAGCGTCCGCCCGGAGCTGCGCAGCAGATCCATGCGCTTGCCCACGTGGGTGACCAGCTGCGACACCATGTCCTGAAACTGCAGCGCGGTGATCGCGCGCCCGACGAGGGTCTCGACGGCGCTGACGTGGGAGTTGATCTTGTCCAGTGAGTTTTCGCGACGGCGATTGAGGTCCTCGATCGACGACAGCACCGCCTCGACTTCCCGCTTGGATTCGAGCGCAAAGTTCATGTCCTGGGACGCCATCCGCGCAATCGCGCTCTGGGTCTGCTCGACGCTGTCGCGCATCCCCTCCATGACGGTGCCGATCTGCTGGCTGAATTGCGAGGTGCGGGCAGAGAGGTCCCGCACTTCATCTGCCACCACGGCGAAGCCGCGGCCCGCCTCTCCTGCCCTTGCGGCCTCGATGGCTGCGTTCAGCGCCAGCAGGTTGGTCTGCTTTGCGATGCTGGAGATGTCGCCAAGGATCGACTCCACCCCTTCCGCCCGATGAGAAATGCTGTCGGTCAGTTCGACCAGTTCCATAGCCAGCTTGCTGTTGCCGATCACGCTATCGACGATCCGTTGCATGACGTCGGAGGTGTTGGCCACGAAGGCATCGAACTGGCTTGCTGCCTCCTGATGGGTCGCCGCGCCCGAAACCTCGCCGGCGAGCATGTGCTGCGCCCGCGTGTGCTCCCCCATGCCATGAAAGCTCTCGGTGAGCTCGACGATGGCGCCGGACAGGAGGTTCTGCACACGCTCCAGATCCCCCTGGATCTGATTGGCGTGTCCCTCGCAGGCAGCCGCGCATTCTGCGCCGGCAGCGGTGACGCGCGATCGATCTTCACTCTCGTGATTCCGCTCGTGCAGATCGTTCCGTCCGCGATCGCCAGCGCCCGGGGCCACGATACGGCCGAGCACGAACCACCCAGCTGCCACCAGCAATGCAGAGGCGGCCGCAGCCCAGTTGCTCGCGGGCAGCGCGAACGCGCCGGCGGCAACGGCCGTCGTCCAGACGATTCCAAGCGCGGCAGGCGAAGCAAACAGACGGGGCATGTCGTTGACAGTGATCAGTTGTTCTGTTGGTTGGGTTATCGACCCGGTCGCAGGCTTCTTTATGGCCGCGATCCCAAAACCCCTGCTCAAGTGCCGTTTACCGCCGGTTCATGGCCTCGAATCGCTCGCGGAAGGAGCGACGCGGTTCGCGCGCAGTGGGCTCCTCGATCTCCGGCGCGGGCCGCGCCGCCTCCTCGATCGTGCGTTCGACGGTGCCGCCCTCGACCGCCTCCCGATTCGACACCTCGAGCTCGCCCGAGATGTCTTCCGCCTTGCGGCTCAGCACGACAATGGCGATCCGACGGTTCTGGGGCGCCGCCGGATCCTCCTCGAGGAAGGGCTCCGTATCGGCCAGGCCGACGACGCGAATGATCTTGTCGGGGTCAAGCCCGCCAACGACCATCTCTCGACGTGAGGCGTTGGCGCGCTCACTCGACAGCTCCCAGTTGCTGAAGCCCCGTTCGCCGCCCGCGTATCGCGTCGCGTCGGTGTGCCCGGTGAGGCTGATCCGGTTGGGCACCGCGTTCAGACTGCGCCCGATCACCTGCAGGAGTTCGCGCGTGTAGGGCTTCAGCGTCGAGCTGGCGGAGTCGAACATCGGGCGATTCTTCTCATCGAGAATCTGGATCCGGAGGCCCTCGGTGGTGAGCTCCATCAGCAACTGATTGCGAACCTCGCGCAAGGACGGACTGGCCTCCACCAATGCCTCGATCTGTCCCTTCAGATCGATCAGGCGCGCCCGCTCCTGGCGCTCGTGCGCCTTTCGCTGCTCCTCTTCTTCCGGGGTGCTCTGGCGTTGTGCATCCGACTGGGATGGCGAACGCGTGCGCGAAGAGTCGAGGCTGACAGCCGACTGGGACTCCACATCACCGCGCTTGACCTGGCCGACCGAGCGGGTCAGGTCTTCACCGCCTCCCTTGATGATGCTCGAGCTGTCGCCGCTACCGCTGCCGCCATCCATGGCGACTTTCAGCGGCGCATTGAAGAAGTCGGAGATACCCTGCAGATCGCCCTGGGCCGTCGAACCCAGCAGCCACATCAGCAGGAAGAAGGCCATCATGGCCGTAACAAAGTCGGCGTAGGCGATCTTCCATGCGCCACCGTGGGCGCCGCCGCCGCCCTTCTTGATCCGCTTGACGACAATGGGTTGTTGGGAGTCGTCGCTCATGCGCTGTCCGTTGCTGGGGCGTCAGGAACCGGTTACTTGCGGTTCTTGACCTCTTCCTCGAGCTCACTGAAGCTCGGGCGGTCGGTCGAGAAGAGGACCTTGCGGCCGAACTCGATGGCGACCTGCGGCGCGTAGCCGTTCATGCTCGCCAGCAGCACCACCTTCATGCACTGGTAGATCTTTCCGCCCTCCTCGACCCGCTGCTCCAGCTGACCGGCGATCGGCGCGATGAAGCCGTAGGAGATCAGGATCCCGAGGAAGGTGCCCACCAGCGCACCGCCGATCATCTTGCCGAGCACCGCCGGCGGCTGGCCCACGGACCCCATCACGTTGACCACCCCCATCACCGCCACGACGATACCGAAGGCCGGCGTCGAATCCGCCACCTTCGAGACGATGTGGGCAGGCCCGTGCGCTTCCTGATGGTGAGTCTCCATCTCCGCGTCCATCAGGTTCTCGATCTCGAAGGCGTTGAGGTTGCCGCCGACCATCATGCGCAGGTAGTCGGTCAGGAAATCGACCGCGTGATGGTCGGCCATGAAGGCCGGGTACTTGCTGAAGATCGGACTGGAATCGGGGTTCTCGACGTCGTTCTCGATCGACATCAAGCCCTCCTTGCGCACCTTCGAGAGGATCTCGTAGAGCATCGCCAGCAGATCGATGTAGAAGGCCTTGTTGTACGGCGACCCCTTGAAGATGCTGGGCAGTGCGCCGACCGTGGCCTTGATGGCCTTGATGCCGTTGCCCGCCACGAAGCCACCGATGGTCAGGCCGATGATGGCGACATACTCGGTAGGAACCCAGAGGGCGGCAAGACTGCCGTGGATGGCATACGTTCCGAGCGATGCGGCGAGAATCACTACATAGCCAATGATCAGAAACATCTGGGAAGCCCTGTCGGTTTGCCACGGAGCCGGATATGCGAATCCGATCCCTGTCCGGTTACTGTCCGGCTATCGGCGGATTCCGCAGAAACTTGAGCTTGCCTGCGGCACCCGGGCGTGCCCCGGGCACACGAAAAAAAACCGCTGGCGTCGGCCAGCGGCATGGAACCCCTTGCAATGCAAGGAGGAGGTCAGAGGGATGATGGTGACGTGTTCGACGACTTTCGTCCCTTGCCCGCGCGAGAGGGCATGTTGCACAAGCCACACACGTATTCGTTGACGGGGTCGTAGGCGTGAGCGACGAATCGCCCGCCGCAACTGGTGCAGGTTGCCAGCTGCAGCAGATCCGCCTCGAAGAAGCGGACCAGGGTCCAGGCCCGCGTCAGGCTGAGGACTTCGTCCATGTCCTCGGCCTCGATGTGTTCGAGGTACAGCCGGTAGGCCTTCAGCGTCGCATCCAGGCCTGCGAGACCCGAGGTGTCACACATGAACCGGTGGAGCGACATGAACAGCGACGAATGGACATTCGGCTGCCAGGTCATGAACCAGTCGGTCGAGAAGGGCAGCATGCCCTTGGGCGGAGAGACGCCCCGCACTTCCTTGTAGAGCTTGAGCAGGCGCTCCCGGCTCAGTTTGGTCTCGGCCTCGAGCATCTGCATCCGCGCGCCGAGTTCGATCATCTCGACGGCGCGCTGGATGTCTTCCGCTTCCTTGATGACGCTCTTGTTCTTCATGGTGCGCGCCGCCTCAGGCCAGGACTTCCACCGGCTTGCTGGCAGCGATGATCGCGGCGTGGATGCCCGATGCCGCCCCCTGCCGCCCCTTGCCGGCCATCACGCCGAACATGGTGCTGTCGTCGAAACGGAAACGGCACAGCAGCATCTGGCCGCTGGCCATCTTCACGATCTGGGCCGGCGTCATGGTTTCCAGTTGATCCGCCACGTCGGCGCCGATGCCGAGGCGGAACATGGCCGACTCGCGATCATCCCGAACCATCTGCTGGGCGAGCATGAGGTAGGCGAGGTTCAACTCCCTGATTTCTTCCTGAAGCGCGCTGACCTTCATCGCGTTCTCCGATTTCTTGTCACTATCCGATGGGTGCCATTTTCCCGATCGGCCCGCCAGCGCGCCATCGGGCGCTGCGGCAAAGTTGAGTGGGAATCGCAGGTCTTGTCACGTAGGAATTCGTCTTACAAATTGAACCATTTGCTTACAGATGCCGATGGCGAGTTAGCCGGCGGCGATCACCCGCTGCACTGATACACTTTGGGCCTACCCACAGGAAACAACGATGCGCTTCTGTTCGAACTGCGGTCAGCCCGTGGCGCGCCGGATTCCCCCCGGCGATACCCTCGAGCGCCACGTCTGTGACGCCTGCGGCGAAATCCACTACCAGAACCCCAAGATGGTCGTCGGTGCCATTCCCGTCCTGGGCGACCGGATACTCCTTGCCCGCCGCGCCATCGAGCCCCGCCTCGGCCTCTGGACCCTGCCCGCCGGCTTCATGGAGAACAACGAGAGCACCGGCGACGCGGCGGTTCGGGAAACGCGGGAGGAAGCCTGCGCCGAGATCGAACTCGAGGCGCTATTCTCTCTCGTCAATATCCCGCACATCAGCCAGGTCCACCTCTTCTACCTGGCCCGCCTGGTCTCGGACGACTTTGCGCCCGGCGAAGAGTCCCTCGAAACGCGCCTGTTCCGGATCGACGACATCCCCTGGGACGAACTGGCGTTCCGCTCCATCAGCATCACCCTGAAGCACTATCTGGCAGACCGGGCGACGGGCCGCTTCACGATGCACGTGGAGGAACTCGCACCCGTCGGTAGCCACTGACGACACAACGGCCCCCGCGGCATCGCTCGGCGCAGGAGGCCTGGCAATGCCTCACGTCACGGTCATGGAATTGCAGCGCTCCCCGCAGCAGCCGCGGACCCGCCGGGCTGAATCGCTCAGCGCGTTCCGACTGCCGCGCCAGAGGGCAGGCAAGCTCTGGCCCCAGCCGGGCACCGGGAGCGCGGAAAAAAACAAGGCCCGGCTGCACTGCAGCGAGGGCCTTTTCAGGGGTTCAACCGGCCGGAAAGTTGCCTTCTCAAGTCTCGGAAATGGCGAGCACCAATTTCCGGAACTTGAGAAGTTCTATCGCAATTCCGGCAACGCCGAGCGTGATTACTTGATGTGGCAGGTCAGGCAGAGCTGGCTGCCATCGTTGGCGATCCGGAGGAAGGTCGGGTTGAAGTCACTGCCCGCCCCGGCGCTCTCGACGCCATGGGGATCATGGCACGACGCGCACTCGACCTCGGGACCGTCGCCGGTCTCATAGAAACGCACCTCGCCCTTGTCCATGCGCGAGTTGCCGTTGGCGTCCATGAACGCGTCGCCACGGGTGTTGGTGACGATGTTGGTCGTGTTGAAGTCGGTGGGATTGCCCAGCGGGAAAGTCACACCAACCGGGTGGTCGTTTCGAAGGTCCGTACCGATCTGGAAAAGCGTGAAGTTGTCGGCAGCCGCAAACAGGGTTGCGCCCAGCCCGTCAGGCGTGTGGCAGGCAATACAGCCGGACTCGTTCAGCGCGGCATGGTTCCCCGTTGTCACCCCGCTTGCGTTTGTCCAATCGTTCAGGTGATTAACTTCAATCACCTGGTTCTCTGCGCTCTTGTCGTAGCCTCCAGAGCCCGGCATGTTGATGATCGAGTCGATTGCGGTCACACCGTCATGACAGGACAGGCAGGTCAGAGAGTTCACGCCAGGCTGGGTGAAGGTCTGGGTCAGCGTGCTGGTCCCCAGCTCGTCGTAGGTCTGGTAGGTCTGATCCAGCTGCGTCCGGTTCCACAGCGGCGCGCTCGTGCGGGTGTTGGCACCGTGCGGCGTGTGGCAATACACACAGACCTCGCCGTAGTTGTTCCGGGAGGGATCCATCTGGGCCGAGGTGCCGGGGCGAGGATCCTCAATCGCCAGTTGCGTCAGGTTGTGCCGCGTGTTTGCGATCGATCCGCGTTCGGTGAACACGGTCGGAACGTCGTCATCTCCTGCCATCGCCGATGACACCGCCATCAAGGCCGGCACCAACACGACTACCCCCTTCAGGCTTCTCACGGTTCTCATTCTTATAACGCTCCGGCTGTACTGCGTCGATAGATGGTGAAGAGCATCAGCATTATGCTCACTGCAAGCGGAAGCAATTTAGGTGCCATTCGATCTAGCGACCAGTGCCTGCCCTTCCTCATCCGACAGGCGGCGGTAGACCTCAACTTTGCGGAAGAACAGATCCGTGACGAATACATGACCCAGTTCGTCGGCACCCATCCGGCCGAGCAGCGCGTATTCGCCGGGACCTCCCCGCAACTTCATCCCCCCGATCGCCATCAGCAACTCGCCTTCCTGATTGAAGACCTGAAAATTGTTGAATTTTGCGTCTGAGACGTAGAGCAGGCCCGTCTCGTCAATCGCGAGCCCTCGCGGGCGGGAAAAATTGCCTGGCCCAGTGCCTGCGCTCCCGAATTCGCGAATGAATTCTCCATTCTGGTCAAACAACTGAACCCGGAAGTTGCCGGCATCCAGCACCGCGAGCGTCCCGTCGGTGTGCACACAAGCAGCCAGCGGAATGTCGAACTGCCCCGGCTCCCGGCCCCGGGAGCCGAGGATACTGAGCCTTGTGCCGTCGGCACCATAGACGAGAATTTTGTGGTCATCTCCTCGCAGGCTGCCACGATCGACCACATAGACTTGGGTGCCCTCCTTGTTGACCGCCACGTCAACCGGCTTGACGACGTCATCCTCGAGTTTGAAGGTCTTCAGGTGGAGGCCGAGGCTGTCGAACACAAGCACGCTCTTGAGGAGGGTATCCAGCACGTACACCAGCCCGCCACCATCGATCGCAAGAGACTGGGGCCGTTGCACCGAGTTGGGCTCCCGGCGGCCGAAGGTAAAGATCCGCCGACGCGGTATGTCAAAAACGACAATCGCATTCTGGAGTGTATCCGCCACATACACCCGGCCAGCACGTGATGCGACGGCCGACGGCGTGTGATAGGCCTTGCCTTTCAGCTCGTCGACGCCGGTCAGCCTTTGCTTCAGGCGTTGTTCCTCGGTCGGCACCCGGATGTCGGAGATGCCCTGCAGCATTGTCACGAACTCGAACCGGGGCTGGGTCGGCGGCTTTGGCCAGAGCGTCTGAGGTGGCTCGTCTTCGTCACCGACGTCGGATGGCCCCGTGGCGCAGCCAGCCACCAGGAGAAGGCAGGCGATCCAGACCACGCGCCATATCGCCGAACCGCAGCAGCGCCCGAAGGCGTGAGATCTGAAATGCTTGAATGAGGTCACTTTGAGGGAGAGGGTCGGAAAGGAAAGTTGGTGATGACGCGGTAGCGATCAAACGGCGGCACAGCGCGGCAGATGCGCCCCGACAGCCCGGCTAGCGATTTGCGTGCCCGCGCCCAAGTTTTCAACCAGCGACCCGATGCGCTGGGGCATAATCGGGGGTTTCGCCCAGCCGAGCCGCCGCATCGCATCCGAATCCATGTCCGAGCCCAAATCCCCATCGCCCGCCAAGGACGCAGCGCGCCAGCTGCTGAAGCAATTGCAGGAACGCTTTCCGGTTCTCAAGGACGCCAGGCCGATGGCCATCGGCATCGACGCCGAGATCCTCACCGCGCTGCCGGAAATCGAGAAGAAGACGCTCCGCACTGCATTACGGATGCATACCGGCACCACACGCTACCTGAAATCGATGGCCCGTGGGGAAAAGCGCTTCAACCTCGCCGGCGAGCCGGTGGCGGACATCGCCGAGGAGCATCGCGCGCGCGCCAAAGCCATGCTCAAGGAGCGCAACAAGCGTCGCGAAGACGAAGAGAAGGCCCGCCGCGAACAGGAAGCCGAGCAGCGCCGCAACGAGAAGCTCGAGCAACTGGCGGCGCGCTTTTCGCGCGACAACAAGTAGTCGAACCGGGGCGCGGCGAGCGCCCCGCGCTCAGCCCAGCCAGCGCCGGCCGTTGCGGAACATCCGCTGCCAGGGCGAATCTTCCCCCAGCCAGTCCGGCGCCCAGCTCATCTGGACCGTGCGCGACGTGCGTTCCGGATGCGGCATCATGATCGTGAAACGTCCGTCCGGTGTCGTGAAGCCGGTCAGACCATCGGGCGAGCCGTTCGGGTTGAGCGGATAGCGGTTCGCCACCTCGCCCCGGTTGTCCACATAGCGCAGGGCCGCGAGGGCGGCCTGGGCCTGGGCATCGCTCGCGAATTGTGCCCGACCTTCTCCGTGGGACACGACGATCGGCATCCGGCTGCCCGCCATGTCTGCCATCAGGATCGACGGGCTCTCCATCACCTCCACCATCACGAAGCGCGCCTCGAACTGCTCGCTGCGATTGCGGTGGAAGCGGGGCCAGTTGTCGGCACCGGGGATGATCGGTGCGAGGTGCGCCATCATCTGGCAGCCATTGCAGACCCCCAGCGCGAAGGTGTCGGGACGGTCGAAAAAGGCCTGGAACTGGTCGCGCAGCGCCGGATTGAACAGGATCGACTTGGCCCAGCCCTGACCCGCGCCGAGTACGTCTCCGTAAGAGAAGCCACCGCAGGCCGCCAGGGCCTTGAAGGCGTCCAGGCGGAAGCGTCCGCTCTGGAGATCCGACATGTGCACGTCGAAGGGCGCAAAGCCCGCTCGGGCGAAGGCGGCCGCCATCTCGGCGTGGGAGTTCACTCCCTGCTCACGCAGGATGGCAATCGACGGCCGAGCGCCGGTTGCGATCATCGGCGCCACAATATCTTCTGCCGCATCGAAGCTCAGCGCGACACCGAGCCCCGGATCGGCCGCGTCCGCGAGATCCTCGAAGGCTTCGTCGACGCTCGCGGCGTCGTCGCGCAGGCGGGCGATCCGGTAGCTGGTCTCCGACCAGGCCTGCAGCAGTTCGGCGCGGGGTGCGGCGAAAAGCAGCTTGGCGTTCCGCCACAGGCGGATCTCGTCCTTGTCGTTGGGCTCGCCCAGGAAATGGTAGGTCAGGCCGGCCTCGCGCAAGGGCGCGGTCACCCGTGCCCGGTCCGACCTGCGGATCTGGATGACCGCGCCGAGTTCCTCGGAGAACAGGGCGCCGAAGATGCAGTCGTTGAAGCGGCCCTTGAGGGTGTCGGGCTTCTTCTCGAGGCCATCGACATCGTTCATGTACTCGTCGTAGCAGACCGTGTCGAGCATGATCGACAGCCCGCAGCGCCCCGCGAAGGCCATCTCGCACAGGGTCGCGAAGAGGCCGCCGTCGCCCTTGTCGTGGTAGGCCAGCAGCAACTCCTCGGTGCGCAGGTGCTGGATCATCCGGAAGAAGGCCACGAGTTGCTCGGCTGACACGTCGGGCGCGTGTTCGCCGGCCGACTGGTAGGCCTGGGCCAAAGCCGAGCCACCGAAGCGCTGACGCCCCTGCCCGAGGTCGATCAGCAACAGCTCGGTCGGCTCGCCATCGGGGAAGCGCAGCTGCGGCGTCAGCGTGCGGCGCACGTCGCCGACCGGCGCGAAGGCGGTCACGATCAGCGACAGCGGCGAGACCACCTGCCGCGCCTCGCCGCCCTCTTCCCAGGCGGTCTTCATCGACAGGGAATCCTTGCCGACCGGGATCGACAGGCCCGCCGCCTGGCAGAACGCAGACACCGCCTCAACGGTTTCGAACAGCCTGGCGTCTTCGCCCCGATGCCCGGCAGCTGCCATCCAGTTGGCCGACAGCTTTACCTGGCCCAGGTCGCCGATGTCGGCAGCGGCGATGTTGGTAATCGCCTCGCCGACCGCCATCCGGCCCGAGGCCGCCGCATCGACGCAGGCCAGCGCGGTGCGCTCACCCATCGCGAAGGCTTCGCCCCGGTAGCCGTGGAAACTCATCGTCGTGACAGCCACGTCGGCCACCGGGACCTGCCAGGGGCCGATCATCTGGTCGCGCGCCGTGACACCGCCCACCGAGCGGTCGCCAATCGTGATCAGGAAGCTCTTGGAGGCCACCGCCGGCACCCGCAGGACACGACGGCAAGCCTCGTCGAGTTCGATGTCGGTCACATCGAAGGGCGGCAGGTGGGTGGCCCGGCGAGAGACGTTGCGGGTCATCTTCGGCGGCTTGCCGAGGAGCACCTGCATCTCCATGTCGACCGGCAGATTGTCGAAGTGGCTGTCGACCACGCTGAGGTGGCCGTCGTCCGTTGCCGAGCCAACCACCGCATAGGGGCAGCGCTCGCGGGCGCAGATCCGGTCGAACGCGTCGAGGCTCGACGGCGCGATCGCGAGCACGTAGCGCTCCTGCGACTCGTTGCACCAGATCTCGCGCGGGCTCATCCCCGGCTCCTCGATATGGATCTTGCGCAGCTCGAAGCGGGCTCCCAGCTGGGCCGAGTCCGCCAGCTCGGGCATGGCGTTGGAGAGCCCGCCAGCGCCCACGTCGTGGATCGACAGGATCGGGTTGTCATCACCCCGCTGCCAGCACGCGTCAATCACCTCCTGACAGCGACGCTGGATCTCCGGGTTGCCCCGCTGCACCGACGCAAAATCCAGATCGGCGGTGTTGGTGCCCGTCGTCATCGACGACGCCGCGCCGCCACCCAGGCCGATCAGCATGCCCGGCCCCCCCAGCTGGATCAGCAGCGTGCCTGGCGCGAAGGCTTCCTTGAAGCTCTGCCGGGCCTGGATGCTGCCGAGGCCGCCTGCGATCATGATCGGCTTGTGGTAACCGCGCACCTCGCCCATCACTTCCTGCTCGAAGCTGCGGAAGTAGCCGGCCAGGTTCGGCCGGCCGAACTCGTTGTTGAACGCGGCGGCGCCGATCGGCCCCTCGATCATGATGTCGAGCGGCGAGGCGATCCGCTCGGGCCGGCCGTAGGGCACCTCCCAGGGCTGCTCGAAGCCGGGAATGCGCAGGTTCGAGACCGAGAAGCCGGCGAGACCGGCCTTGGGCTTCGAGCCGCGGCCGGTGGCCCCCTCGTCGCGGATCTCGCCGCCGGAGCCGGTGGCGGCCCCCGGGAAGGGCGAGATCGCCGTCGGATGGTTGTGGGTCTCGACCTTGGCCAGGATGTGGGTCTCCTCCTGGCGGAAACGCCACTCACCACTGGCATCCGGGTAGAACCGGTCGATGGTGGCACCCTCGATCACCGAGGCGTTGTCCGAGTAGGCCACGACGGTGCCCTGCGGGTGTGCCTTGTGGGTGTCGCGGATCATGCCGAACAGTGTGCGGGACTCGGGCCGGGCATCGATGACCCAGTCGGCATTGAAGATCTTGTGCCGGCAGTGCTCCGAGTTCGCCTGGGCAAACATCATCAGTTCCACGTCGGTCGGGTTGCGGCCGACGCGGGTGAAGTTGTCCGCCAGATAGTCGATCTCGTCGTCCGACAGGGCCAGACCCAGCTCACCGTTGGCGGCCTCGAGTGCCGGTTTGCCACCGCCGAGCACATCGACGGTGGTCAGGGGCTGCGGTGCATAGTGGTGGAACAGCGCCTCGGCGCCCGCCAGGGTGTCGAGTACGGAGTCGGTCATCCGGTCGTGCAGCAAAGGCAGAACCGCAGCGCGACGCTCCGCATCGAGCTTTCCGCGAACCTCCAGTCGGTAGGCGATGCCGCGCTCGATCCGCACGACGCCGGCAAACCCGCACTGATGGGCGATATCGGTCGCCTTCGACGACCACGGCGAGATCGTGCCGAGCCGGGGCGTCACCAGCAGCAGCGTCGCCTGCTCGGGCAGTGCCGCCGCCGGGCGCGCATCAAGCAGTTCTTCCAGACGGGCCAGGGACTCCCCGACGAGGGAATCACTGGTCTCGACGAAGTAGGTGTACTCGGCATGCAAGGCGTTCAGTTTCGGAACGACTCGCGCAACGGCGGCCTGAAGGCGCTCGAGCCGGCTGGCCGAGTGGGCGGCGGCGCCGCGCAGCGTGAGGATCTGGGACATGACTTGGACGCGTGGTTGGCGGCTCGCATCTGGGCGGGCGAGAGCCGGCAGAAATGGGAAGGCGCGATTATAACCGAGCGTCCGGACCCACCGACGCCCGCAGAAGGGCGCCAGCCCCGGCCGGGATGCGCTTGGCCACGGTGGGGATGGGCTAGAATGTAGGGTTTTGTTTTTCCGTATCAATTCACCTTGACTCCCCACCGCCGCCCACCCCCTGCCGAGCACCGGCCAGGCCCCGCCCGATGAAGCGGGCCCTGGCAATCCTGGTCAGCGTGGCGCTGCTGGCCTGGCTGGTGTCCGACGGACGCTGGCGCGACCTGCTCGGCACCCTCGACCAGCTCACCCCCGGGCTCGTCCTCGTGGCGCTGGCCGGCTTCGCCTGCAGTTATAGCCTGCGTGCGCTGCGGGTGTGGGATGAGTTCCGGGGGGATGCCCACGGCCGCTTCCCCGCCTGCCTGCGGATCGTCCTGGTGCACAACGCGATGGTGAACGTGGTGCCGTTTCGCGGGGGAGAAGCCGCCTTCCCCTTGCTGTTGCGGCAGACCTTCGGCACCCCGCTGCCGCGGGCGGTCGCGTCCCTTTTCTGGTTCCGGCTTCAGGATGCCCTGGCCGTCTTCGTGATCGCCGCCTGCGCCTGGCCCGGCCTGCCGCTCTGGCTGCGGGCCCTGGCGCTGGCGGGCCTCGGCGGCATCGCGTTCTGGCTGCCCCGCTGGGCGCGCGCGCCCCACGACTGGCATGAGGGCAGCCCCTTCGCCGCCAAGGCCGCCAGGCTGCGCGATACTTTCGCCGAGACCACGCGACACGCCCGGCTGGGTTGGCTCTGGACGATCGCCAACTGGAGCGTCAAGCTGCTGACCCAGGCCTGGTTGCTCGCGCAGCTATTGCCGGCCTCAATGCCCGTCGGCGCCGCCGGTGCCCTCGGCGCGGAACTCTCGGCGATCCTCCCGATCCAGGGGGTGGCCGGCTTCGGCACCTACGAGGCCGGCGCCGCCGCGGCGATGCTGCCCTCCGCGATACCGATCGAACAGGGACTGCGCGCCGCCTTCGCGCTGCACATCTTCGTCATCGCCAGCGCCGTGCTGGCCGGTGCGATCGCCTGGCTGTTCCACGGCCCCAGCCCCTCCAACCGACCCGACTCCCGACCGAGCTCCCGATGACCGACAGCATGACCACCGCCACACCGCTCCCGCCCGCCCGGCCGGACATTCCCGACGATCTCCCCGAGCACCGGCTCTCCCTGGTGGTGCCGATGTTCAACGAGGCCCAGAACGTCGCGCCCCTGCTGGAGCGGGTCCATCAGTCCCTCGAGGGTTACCCGTACCCGTGGGAGATCGTGCTTGTGGACGACGGCAGCTCGGACGCCACGCCGGCCGAGCTTCGTCGCTGTGCCAAGGCCGCCGGTCCCCACGTCCGGGTCGTCGAGTTGCTGCGCAACTTCAAGCAGACCGCCGCCATGCAGGCCGGCATCGACGCGGCTCGGGGCGACGTGATCGTCACCATGGATGGTGACCTCCAGAACGACCCGGTTGATATTCCGCGCATGGTCGGCCGCCTGCTGCGAGAGGACCTCGACCTGGTCGCCGGCTGGCGCAAGAACCGTCAGGACGGGCTGCTCCTGCGCAAGGTGCCCTCGCGCATCGCCAACCGCCTGATCGCCCGCATGACCGGGGTACATCTCAAGGACTACGGCTGCAGCCTCAAGGTATTCCGCGGCTCGGCGATCAAGAACGTCAAGCTCTACGGCGAAATGCACCGATTCATCCCGGCCTGGCTGGCGACGGTCACCACACCCCAGCGCATCGCCCAGGAGGTGGTGAACCACCACGCGCGCGTCTTCGGCGAGTCCAAGTACGGCATCTCGCGTACCTTCCGGGTGGTCCTGGATCTGCTCTTCGTCTACTTCTTCATGCGCTACCGCACCCGCCCGGGCCACTTCTTCGGCGGCATTGGCATCGGGCTCGGCGCCGCGGGTTCGCTGATCCTCGCCTACCTGATGGGCCTCAAGCTCTTCCTGGGCGAGGACATCGGCACCCGCCCCTTGCTCTTCGGTGGCTTCTTCCTGGTGATCGCCGGCGTCCAGATGGTGACCTCCGGCGTGCTGGCCGAGTTGCTGACCCGGGTCCTGTTCGAGTCGGGTGGTGCCCAGGCCTACCTCGTTCGCCCCACGCCTGCCCTGGCTGACGACGAAGGCTGGCAACACGGCACATGAGCATGCCGCCGATGCCCCCCGCGCCGGCCTGGCTGCGCTGGCTGATCCTCGCCCTGCCGCCCGCCGCGTTCCTGCTGTGCCTGGGCAGCGCGCCGCTCTTCGATGTGGATGAGGGCGCGTTTTCCGAGGCCACCCGCGAGATGTTCGAGCGGGGCGACTTCCTGTCGACCTACCTCAATGGCGAACACCGCTTCGACAAGCCGATCCTGATCTACTGGCTGCAGGCCCTCGGCTATCTGATCTTCGGCCCGACGGAGTGGGCCTTCCGTCTGCCCTCCGGCCTGGCGGCCATGGCGTGGTGCTATGCCACCTGGCACTTTGCCCGCGAGCGCTTCGGACCGGACGCCGCACTGGCGGCGCTGGCCATTGCCGCCACGTCCCTCGGCCCGCTGATCATCGGCCGCGCGGCCACTGCAGACGCCCTCCTCAACCTGCTGCTGGCCCTGACCCTGTTCGATGCCTGGCGCCACCTCGAGTCCGGCCGGCGGGCGCCCCTGCTGCGCAGCTTCCTGTGGATGGGGCTCGGGGCGCTCACCAAGGGCCCGATTGCCCTGCTGGTCCCGGCCGCGGTCACCTTCCTCTACTGCGTCTCGCGGGGCCAGTGGCGGCGCTGGCTGAAATCGATCAGCGACCCGCTAGGGTGGTTGATCTTTCTGCTGCTGGTGGTGCCCTGGTACGCGATGGCCCTCGAGATCCACGGCCAGCTCTTCATCGACGGCTTCATCCTGCGTCACAACGTCCAGCGCTTCTCGGGCACTCTGGAAGGCCACGGTGGCAGCATCACGTACTACCTGTTTGCAGTGCCCCTGCTGCTGATGCCATGGACCGGCCCGCTTTTCGCCGCCGTGCGCCACGCCCGGGCCGACATCGGCACGGGGGTGCGGCGCTTTCTGTGGATCTGGGCGATCTTCGTCATCGCCTTCTTCAGCCTGTCCGGGACCAAGCTGCCCCACTACGTGCTCTACGGCTGCACGCCTCTGTTCCTGCTCGTAGCCGCCCACCGCTGGGCGCCAACACGGACCTGGCCCCACTGGATCGCGCCCTTCGTGCTGCTGACCATCTACGCCGTGCTGCCCTGGATCCTGGCCCTGCTCTCATCCAGCAACCTCGGCGACGCCTACAGCCGGGCCCAGCTGGGGCGCGCGCTCACTGCCGTATCGCCAATCTACTTCCTGGCCACTGCGGCGGCGCTGGTCGGGTGGCTGGCCGTGATCCGCGTGCTGGCGCTGCCGGTGTGGCACAAGCTGGCGCTGGCAGGGGCGCTGCAGGCGATCACACTGGTGGCGTTCGTCGTGCCCTTCGCGGGGGAGCTGGCCCAGGGGCCGGTCAAGCGCGCCGGCCTCGCGCTGCGGGACGTGGCGGAGCCGGTCACCCTGCTGAGCTATACCGCACCGAGTCTCAGCGTCTATCGCCAGGCCATCACCCCCCGTCGGCAGCCAGAGCCGGGGCAGCTTGCGGTCACCCGCATCGACCGGCTGCCCGCCGAGGGCTACGACACCCTGTCGGTCGAAGGGGGTGTCGCGATCATCCGGCGCCACGGCCCATGAGCCGCAGTTCCCCGACCCTCACCCTGCTGGTCGTGGCGATTCTGCTGACCGGCTACCGGATGTGGGTGATCCGTCACCTGGGGATCGACCTCTATGTGGACGAGGCCTACTACTGGGGCTGGTCGAAGGCGCTCGACTGGGGCTACTTCTCCAAACCGCCTGTCATCGCGGCACTGATCGCCGCCAGCACCGGCGTGCTGGGCGACAGCCTGCTGGCGATCAAGCTGCCGTCCCTGCTGGTCTATCCGGCCACCGCACTGGTTCTCCAGCGGCTCGGCGCCACGCTCTTTGACGAACGGGTCGGCTTCTGGTGCGGCCTCGCCTTCCTGACCATGCCGCTGGTGGGCGCCCTCGGGCTGTTCGTCTCGACCGACGCGCCCCTCCTGTTCTTCTGGTCCGTCGGCATGCTCGCCCTGTGGCATGCGCTCCACGAGGATGGCGCCTGGCGGCACTGGTGGCTGCTGGGCGCCGCCGTGGGCCTCGGCCTGCTGACCAAATACACCATGGCCGCCTTCCTGCCCTCGGCGCTGCTCGTGATGCTGGCGGGGCAGAGCGGACGGCGAGCCCTGGCCAGCCCGCGGCCCTGGCTGGCCCTTCTGCTGGCGCTCGCCATCTTCGCACCCAATCTGTGGTGGAACTGGACACACGACTTTCCCACCTTCCGCCACACCGCCGACATCACCCAGCTCGATGGCGAACAGCACCGTGGCAACCTCGGCGAATTCATCGGCGCCCAGTGGTTGTCGGTGGGGCCACTCCTCTTTGTGTGCATGGCATGGGCGATCCTGCGCGCCCTGGTCCGGCTGCGGGATCCCGTGTGGCGCCTGCTGATGGGCATGAGCCTGCCCCTGCTCGGGCTTGTGGCGATTCAGGCGCTGCGCGGCGGCGCCAATGGCAACTGGGCCGCGCCGGCCTTCACCGCAGGGGTGGTCATCGCCATCGGCTGGCTCGGCGACCAGGCGCGCTGGAAGACCATCGCCGCCGCGGTGCTGGTCAATGTATTGCTGGTGAGCGGCGTCTATCACTGGCCCGACATTGCACGCATCGGCGAAATCGAGATGACCCGCGGCAAGGACCCGTACAAGCGGGCCCGCGGCTGGCGCGAGCTCGCCACCGCGGTGGCACCCGATCTGCGGGCCCATCCCGACGCCATCGTCGTGGCCCGTGACCGGGACCTGCTCGCCCACCTGATCTACTTCCTGTCGCCGCGCCACTATGCCAGCTGGAACCCCAAGGGACGGGTCATCGACCACTACCAGCTGACGACCCGCCTGCAGGACGCGGTGGGTCAGGACGTGCTGTTCGTCAGCCGGGGCCCACTGGATGAAGCCGTGACGGGGCGATTCGCCTCGGTCCAGGACCTGGGCGAACGGACCGTGACGATCCACCGGGACTTCGAACGGCGGGTCCACCTCTATCTGCTGCGCGACTTTCGAGGCTACCCCAGGCCTTGACGCACGAAGGGCGCCTCGCGGCGCCCTCCCCCTGGCAGCGAACGACCGGCAAACCCGGCCCGGATGCCCTCAGCCCTTCGCCCCACTGAACAGGCCCTTCAGCGCTTCCCGGATATCGCCCGGCAGGACGACCAGCTTGGCGTTGTCGGATTCGCCGAGCCGATTCAGGGCCTGCACATAGCGCTCGCCGAGCATGTAGTAGACCGGCGCGGTCTCGGACCCGATGGCGGTGGTCACCCGGCGGATCGCCTCGGCCGAGGCCTCGGCCAGCATCACCTGGGCGCTCGCATCACGCTTGGCGGCCTCGAGGCGCGCCTCGGCCTCGAGGATGGCCGACTGCTTCTCGCCCTCGGCCTTGGTCACCATCGCCTTGCGCTCGCGCTCGGCGGCGGCCTGCATCTCCATGGCCTTCTGCATCGACTGGGACGGGTTGATGTCCTGGATCTCGACCGACTTGACCGTCAGCCCCCAGTCCACCGCCTCGTCGGCGATGCTCTCGCGCAGGCGGGCCTTGATCTTGTCGCGGGACGAGAGCGCCTCGTCGAGTTCCATCTCGCCAATGATCGAACGCAGGGTGGTCATGATCAGGTTGCGGATCGCCTCGCCGAAGTCGGTCACGCCATACACCGCCTTGACCGGGTCAGTGACCTTCACGAAGGCCACGGCGTTGGTCAGGATCACCGCGTTGTCGCGGGTGATGACTTCCTGCTCCTGGACATCGAGGATGATGTCCTTGGTGACGAGCTTGTAGGCTACCTGGTCGATGTAGGGGATGATGATGTTGAGGCCGGGCTTGAGGGTGCTGTGGTACTTGCCGAGCCGCTCGACGATCCACTCCTCGCCCTGCGGGATGATCCGGACCCCCTTCGCGATCGTGACGATCACGAAGAGGATGACGGCGACGACGACGATCAGACCTTCGGTCATGTCTGCCCCTTCTGGTTTCTGGCGACCTTGAGAAAACTGCCCTCGACCGCGATCACGCGGACCCGCTCGCCGGCCTCGATGGCCTCATCGGCGATGCAGGCCCACTCTTCGGCGCCGAGCATGGGTTTCTGGAAACGAACGGTACCGCGCGCGAAGGGCGCGACCGCAGAGACCGTCAGGCCGATCTCGCCCACCAGTTGACCATCGGACTGGCCGATCCGGGTCTTGTGACTCCCGGTACGAAAAACGCGAAACCAGGCGAATACGAAGGCCAGCGACGCCAGCAGCCAGATCGACAGCTGCTCGGCCAGGGAAAGATCCGGCATGAACAGGGCAACCAGCCCTACCAGCAACGCGCCGGCGCCGAACCAGATGATGAAGAAGGCCGGAATTGCGAGCTCCGCCAGTACCAGGCCGATTCCGGCCACTACCCAGTGCCACCAGAGCATCGATCAGGCTCCGTTCAGCCGTGGCTGGCACCGGGCAGTTCGACCACCTTGTGATCCGGCTTGTCGTCCGACTCGCAGGTCAGGGTGCCCGACACCGAAGCGCCGCAATCCATCTGCAACTGGCGATAACGGATGTCGCCGGTGACGCGGGCCTTGGGCTGGAGTTCAAGGAAGTGTTCGACCGTCAGGTCACCGACGATCTCGCCATTGATGACGGCGTCGTGTACCCGCACATTGCCTTCGATGCGCCCCTGCTCGGACAGCACCAGCAGGCCCTTCTCACCTTCCTTGTTGCTCAGGTTGCCGGCGATCCGCCCATCCACGCGCAGTCCGTCGGTGAACGCCAGGTCTCCGGTGATCTCGACATTGCCGGCTACCAGGCTCGACAGCTTGGTGATCTCGATCGACTTGCCTTTCTTCTTTCCGAACATGGTCTCCTCCGTCTCAGCGGCCGCCGGGCCTCACTTCTTCGTTTTCTGCGCCTGCTTGTAGAAGCTCAGTTCCTCGCTCAGCTCCTTGACCTTCAACGTCAGCTCCTCGAGCTGACGCTCGAGCTCCGCCCGCGTTGCCTCGTCCATCTCGGCCTGCAGGCGCGCCTTGGTCACCTCTTCGTCCAGGCGGTTGGACTGGGCACTCAAGCGGTGAGCGAGCTCCGCCTTCTCCATTTCGAGCTGGGCCACACGGCCCGCCGGTGCGAACTGGTCCTTGATGACCTGGATACCGGCATAGCCGGCCAGCACGAGGCAGGCGACGGCGAGCAGGGACGGCAAGGCGCGAAACAGGGCGCCGCCCTTCTCTACCGTATAGACCGGAGCCGTCAGTTCGCGCGTATCAGCAGGGCTGCCGAACATGTGCTCGTTCAGCCTTCGCGCAGGAAGTCCTCGGGATCGACGTAGCGGCCGTTCTTGAGCACCTCGAAGTGGAGGTGCGGCCCCGTCGAGCGACCGCTCGAGCCGACATCGGCGATCAACTGACCCGGCGTGACGACGTCTCCGACCTTGACGTGGAGGCGGCGCGCATGGGAATAGCGCGTCACCAGGCCATTGCCGTGGTCGATCTCGACCTGCCGGCCGTAGTCGCTGCGAAAGCCAGAATAGACGACGACACCGCCGGCACTGGCCCGGATCGGTGTGCCGCTCGGCGCGGGGAAGTCGAGACCGCTGTGGAAGGCGCGGCGCTTGTTGAACGGGTCGCGCCGGTTGCCGAAGCGCGAACCGATGCGGGAGTCCAGAACCGGCAGCCTGCTGGGATAGATCATCGACAGGACATTCTTCTGGGCCGCCATCTCGTCGATGCTCGCGAGCGTGCCGGAGAGACGTTCGAGGTTCGACTCGAGCGCTTCGAGCGTCTCGCCCACATCGGAGAGGGAGGCGCTGGCGTCCAGCTGATGGCTCTCACCGACGGCGGGAATCAGCGGGCCGCCTTCACCGGAGCCGGCCGGCCCCTTGGCTTCCGACGCCGGCTCGGAGGCGCCGTCCATCGGTTCGGGCTCGTCCCGCATGCCGATGCGCTTGGCGAGCAGGATGGCTTCGGATTCGAGTCGCAACAGGCGACCGGACAACTCACCGACGCGCCCCACCAGGAAGCGGCTTTCGGGTTCGGTCGCCGCCGGCGGCGCGGCAACCGGTGCCGGCTGCGGGGCGGCGACGACCCGGGTCGGGTCATTCGCCAGTTCATAGCCCAGACCGAAACCGGCCAGCAAGGCCACCAGGGCCATCAGTGATACGCCGGCCACGAGCTTGCGGGCGGAAATCGCCCGGACCGAGGCATCGGTCGCAGCACTCGACGAGAGAATGACAAGCGCCATTCAGCCTCCTGCAATTATGTTGAGCGTGTGCGGCTTCTTGTTGGCCCGCGACCTCTTCCGGGTAATTAACGGCCGCACTTCGCGAAAGTTTCGCAGTATAGCATTGCGCGGCCGCCTCCCGGTTCACTCAAATCATTGCAGAAAGCCTCATGACATCACCATAAGCAGCTGATTATCGGGTCATTTTGCGCCGTGAGCGGCGAGCTTGAGCCAGGTATCCACGACCGTATCCGGGTTCAGCGAAATGGTCTGGATGCCCTCGTCCATCAGCCACTCGGCGAAGTCTGCATGGTCCGAAGGCCCCTGGCCGCAGATGCCCACGTACTTGCCGAGCTTGTTGGCTGCCTGGATCGCCATCGACAGCAACTGCTTGACCGCCGGGTCCCGCTCGTCGAAGGCGTGGGCCACCAGGCCCGAGTCGCGGTCGAGGCCGAGGGTCAGCTGGGTCAGGTCATTCGAGCCGATCGAGAAGCCGTCAAAGTGCTCGAGGAACTGCTCGGCCAGAATCGCGTTGGACGGGATCTCGCACATCATGATCAGCTTGAGGTCCTTCTCGCCGCGCTTGAGCCCGTGCTCGCCGAGCAGGTCCACAACCGCCTTCGCCTCATCGAGGTTGCGGACGAAGGGCACCATCAGTTGCACGTTGGTCAGGCCGAGTTCGTTGCGGACCTTCTTCATCGCGATGCACTCCATCTCGAAGCAGTCGCGGAAGGAGTGGGCGATGTAGCGCGATGCACCGCGGAAGCCCAGCATGGGGTTCTCTTCCTCGGGCTCGTAGATCTCGCCGCCGAGCAGCTTGCGGTACTCGTTCGACTTGAAGTCGGACAGGCGGACGATGACCGGATTCGGGTAGAAGGCAGCGGCGAGCGTGGCCACGCCCTCGGCGATCTTCTCGATGAAGAACTGCTTCGGAGTCAGGTAGCCCCGCGAGCGGCGCATGATCTCGTTGCGGAGGCTGGCCGGCACCTGGTCGAGCTCGAGGATCGCCTTGGGGTGGATGCCGATCATGTTGTTGATGACGAACTCGAGGCGGGCGAGGCCGACCCCCCCGTTGGGGATCTGCGCGAACTCGAAGGCAAGCTCCGGGTTGCCCACGTTCATCATGATCTTGACCGGGATGTCGGGCAGGTTGCCCATGTCGGTGGTGATCACCTCGTAGTCGAGCTTGCCGCGATAGACGTAGCCGGTGTCGCCCTCGGCGCAGGAGACGGTGACCGAATCGCCCTCGTCCAGCACCTCGGTGGCGTTGCCGCAGCCGACGATCGCCGGAATGCCCAGCTCGCGCGCGATGATCGCCGCGTGGCAGGTCCGGCCGCCGCGGTTGGTGACGATGGCGCTGGCGCGCTTCATCACCGGCTCCCAGTTCGGGTCGGTCATGTCGGTGACCAGCACGTCGCCCGGCGCCAGGTGCGCCATGTCGGCGAGGCCCATGATCAACCGCGCGCGGCCGGCGCCGATGCGGCTGCCGATGGCGCGGCCGGTCGACAGCACCTCGCCCCTCTTGCGGATCACGAAGCGCTCCACCGCCTGCGCGCCCTCGCGGCTCTGCACCGTCTCCGGTCGCGCCTGCACGATGTACAGCCCGCCGTCGATGCCGTCGCGCGCCCACTCGATGTCCATCGGGCGGTCGTAGTGCTGCTCGATGAGCATCGCGGCGCGGGCGAGGTGCTCGACCTCCTCGTCCGAGATCGAGAAGGACAGGCGTTCCGCCTCGCTGGTCTCGATCGTGCGGACCCGCTCGGCGGCGCTCTCGCCATAGACCATCTTCAGCGCCTTGCTGCCACGCTCGCGGCGCACGATGGCCGGCCGGCCGGCGGCGAGCGCGGGCTTGTAGACGTAGAACTCGTCCGGGTTGACCTGGCCCTGCACGACCGTCTCGCCGAGACCGAAGGCGCTGGTGATGAACACGACGTCGCGGAAGCCGGACTCGGTGTCGAGCATGAACATGACGCCGCTCGAACCGCACTCGCTGCGCACCCTGCGCTGCACGCCGGCCGACAGCGCCACCGGGATGCCGTGGTAGCCGGAGTGCACCCGGTAGGCGATGGCGCGGTCGTTGTAGAGCGAGGCGTACACGGCGCGCACGGCGGCCAGCACCTCGTCGATGCCGCGCACGTTGAGGAAGGTCTCCTGCTGGCCGGCGAAGGAGGCGTCCGGCAGGTCCTCGGCGGTGGCCGAGGAACGCACCGCGACCGCGAGGTGCGGGTCGTCGCCGCAGAGCTTCGCGTACGCCTCGCGGATGTCCTGCTCGAGGTGGCCGGGCAGCGGCGCGTCCATCAGCCACTGGCGGATCGTCGCACCGGTCGCGGCCAGGGTCTTCACGTCGTCGACGTCGAGCCCGTCGAGCAGCTCGTCGATGCGCATCGCCAGCCGCTCGTGGGACAGGAAGTCGTAGTAGGCGTCCGCGGTGGTGGCGAAGCCGCCCGGCACCTTCACGCCGGCGGAGGCGAGACCGCTGATCATCTCGCCGAGCGAGGCGTTCTTGCCGCCGACGCGACCGACGTCGGCCATGGACAGGGACTCGAGCGGGACGACGTTCTGCTTCACGGCGGGACTTCCTTCGGGTGCCAGGGCTTGGCGTTGAGCGGGCGCGGGCGCCCGCCCGCCGGCCGGCGAGGATAGCGTGCGGGGCGGCGCTGCGCCACGCGCCGGCGGGGCGTTGCACGCCGCCTGCTA
>JAGRGD010000040.1 GCA_020445665.1 Rhodocyclaceae bacterium
AGCTCGAGGGCGATGGGGAAGACCAGCGGCGCGACAATGACGATCAGCCCCGACGGCTCCATGAACTGGCCGCCGATCAGCAGCAGGATGTTCACCACGATCAGGAAGGTGATCGGCCCGAAGCCGGCGGAGAGCATGGCCTCGGTGATGGCCTGGGGAATGCGCTCCTCGGTCAGGACGTGCTTCAGGATGATCGCGTTGGCGATCACCAGCATCAGCATGATGGTCAGCTTGCCGGCCTCGAACAGGGTGTGCTTGGTATCCGCATGCCAGAACACCGAGACGCCCTTCCACAGCGGGTTGCTGTGGTTGTTCTCGTCGGAGAACGGGCCCATGTCCTTGTAGATGTAGTTGGCGATGAAGAAGGCATACACCGCAGCCACGGCGGCGGCTTCGGTCGGCGTAAAGATGCCACCGTAGATGCCGCCCAGGATGATGATGATCAGGAACAGGCCCCACGACGCGTCACGGGCGGCGCCCATCACCTCGCCCCAGCCCGGGAACGGCACGGAGGGCAGGTTCTTCTTGCGCGCGACGATGTAGATCGCGGTCATCAGCATGACACCGGCGAGCAGGCCAGGGATCACGCCACCGAGGAACATCCGGCCGACCGACACGTCCGTGGCAGCCGAATAGACCACCATCACGATCGAGGGCGGGATCAGGATGCCGAGGGTACCCGCGTTACAGATCAGGCCGGCGGCGAATTCCTTCTTGTAGCCCGCCTGGACCATGCCGGCGATGACGATCGAGCCGATCGCGACGACGGTGGCCGGCGAGGAGCCGGAGAGCGCCGCGAACATCATGCAGGCGATCACCGAGGCGATGCCGAGACCGCCGCGGATCGAGCCCACCATTGCGATGGCGAAGCGGATGATCCGGTTGGCCACGCCGCCGGTGGACATGAAGCTGGAGGCCAGGATGAAGAACGGGATCGCCAGCAGGGTGTAGTGGCTGTCAAAGGCGGAGAACAGGGTCTGCGCCACGGACGACAGCGAGGCGTCCGAGTGCATCATCAGAAACAGGATGCTCGACAGACCCAGCGAGATGGCGATGGGCACGCCGATCAGCATGAAGCCGACGACCATGCCGAAGAGGATCGCGATATCCATGGATCAGTTCTCCTTGTTCTCGCCAGCGGCCTTCATCTTGGCGAGGGCCCGGTCCTGGTTGTGGTGGTAGCCGTCCGCGTGGGCGTCGACCGCTTCCTCGATCATCTCCTCGACCTCATGGGCGGCGATCAGCGAATCGCGCTGGTTGGTCAGCACCTGCCAGCCGGCGATGAAGAAGCGCACGGTGAGCAGGAACATGCCGAGGGGCAGCGCGAAGTAGGGGATGAAGCGCGGCATCTTCTCGTACGCCTCGCCCTCGTTCAGGAGGGGCTCGATGAAGCGCAGGATGTCCAGCATCGGAATGTCGTTGGTTTCGAGCCAGACCTGCTTGGTGGCGAAGGGGTACCAGTAGTCCCACGTGCCCTTGAGGAGCATCAGGGAGAATGCCAGGCAGGAGATGACGGCGAGGATCGCCATCAGCTTCTTGACGGGTGCCGGCACCATGTTGATGACGACGTCGACCCCGATGTGAAAGGTCTTCTTGACCCCGTAGGAGGCCCCGACGAGTACCAGCCAGGCGAACAACACCACGGTGACCTCGAGGGCCCACAGGATGTTGTCGTTGAAGACATAGCGTGCGACGACATTGGCGAAGGTGATCAGCGTCATCAGGCCGAGCGTGATGGCGATGAAGGTTTCCTCGATTCCGTCGACGAGCTTTCCGAAGCGGCTTTGTTCGCCGGTCATGCTCACCTCCACTTCTTGCGGACAAAAAATGTGCGCGTCGAACCGGAGCCCACGCGCACGTTCGTGACAGCGGACAGGGGCGTCACCGCCCCCATCCAGCGTAGATTACATATTGGCTTTTTGTGCAGCTTCCAGCAGGTCGGCGCCGATGTCGCCTTCGAACTTCTTCCACACCGGCTTCATCGCATCGACCCAGGCCTGACGCTGTTCCGGCGTCAGGGTGCGGATCGTGGAGCCGGCCTCGGCGACCTTCTGCTTGTTGAGCTGGTCGACCTTCTTGACCTCGCCGTTACGGGTCTCGGTGACCTCGGCCAGGATCTTCAGGAACTGGTCGCGGACATCCGGCTTGAGACCGTCGAGCCACTCGGTAGAGGTCACAACGAGGTAGTCGAGCAGGCCGTGGTTGGTCTCGGTGATGCCGTCCTGAACCTCGAAGAACTTCTGGCCGTAGATGTTGGACCAGGGGTTCTCGCAGCCGTCGATGGTCTTGGTCTGCAGCGCACCGTAGACTTCGCTGAAGGCCATTTTCTGCGGGTTGGCACCGAGCTGCTCGAACTGGGCGACCAGCACGTCCGACGCCTGCACGCGGAACTTGAGGCCCTTGGCATCCTCAGGCTTGATCAGCGGCTTGTTGGCAGACAGTTGCTTCATGCCGTTGTGCCAGAAGGCCAGGCCCTGCAGGCCGCGACGCTTCATGGAACCCATCAGCTTCTGGCCGTCTTCCGACAGCTGGAAGCGATCGACGGCGTCGATGTCCTTGAACAGGAAGGGCAGGTCGAAGATGCGGAACTTCTTGGTGAATTTCTCGAACTTCGAGAGCGACGGAGCAGCCAGCTGCACGTCACCGGCGAGCATGGCCTCGAGGACCTTGTCATCGTTGTAGAGGCTGGAGTTCGGGAACACCTGCATGCAGGCCTTGCCGTTCATTTCCTCATTGACCCGCTTTTCCAGCAGGGAGGCGGCGATGCCCTTGGGGTGCTTGTCGGTGTTGGTGACGTGGCTGAACTTGATCACCTCTTCACCGGGATCGCAGTTGGCCTGAGCGACGGTGGCAGTGCCCGCCATAACCAGGGTGGCCGCGATTGCGAATACTTGCTTGCGCATTTCCTCTCCTCCAGATGGATATCAGTCAGTGAATACCTGCGCCCCATCCCCGGGGCGTGTCGCAATGTAATTTCGCCAAATGCATTGCGTGGCAGCATGATTGGCGAATCGGCCCCAAAAAGGAATACGTGATGTCACGTAGCGGCATACCGCAGGCCATTCTCGGGCGCATGGGGCAGATTTCAGCCAGCGGCCTCCGGGCGCGCTTCGGCCGTGATCCAGTCGCGGAAGGCGAGGGCGGCGGGGCGGGACGCACTCGTGGCCGGAAGGCAGGCGAAATAGGCGAAACGGGAAGGGATCGCGAGGGCGAACGGCTCCGCGAGACGGCCAGCAGCCACTTCGGCGCTGACCAGGGGGCGCGCAGCCAGGGCCACGCCCTGGCCGGCCATGGCCGAGGCCACCACCAGACCGGCGTCGTCGAAGCGCGGGCCACGCTGCATCGGCAGATCCGGCAGGCCGGCGAGGGCCAGCCATTGCAGCCAGGTCGGGCGGTCCTCGAGGTCCGGCACCGTGTCGTCGTGAATCAGCGGATGCCAGCGCAGGTCGCCAGGCTCCCGCAAGGGCTGGGGGCCGGACAGGAGGGACGGCGCGCAGACCGGCGCATAGGACGGCGAGAACAGATGGGCTGCGATCCAGCCCGGGTAATCACCGCGTCCAAAGCGAATGAGGATGTCGGCTTCGGGGGCACTCTGGGCGGTGCCCAGGCTCTCGCGGGCGTCCCGCTTGTCGATGGTCTTGAGGCTGGTCGCCAGGCGCAGGTCCACATCCGGGTAGCGGGCGGTGAAGCGCGGCAGGCGCGGTACCAGCCAGCGGGCCGCAAAGGATGGGGGCGCAAACACCGTGAGGCGGCCCGATGGCGCGCCGTGTCCGACCGACTCCACCGCGGCGGCCAGTTCGGCCAGTCCGCGCCTGAGCGGCGCCAGCATCGCACGGGCCTCATCCGTGAGTTCAATGGCGCGAGTCCGGCGGACGAAAAGCGGAACCCCCAGTTGCGCTTCCAGTGCCTTGATCTGCTGGCTGATCGCCCCTGGCGTCACGTGCAACTCCTCGGCGGCGCTCTTGAAACTCAGGGTACGGGCGGCGGCCTCGAAGGCACGCAGGGCCTGAAGGGGGGGAATCCGGGTGTCCATGGGCTATAGAATAGAAAAACTAAATGAACAATTCATTATAAATCGATTGTGGCAGCGCTATTGGCTGGATAGAGTTCGCTTCGCCGCCGGGTACCTCGCTGTACCTATCCCGAAATCGCGGCATGACAATAAAATGCAGCACCCGTCAGGAATACCGGAATACGGAGTGGATCCAGCGAGGGATCCGGACAGGTTCACCGCGAGGTGACCAAGATCAAGGTCGGCAACCGCCGGGTACGTGATGATCGCCACATTGCGTGCCGGACCGGTTGTCGGGTGGGCACCGGCCCAACGGTGTCGTCAGCCGCGCACGTGGCCGACCGGGAAGGTCGGAACGCAGCGCGGCGGCAGGCCGTGCGCACCGACGAAGGATTTCACTCATTGTTGATGGAGAGTTCCATGAAGATCGCAAAATTCCTCCTGGTCGCCGCGATGACGTCCGTGCTGAGCGTCTCTGCGCTGGCGGACAGCCATGGCGCCAAGGACGAGAAGGGCTTCACGGTGTATCGCTCGGAGCCGGGCAAGGCCGTAGAGATGCTGAACCGTGCCGTCGCCTACATGCAGGAAAACAGCTCGGAGCGTGCTTTCGCCGCGTTCAACAACCAGGCCGGACAATTCCATGAGAACGACCTGTATGTCTTCGTGGTCGGGATCGACGACGGCGTCATGCATGCCCACGGTGGCGCGCCCGAGGCGATCGTAGGCGACCAGGTCATGGAACTGACCGATGCGGCCGGCACCAAGATCATCCAGGCCATGATGGACAAGGTGAAGCGCGACGGCGAGGGCGCCGTTGAGTACGTCTGGCTGAACCGCGTCACCAACAAGGTCGAGAAGAAGACCTCGAACGTCAAGCGCGTCGGCGATTATCTCGTCGGCGTCGGCTTCTACACCAAGTAAGCCGGACGGCAGGAATGAGACGGGGCGCCCCAGCGGGCGCCCCGTCTGCGCTTGCGGTGGACGGCCTGTTCAGGCGTTGCGGCCCTTCTGCCACAGCACGTCATCGCGGCCCGCCGCCCGGTTGAGCACGCGGCCGAGCACGAAGAGCAGATCGGAAAGGCGGTTGAGATACTGGCGCGGAGCGTCGTTGACAGCCTCTTCCTGGGACAGCGCCACCATCGTGCGCTCGGCACGCCGGCACACCGTTCGCGCATGATGGGCGATTGCCGCGGCGCGGGTGCCGCCCGGCAGGATGAAGTCCTTCAGCATCTCGAGGGGCTCGTTGAAGGCGTCGAGCGATTCCTCGAGGCGGCTCACCTGCGGGCTGGTGATCATCTCCATGCCCGGAATGCAGACCTCGCCACCCAGATCGAAGAGATCGTGCTGGACGCCGGTGAGCAGATCGCGGACCGCATCGGGCAACTCCTCGGCCAGCAGGATGCCGATGATGGCATTCAACTCGTCCACCTCACCCAGGGTGTGAATCCGCAGGCTGTTCTTGGACACCCGGTTGCCGTTGCCAAGGCCGGTCGTCCCTGCGTCGCCGGTGCGGGTGTAGATCTTGGAGAGGCGGTGTCCCATGGTGCGTCCGTGGCAAGTCGAAAAGCGGATTATAGAGGTAGGCGGCGCCTAGCTCAGCACAGCCGCGAGCCGCTTGCCAAAGGCCCGTGCGGTCTCGAGATCGCCTGGCACCATCTCCTCGGTGGAGGCGTCTGAGGGCGTTGTGGTCATGAGGCCGGCGAAGGCGCCGAGATAGTTGAGGTCATTGCGGCCCGAGGCCTTGGTGTTGGCGGGCATCATGCCCGAGCCGACCCACAGCATGCCGTGTTGCATCGCGAGGGTCATGAAGTAGTGCAGGGTGGAGTGCTTGTCTCCGTTCATCGAGGCGGAGTTGGTAAAGCCCGCAGCGATCTTGTCCTTCCAGCCCTGGCCGAACCAGACCTTTGAACTGGCATCCGCGAAGCGCTTGAACTGCCAGGACGCCCCACCCATGTAGGTCGGTGAGCCCATCACGATCAGGCGTGCGTCCGCAAGGGTCTGCCAGGCGGCATCGGGAAGCTGGCCTTCCTGGTCGATCTCGATCAGGCAACCGCCCGATCCCTCGGCGACGGCCTTTGCGACTTCCCGGGTGTGGCCATAGCCGCTGTGAAAGACAATGGCGATTTCGTTCATCTGTGTCACTCCATGTAGTGGGCATGCGTCACGGAGTGACAGGTGGCGTGCGATGGCGTTCCCGGCCGGCGCTGCTGTTTCTGGTTAAGCGCACAAAAAGAAACCGGCGCCTGGGCGCCGGTTTCGGAGCACGGTTGGCGCGGCAGATCAGCGGTAGCCGGCGCGGTCGAAGATCTTCTGGGCTTCAGCGGTGGTCTGCGACAGGGTGCCGACATTCAGGTCGTCCATGCGGAAGTCGCCGAGGGAGTCCAGTGCGGCGTTGGTGACCTGGACGCTGGGGACCACGGGCCACTCGTTGTTGCCGTTGGCGAAGTAGGCCTGGGCTTCGTCCGATGCGAGGTACTCGAGGAACTTGCGCGCCGCTTCCTTGTTGGGGGCGTGCTTCAGCATGCCGCCGCCGGAGACATTGACGTGGGTGCCCCAGGTGCCCTGGTTGGGCCAGATCACACCGACGGCCTTCATGACCTCCTGGTCGGCCGGCTTGTCCGAGTTGATCAGGCGCGCCACGTAATAGCTGTTGGCGATCGCCACGCCGCACTCGCCGGCTGCCACCGCGCGGATCTGGTCGGTGTCGCCGCCCTTCGGCGTGCGTGCGAAGTTGTCGACCACGCCCTTGGCCCACTTCTCGGTCGCCTCGGCCCCATCATGCTGGATCAGGGCAGCGCCCAGAGACAGGTTGTACGGGTGGCTACCCGAGCGGGTACACACCTTGCCCTTCAGTTCGGGGCGGGCCAGATCCTCGTAGTTCTGGACCAGCTTCGGATCAACGTCGACCTTGTTGTAGACGATGACCCGGGCGCGGGTCGAGAAGGCGTACCAGGTGTCGGACTTCAGGTTGGCCGGAATGCGCTCGTCGAGCACGGTGGACTTCACCGGGACGAAAACGCCCAGTTCGTCGGCCTTGGCCAAGCGGGAGGCGTCGACCGTGATGAACACGTCGGCCGGACTGTTCGCGCCTTCGTTCTTGATGCGCTCGAGCAGGGCGTCTTCCTTGCCCTCGATCCGGTTGATCTGGATACCGGTTGCCTTGGTGAAGTTGGCGTACAGGGCCTCGTCGGTCTGGTAGTGGCGCGCGGTGTACAGGTTCAGCTCGGTGTCGGCGGCCTGGGTGCTGGCGCTGGCCAGAATGCCGACGACGACGGTCGAGAGCAGCTTGCGAATCATGGTCTGGGTTCCTCTGGTGAAACTCGATGTGCGGTGCAGCGGATGATAGGGGGATTGGAATGTAAATGCAAATGCAAATGATTCGTGTTTGTGCTTCAATGAATGAGAATTGTTCTCAGTAAGGTGAATGACATGAACGCACTCGTCGTCGGCGCCGACCGCCTCGGCAATATCCCCGGGGTACTCGCGGAGTACGGCATCTCGATCAAGTCCCACGTCTCGGGGCGCGATCGCTCACACCAGCGTGCCGCCGGCGCGCTGCCATCCGGCATCGGGATGGTGATCCTGTTTACCGACTTCCTTGGGCACAACGTGATGCGCAGCTATCGCGATGCTGCCCAGCGGGAAGGGGTGCGGCTGGTGTGCTGCCGGCGCTCCGTGTGTGCGCTCAAGCAGGCCCTCGGGGCCGGTGAGGCCTGCGGCGCCTGCGAGCACGCAGGGCGCCAGCTGCGTGTCAGCTGATCGTCCCGCCACGGCGGGCCCGGCGCGGAATCAGACGCTGCGGCGCGCCAGGCGCCGGGAACGTTCCATCTCGACCAGGTTGCGCGCCGTGACGGCGCCCGTGACATGTGCCCGACCCAGGGCTGCCATCAACAGCTGTGCGATGGCGAGACCGTCACCGAGGGCATGGTGGCGCTGGAAGGTTTCAATCTCGAAGGCCTCCATCCAGTCGCCGAGGCGGACGAGATCGCCGTGGTGCTCGGGGAACAGCACCGGCAGGAGCCACTGAAGATCCATCCAGACGGGCTCGGGCTCGAAGCCGAAACGCCCGTCGAAGGCGCGCTCGAGCAGCTTGCGGTTGAACGAGGCATTGAACACCACCCAGGGCGAGCGGCCGGCGAATGCGAGCACCTGGGAGAGGGCCTCTGCCGGATCCTCGTCGAGGGGCAGGTAGAGGGCGTTTCGCGACGACAGGACGCCGCCCTCGATGGCGATGGCCGACACCGCCAGCAGCTTGTCCTTCTCGAGGCTGAGCCCCGTCGCCTCGGTATTGACCACCACGTATCGAGTCTCGAAGTGGGGGTGGGCGAGGTCGGGCGCAGGCGCCTGGTGCCAGGCCGTGACCCGCGCCTCGACTGGCTCGGGCAGGGGCGGACGGCTGCCGGAAACGAAGCGGGAGAGCCAGTTCATAGCTGGTAGTCCAGCTTCAGGCGCGACTGGACCTTGCGGGCCTGCCGGAAGGCCTCCTTCAGAATCCTGCGGTCCAGCTCGTTGAGATGGTCGGGATTGACCCGGTTGTCGCCGGGGGCGTCATGCTCGGTGTCCAGGTGCTGGGAGCGCAGCCGCAGCAGCTGGATGAAGTTGAAGCCCTCGATCACCGCCGAGGTCTCGTCGGCCGCGATGCCCAGCTTGCGGCTTGCCTGGCGAAGGCGCTGCACCGTGCTGCTGGAGGCGATACCGGTGCGCAGGGAGTGAATCCTCGCTGCGTCCACGAAAATCCGTGCGCCGAATTTCTTGAGATCGATCGTTCCCGGGTGCTTCGGGTCGTCGTCGGTCACAAAGTCGCGGATGCGGCCCAGGGGCGGCTGCGCCGTCATCGCGTTGCCGGCCATCATGCGCAGGAAGGCGGTGTTGTCCCGGGCGCGCGAGAAGAGGTGCGTCCGCAACTGCTCGGCCCAGGCTTCGTCGCCATAGAGCGAGCGGAAATCGAAGAAGATCGTCGCATTGAGCAGCGCCTGCGGATCGGGTTCGCTGATCCACGAACTGAAGCGGCGCTTCCACTGATCGAGGGTCAGGCACAGATCCGGGTTGCTGGCCATGATGTTGCCCTTGCACAGCGGGAAGCCGCAGGCGGCGAGGTCTTCATTGACCGCGCGGGCGAAGTTCAGGATGCCCTGTTTGAAGGCTTCGCCGTCCGCGCCCTCCGGCAGCGCGTAGATGATGCCATTGTCCTGGTCGGTGGAGAGTGTCTGCTCGTGGCGTCCCTCGGATCCGAAGGCGAGCCAGCAGAACCGGAGGTCGTGCATCTCGTGGCGTTCGACCTGCAGTTCGATGATACGGCGGGTCAGCGCGTCGTTCAGTGCCGAGATGAACTGGGTCAGTTGCTCGGAACCGATGCCCTGGGCGATCAGGTTCAGGGCCAGCTGGCGGATATCGCGGCTGGCCTGCTGCAAGGCCTCGATGTCGGTCGCGTTCTCGATGCCGGCGCGGATCTGGCGCAGTCCGATGCGTTGCAGCGAGAACAGGTCGCGCTCGGAGACCACGCCCTTGAGGCGGCGCTCGCCGTCGATCACGAGCAGGTGGCGCACGCCGTGGGTCGCCATCTCGAGGGCTGCGTCGTAGGCCGAGGCCGAGGTGCTGAGCATGTGCGGTGGCCCGCTCATCAGCTCGGTGACCGGGCGGCTCAGGTCGAAGGCCGGCAGGATCACCCGCGAGAGCAGGTCACTCTGCGTGATGATGCCCAGCGGACGTCGCTCCGCATCGGCAACGACCATGCACCCGACCCGCTCCTGGGCCATGTGCTCGAGTGCCTCCCGGCTGCTCACGTCCGGGCCCACCGAGATCGGATCGCGCTTGACCAGGTGGCCCAGCGGCGTTGTCATGGTCTGCTGTTCCGCCGCGCGCTGGGCGAACTGGCTTTGCAGCTGCTCCCGCGACTGGTTCAGCAGGCTGGCGATGTACTTGGTGCAGAACAGATGGAAGACCGGGCTCATTTCCATCAGCTGCATGAAGTCGTCGGCGCCGAGCTGGAAGCAGAAGCTGTCCTCCACCGCGACATAGGTGTTGGTCGACGGGCGCTGGGCCGAGATCGCGCCGATCGGGAAGCACTCGCCGGGCCCCATCGTCAGGGCCGAGTATTCGGTGACCGAGACGTTGCCCGCCTGGCGCGCCAGCACCTTGCCGCGCTGGATGATGTGCAACTGCTTCACCTGTCCCATCTCGGGCGAGAGGATCACGCTGTCACGCGGGTGGAAGGCCAGGACGACGCGCTCGGCCAGGAAAGCCAGGGCCTCGGTTTCCATCTGGTTGAAGGGGGAGTGACGGCGCAGGAAGTCGAGGCTGGCGCCCTGCAGCATCTCAGTTGCCTGAGTGTTCATCGATGCGTTCCGCGGGATGATTTTCAAAAAAGAGAATTATAGGCCCCTGGCGCCAATGCGCTTCTGATCTGGCGCAAGGAATGACAATCCGGGCGCCACCCGGTGTGGCGCCCGTGATGCATCCGTCATCGTTCCGGCGAGGGCCGGCCCCCGGGGTGTGGCGGCGCCGGGCTAGGGTCTGTGGGCATTTGTATGGCGGATCGCGTTGAGACTTTGAGCCTGTGCCACAAGGCGCGGGAGGAAGGCAAGGGTGGCGGTCCCCTGCGGGCTTTGCACAGCCCGCCGGCTTCGCTGGCGCGGAGCAATGCTCCGCGAATTCCCAGCTTCGCCCTTGGCGACGAGCGCAACGAAGTGACGCGGGCTCACTGCCTCAATCCGTTGGGCTTTGGTCGTCTTGGCCGGTGGACCG
>JAGRGD010000315.1 GCA_020445665.1 Rhodocyclaceae bacterium
AGGGCGAGGTGCGCAAGCGCCTCGTCGGCGCCAAGGGCAAGGGGCAGTTGCTGCAGGAGCTGAGCGAATTCCTTCCTACTTCCCGCTGACTCCCGGTCAGCACGGCGAGGCAATACGCGACCTGCAACGCCGGCTCGGAGCTGCCGGGCACTCACCCGCCCCGGGTGCCGAGGTCGGGGTGTACTGCCCTGCCACCGTGGCGGCGGTTGCGGCATTCCAGGCCACACGCGGCCTGCGCAGCGACGGCGTGTGCGACGAGCACACGTGGACCGCGCTGGTGGAGGCCTCGTGGAAGCTCGGCGATCGCTCGCTGTACCTCACGGCTCCCAACCTGCGCGGTGACGATGTCGCTGAACTGCAGGACCGTCTGGCGCGCCTGGGCTTCGATTGTGGCCGGGTGGACGGCATTTTCGGCCCGCGCACGGCCCGCGCGCTGGAGGACTTCCAGTCCAACTGCGGCCTGTTCGCCGACGCAGTGTGCGGCCAGGACACCGTCCGCGCGTTGGTTCGGGTGGGCAGCCAGAGCGGCACCGGGCCGGGGGTTGCTGTCGTACGCGAGCGAGAGCGCCTGCGCCACGGATGGGGGTCGATCGCCGAGTCCCGCGTGGTGCTCGGCCAGTTCGGTGGGCTGAGCGCCATCACCCGCAGCCTGGCCCGCGACCTGCGCCTGCTCGGTGCCACTGTCATGCCGCTCGACGAACCCGACGCGGTTGCCCAAGCCATTGCCGCCAACCACTTCGCCGCGGACGCCTACCTCGGTTTCGAAGGTTCGGCCGACCCGGTGGTCACCGTCCACTACTACAAGGTGCCGAGCTTCGAGTCCGTCGGAGGTCGCACGCTCGCCGAGGCGATCGCCGACGCGCTGCAACCACTGGCCACAGCGCTGGGGGTCGATGCTCGGGTGGTGGGCATGCGGCTGCCGGTGTTGCGCGAGACCCGGATGCCGGCGGTGTTGGTGGTGCTCGGGTCGGTGCGCGAGGTGGTGGATCAGTCGGCGATGGTGACCGCTGCGGTGCAGCAGGCACTCGAACTGTGGACATCACGCGCGGGCTGAGACTTTATCCACAATTTCCCACCCAGGCTGTGCGTAACCTTCCGGGTGAGGGTTGGAGGCGAGTTCAGCACCCTCGGTGAGCCTACTCCCCCTCGTGACCACCCTGCGTGGTCATTCGGTGATAGATTCGTTCGAGATCCTCAAGATCGGCGAACTCGATCACCACCTTGCCCTTGGATGCACCCATCGACACGTTCACACGTGTGGACAAGTATTCGGCCAGCAACTCCTCCAGTTCCAGGAGCCCCGGTGGCCGCAGCCGGGTGCGACCGGTGAGCCCGGCGCCGTCGGTCACCTTTCCGGAGGCGGCATCCGCCTCCTCGCCGGCCGGCTCCGTTGCCGTCGCTCCCCCACGATCCTTCACCGCGTCCTCCAGCAGACGCACCGACCAGCCTTCGGTCACTGCCCGGCGGGCAAGTTGCTCCTGGAAGGCACGGTCCGGTGTGCCGAGCAACGCCTTGGCATGGCCCGCCGACAGACGGCCGTCGGCCAGCAGGTGCTGGATCGACGGCGGCAACGACATGAGCCGCAAGGTGTTGGTGACGGCCGAGCGACTCTTCCCCACCCGGCCGGCCACCTGCTCGTGGGTGAGCGAGAAGTCTTCGATCAACTGCTGGTAGGCGGCGGCCTCTTCCAGCGGGGTGAGATCCTGGCGGTGCAGGTTCTCTACCAGTGCCTTCTCCACCGAGCCGAGGTCGTCGGTCTGGCGGATGATCGCCGGCACCACGGCCAGGCCGGCTCGACGGGCGGCCCGCCAGCGGCGTTCGCCGGCGATCAACTCGAAGTTGCCGTCGCCCACCTGGCGGACCAGGATCGGCTGCAGCACGCCGATCTCGCGGATCGACGCCGACAACTCGGCCAGGCTCTCCTCGTCGAAGTGCACTCGAGGTTGGTTGGGGTTGGGGACGATGCTGCCGACCGGCACGTCCTCCAAACGCGGCTGGTCACCAGCGACCACCGCTGCCGCATCGGCGGGAATGAGGGCGCCGAGCCCTTTACCGAGACCGCTCAGCCGGGCCACCGCTGACCTCCTTGGCGACGCCGCGGTACGCCGTGGCGCCGCGTGAAGTGGGATCGAACGTGATGATCGGCTGCCCGAACGACGGAGCCTCCGAAAGTCGGACGGTGCGCGGCACGACGGAGCGGCACACCTTGTCGCCGAAGTGCTCGCGCACCTCCTTCACCACCTGGTCGGCCAGCTTGGTACGAGCGTCGTACATGACGCACACGATCGTGCTGACTTCAAGGGTGGGATTGAGATTGCGCTTCACCAGGTCCACATTGCGGAGCAGCTGCCCCAGGCCTTCCAGGGCGTAGTACTCGCACTGGATCGGTACCAGCACCTCGCCGGCGGCAGTGAGACCATTGACCGTCAGCAGGCCGAGCGAGGGTGGGCAGTCGATGAGGACATAGTCGTAGTCGTCGCTGACGGCCTCGATGGCCTTGCGCAAGCGGTTCTCACGGCTGAACGCCGGCACCAACTCGATCTCCGCGCCGGCCAGATCCAAGCTGGCGGGTGCCACGAACAGATTCTTCACCGAGGATGGTTCAACACAGTTCTCGATCGGCACCTCATGCATGATCACGTGGTACATCGACGTCTCCAGCCCTCGGTTCTCGATACCGAGGCCGGTGGAGGCGTTGCCCTGCGGATCCAGGTCGACGATGAGGGTGCGGTAGCCGAGTTCAGCCAGGCAGGCACCAAGGTTGATGGTGGTGGTGGTCTTGCCGACGCCGCCCTTCTGGTTGGCGACGGCGATGACGCGGGGGAGTGGTCGGTGCGAGGAGGTCATCGACGTGGGGCTCCGGTTCGCTCGTGCCCGCCGCCGACGCGGCTGGGCGCACGTCGGGCAGGATAGCGGTCGCGCGGTCGGCAGGGACGGACCGTCGAGGATCACCGGCCAGGAACGGATGCCTGCGCCACCTCACCGGATGTTCCACGTGGAACCTCGGCAAACGGCCCGGCGGCCCCATCGACACATATCGCGATGTTCCACGTGGAACGTCAGCGGCGTACGAACCCGCGAATTCCCTGCTCAGCGCCACGATCTTCGAGATGGAGGGGCTGCAGCAGCACCACCGGCCAGCGAGCCGGGTCGGGCTCGGGTGGTTCGCTGACCAACAACAGGCCGCCCTCCCTCAGCAGTACCGACGCCCACTTGGCCGTCACTGCCGGGGCGGCAAAGCTGCGCGCCGTGACCACCGAGAAGGTCCCGGCCGCAACTCTGGCCAGCGTGGCGACGTCCTCACCGTGCACCACCACACGATCGCCAAGCTCCAACGCAGCCACGGCACGCCGCAACAGGTCGGCCCGTTGCTGGCGCCGTTCCACCAGTGTCACCTGCAGATCGGGCCGGGCGACGGCGATCACCAGACCGGGAAGGCCGCCCCCGGAACCCAGGTCGGCCAGCGTGCCCGGGCCCGCCGGCACCTGGGAAACGAAACGGCCCGCGTGCGCGATCGCCTCCTCGATGGTCGAGGTGCCGATCGCGCCGCGGGCCTGGATCGAGGCGAGGACGCTGGCGAGGGGTGACGGGTCAGTCATTCGCCGGGGTGATGATCACC
>JAGRGD010000316.1 GCA_020445665.1 Rhodocyclaceae bacterium
ACGAAGACCGGCGACGCCGAGGCGACCATCCAGCAGATCAAGGAGCTGGCGACGGCCGGCTCGGAGATCGTGCGGATCACGGTGAACGACCAGGCCGCGGCCGACGCCCTGCCGCTCATCATGTACGGCACCAACACGCCCCTGGTGGCCGATATCCACTACGATCACAGGATGGCGCTCGCGGCGCTGAACGCCGGCATCGCCAAGCTGCGCATCAACCCCGGGAACATCGGTTCGAAGGACCACGTGCGCGAGGTGGCGGCGGCGGCGGCCGACAAGGGCGTGCCCATCCGCATCGGCGTGAACCGCGGCAGCCTGCACCGGCGCTACGAGGAACTCGCGAAGCAGGATCCGGCCGGCGCCCTGGTGCAGAGCGCCCTGGACGAGATCGAGACCCTCGCGGCGGTGGGTTTCCACGACGTTGCCGTCAGCCTCAAGAGCAGCACGCCGGCCGAGGTGATCGAGGCCTGCCGGCGCTTCGCCGCGATCAGCGACATTCCCCAGCACCTCGGCGTGACCGAGGCGGGCACCCTGCTCGCGGGCACCTCGCTCTCGGTGGCCGCCATGTCGGTGCTGCTGAGCGAGGGCATCGGCGACACGGTGCGCATCAGCCTGGCGGACGACCCCGTCAAGGAGGTCAACGCGGCCTACCACATGCTCAGCGCCCTGGGCCTGCGGCCCGGCTACGCGCGCGTGGTGGCCTGTCCGACCTGCGGCCGGGTGGAGGTCGACGTGGTGGCCCTGGCCACCCGGGTCGAGGAACTGGCCCGGGATCTGCCCTCGGACCGGGTGATCTCGGTCATGGGCTGCATCGTGAACGGCCCCGGCGAGGCGAAGGCGGCCGATCTGGGCATCGCCGCGGGGCGCACGAAGGTGGCCATCTACCGCAAGGGCGAGCTGGCCCGGAACATCGACAAGGACGAGCTGGAGCAGGTCCTGGTCGAGGAGATCGAGCGGCTCCGCTGACGGGCCGGACTGCGCCTCGCGGGACGTAAACGGTCTACAGTCCACGCGGTTGTGGCCGATGAGAGGTGAAGACGGCAACGCCCGCTGGGGGCGGCGCCCGCACAATCCCAGGACAGGTCCCTGCACATGGCCCACATCGCCGGATCCGACATCAAGACCCGCCCGGACGGCGCCGGCCGCCGCGGCCCCGACGTCGAGCGCCTGCTCGCGTTGCAGGCCTTCAACGCGCGCCTGGTGTGCATGACCGTCGACGAGTCCTCCTACCAGGAGGTCGTCAACGGCGTGTGGCGCGTGATGGGCTGCGACTGCTGCGCGCTCTTCCTGCACGACGAGCACTCGGGCTCGCTGCAGCTGATGGCCTCGGCGGGCTACGAGCACCTCGACCCCGAGCTGCGCATCTCCCTCTCGGACACCGCCTCGATGCACGTGCAGGCCTTCACCGAGGAGTACCTGGTCCACGTCGACGATCTGGGCGACCAGTTCGGCATCAAGGCCCTGGCCTCGGACCTGGGCTCGAGCCTGATCATGCCGATCATCGCCAACAGCGGGCCGGTCGGCGTCTTCGACTTCGGCAGCCGCCGGGCGGGCGAGTTCACGCCGGGCGAGATCAGCATGTGCAGCATGCTGGTCGACCAGATGTCGTACTCCCTCGAGAACATCCGGCTGGTGAACGAGCTGAGCCGCAGCCGCGACGCGGTGATCCGCGGCATGGCGCTCCTGGCCGAGATCCGCGACACCCACATCGGCGGCCACCTGAACCGCATCTGCGCCTACGCCAGGTACCTGGCCGAGCAGCTCATGGGCCGGCCGGGCTACGACGAGGTCACCCAGGGCTTCATCGACGTCATCGCGCGCGCGGCGGCCCTG
>JAGRGD010000317.1 GCA_020445665.1 Rhodocyclaceae bacterium
CGACCGTCTTATAGATGAACTCCCCGGCCTCGGAATCGCACTTGTGTCGGAAATACTCCTCGCGCGTGAACCCCCGGTAGGGGCCGAGCTCGTCGTCCGGCAATTCCTCGCCATACTTGCGGGCGATCTCCTCGGCGCGCATCTCCGCCTGGATGTCCGAGACGACCTCGCAACCTGTGACAAGCGATGAGACGGCAAAGACCACGAGGAGAAGTCGCACCAGGTGCGCAAGCCACCGGTCCCCACCTCTCGCCCCACGGCCCTTTCGGTGTCTAACATTCATCCTGGCCCTCCTGGTGAGCGGCTTTTCCACTCAATGGCCGCATCGCCCTTGATGAGCGTTGCTACTTGTTGAGTAATCTTCATTCAGAGTTTCCGAGCACGTTTCGATCCACAGGGACGAGCTAACGCTCTCTCACACTCTCATCCCGAAACCGCAGCAACGGACTCAGGAAAAACTCGATCAACCGCCTCGTCCCGGTCTTCGATTCCACCGTGACCGTCATGCCCGGACTGAGCGCCACGGGCCTGCCGTTGACCTGGATCTGCGAGCGCTTCATCAACACCCGCATCTTGTAGACCAGCCCCTTGCGCTCATCGGCAACGGCGTCGTTCGACAGGTCGACGACGTCACCGGCAATGGTGCCGTATTTGGTAAACGGAAAGGCATCGACCTTGATCTCGGCTTGCTGACCGACCTCGACGAAGCCGATGTCCTTGTTCTCCAGGATCGCCTCGACCTCGAGCGCCCCACCCTGCGGTACGATCACCATCAGTTCCTGGGCGGGGGTGACAATGGCGCCAATGTTGTGGACAGCGAGTTGTTGCACGGTGCCCGCGACTGGGGCTTTGATCGTCTGCGCCCTCGCCCGGCTTTCCGCCTTGATCAGCTCCTGCTTGGCTGCGGCGTGACGACCTTCCGCCTCGTCGAGACGCTCGAGCACCTGACGGTGAAACTCGCTGCGGGTCAAGGCGGTGCGGGCACCGAGTTCCTCGATGGCGACATCGAGCTCGGCCACCCGGCCTTGCTGGGTGCGCAGGTCGTGATAGATCTCGAGGCGCTCCCGCTCGGTCTCCAGGTACTGCTGTTCGGGCAGCAGCTTCTGCTCGGCCAGGCCCTTCTGGTTATTGGCGCGCCGCGTGACGATCGGCAACAGGGCATCGAGCTTGTCGACCTGGCGCTGGGCGCTGCGCTGTTCGACGCGCTGTCTTTCCTGTTCGTACTTCAGGATCGTGAGTCGGTCTTCGAACTCCCGCCATTGACGGAGAAGGAGGTTGTCGTTCGCCTCCCGCATTTCCTGTTCGGTCGGCGGTCTTTCGAGCTGCAGCCAGTCCGACAGGTGTTTACAGCGCGCCACCTCGCGAGCGACGGTGTCACGCTCTTTGGTCAATCGCTCGACATCGGCCCTCGTGCCGGTCGGGTCGAGCTCGATAATCACCTCACCGGCGGCGACGCGCTGCCCGTCGGCAACATGAATCACCGTCACGGTGCCAATTTCCAGCGGCTGCACCGTCTTGCTGTGCCCGCTGGGGATGATCCGCCCCTGGGCAACGGCGACAATATCGACCTCACTGAGGCTCGCCCAAACGACAGCCAGGGTAAAGAAGGCCAGGATGGTCCACAGGATTGCCCGACCCGCCGGCGAAGGCGAGGTCTCCTGGATCTCCAGCGCGGCCGGCAGAAATGTGGTCTCAATGCTCCAGCTCATGCATTGTCCCCCGGAGGCGATTGCATCTGCCCACCGCCCCCGACGCCAAAGCCGCCCCGTGGGTTTACCGCCAGACCGGCCTGCATCGCATGCAGCCGCATATAGATCCCTCGCTCCCGCAGCAGTGCGTCGTGACTGCCCTGCTCGACGATCCGACCCTCCTCTACCACCAGGATCCGATCGGAATGCCTGACCGCACTGAGGCGATGGGCGATGACGAACACGGTGCGCCCCTGGCTGATGGCCCGCATATTCTGCTGGATGATGCGCTCGGACTCGTAGTCGAGCGCACTGGTCGCCTCGTCGAGGATCAGGATGCCCGGGTTGGTGACCAGGGCACGCGCAATCGCGATACGCTGGCGCTGCCCGCCGGACAGATTCGCGCCGTGTTCGCCCACCAGCGTGTCGTAACCTTCAGGGAGTTCGAGTATGAACTCGTGTGCCCCGGCGAGCTTGGCGGCGGCAATCACCGGCTCCATCGGCAGGCCGGGGTTGGCCAGGGCAATGTTCTCGCGCACGCTGCGGTTGAACAGGAAGTTCTCCTGCAATACCACGCCGACCTGGCGGCGCAGCCAGGCCGGCTCGACCAGCGCCAGGTCCACACCATCGATCAGCACCCTGCCCGCCGCCGGCACGTACAGACGCTGGATCAGCTTGGTCAGCGTGCTCTTGCCCGAGCCGGAACGACCGACGATACCGATCACCTCACCGGGCCGGATTTCCAAGGTTATGTCGTTCAGCACCTGTGGGCGCTCGGGCGCATAGCGGAAACTGACATGATCGAAGCGGACGGCACCCTTCATTTCGGGCAGGGTCGCGCGGCCTGGGTTGTAGCCGGGTTCGGTCGGCGTGTTGAGGATGTCGCCC
>JAGRGD010000318.1 GCA_020445665.1 Rhodocyclaceae bacterium
ACCGTACCGCCCGCCATGGACCCAGCCATGGGCGAGCAGGACGGCGTTCATCGCACCGGCACTGGTACCGGAAATGCCGTCGAAGCCAAAGTCGCCATACTCGAGCACGGCATCGAGCACGCCCCAGGTGAAGGCACCATGGGCACCGCCCCCCTGCAAAGCCAGACTCAGGCGCTTGCGCCGGGCCCGTGTTGGGAACAACATCTCGGAGTCCTCCCTGGCATGCTGCGTCTGCAGCACTTGATCAAGGCTTCAAGCATGCCATTGCCGGAAAATGCATGCGGCGGCGCAACATGCTTGTTTTCGATTTATCAGGAACGCTTACACGGATGACACATTTCGCCCATTTCGATCAGGACCTCGACCAGATCGCGCTCGAACTGGCAGGCCTCGGCGCCCTGTGCAACGTGCGCCTGCGGGACCCCGGCATGGTGACGGCGATCCTCGATGGCCACACCCCGGTCGACTGCAACAATCACGCCGCCTTCGAGAAGATGCGCGGGCTTCTGGCGCTGGCCTTCAAGACAATCCAGGAGTCGAGCCGCTACGAGGGCGCCGAAGCAACAGCGCGGATGATCCACCATGCGGTGCAGATCGCCGCCGAGCGCCGCGACCGCTACTCGTAGCGCCCACGGTCGGCGCCGCGCTCGCCATGGGGTCTGAGGACATGCGCCTGACGGTCCGCCATGCACATGTCCGCAGGCCCTAGAACGCGCGCTGGAGGTCCATGCCGGAGTACATCGCGGCCACCTGATCCGCGTAGCCGTTGAACATCTGCGTCGGCCGCTTGAGGAACTCGCCGATCCGGCGTTCGCGGCGCTGGTCCCAGTGGGGATGCTCGAGGGCCGGATTGACGTTCGCGTAGAAGCCGTAGTTTCGGTGATCCGCGCGCGGCCAGCTGGTCAGCGGTTGTTCCTCGACGAGGCGGATGCGGACCACCGACTTGGCACTCTTGTAGCCGTACTTCCAGGGCACGACGAGACGGACCGGCGCACCGTTCTGCCGCGGCAGGGTCTCCCCGTAGAGGCCGAGGGTGAGCAGGGTCAGCGGGTGCAGCGCTTCGTCCAGGCGGAGACCCTCGATATACGGGAACTCGAGGAAGCCGAAGAAGTGGGGATGGACCACGGCCGGGTCGTAGTAGCTCTCGAAGACGACATAGCGCGCCGATCCCAGCGGTTCAACCTGCCGCAGCAGGGCCGCCAGCGGATAACCGACCCAGGGCACGACCATCGACCACGCCTCGACGCAACGCAGGCGGTAGATGCGCTCCTCGAGCGGCGCGAGGGCCAGCAGGTCATCGATGTCGAAGCGCCGCGGCCGGGCCACAAGACCGTCCACCACGACCGACCACGGCCGGATCGGCAGGGCGTGGGCATAGAGCGACGGATCCCCCTTGCCCGCGCCGAACTCGTAGAAGTTGTTGTACGACAGGATCCGGTCCAGGGCCGTCGGCGCCTCATCGGTCGACAGCGGACTCGCGGCAAGGGGGGCCAGGGGCCGGGTATCCGCCGCATGGCGCCCGCGGGCGGCGCCACCCCAGGTGGCGGCGGCCAGCATGCCCACCCCGCGCCGCAGGAAGGCGCGCCTGCGTTCGAACACCTCGCGCGGCGTGATCCGCGACGCAGGGATATCGGCCGGCCGGCGGATCAGCATCTGCCCTCCCAAGCATGGCGCCTCGCACGGCGAGGACGACGCCCCCAGCTTAGCAGGCGCGCAGGCGTCCGATGTCCGCCTTGGTCAGGCGCCGCCGGCGCGCTACACTGGAGGCGGGCCGCAACGGACGCCCCCTCGCGAAAGCGCCAGCACCGTGTTTCACCCCTGTTGGCAAGCGCTTCTGCTTGCATACCCACTCCCGGGCCCAGCGCGAGGTCGCCCGACTTGAAGGAGATGGTATGCCATCCGCTGACACGTTCCACCCACGCCATCGTGCCGACCGAACGGCCGTCGCGCGCCTCCTGCGCGAGGCCAGGCGCCTCCAACGGGCTGCCAGGTCCGACCACCTCAGCCAGTCGCTTCCCGTGCTGCGGCGGCTCCTGCGCAGCCGGTCGATCACCGCAGCATCCCTGCCCGAGTTGCACCGTCACCGTGAGACGGTGCGGCGCAAGCACATCCTGTGCATGCTGGCGCGAGAGGCTGGCCAGCCGGGCTGGGAGGCCTACCGCCCCTGGCTCGAAAGCCAGCGGGGCGACGCACCGCCCGAGCACTTCGACGTCCTGCGCGTCGGTGCAGGACACCTCAACCTCTGGTTCTCGACACCCGAACAGGCCCGGCAGCATGCGGCCTGTCATGGCGGCCGCGCGGTTGCGGTCGGCGCCCAGGGGGTCGTGCTGATCGATTGAAGCGGCAACCAGACAGGCGCTTCCAGTCCAGGCACGACGGGGGCCTCCCGCGCCCTCCCCTTCGAGGCGCAAGGGCGGGGATTCGCAAGGCATTGCCTCGCGCCGCCAGAACGGGCCGGCTGTGCCAGGCCGGTACTGGACGAGCTTTGCTCGGCCAGTGCGTTCTGCGGGCGCGAAGCCGTGCTTCGCGAATTCCCCGGTTCGCCCCCCGGTGAAGGGGGCGGAAGCGCTGCCTGCAAACCTTACCTGTTTGATTGCCGGGCCAGGCGTCACCCCGGCCATTCGCCGGGCGCGGCGCGTCCGCCGCCCGGCCGGATCTAGTTTGGCCTGGATCCCGGCGGGGGCGCCTCCCGCAGGGCGTCGAGGTGGCCCTGCATGGCCGCACGCACGCTGCCAAGCCCGGCCAGGAGCGCCTGCGACCGGTCGGACTCACCGCTACGGGCCATCTCGGCGAGGGAGCGCGCGCTCTGGTGCAATGTGCCGTGATCCCGCCCCAGGTCCGGATAGCGGGGATGGTGACCGTAGCGGGCCATCCCGTGGCCGTGGTACCAGCGCGTGAAGCGCCGGGCCATGTCGTGCAGATCCGGCAGGTCACGGACCTCGGGGTCTTCCAGGTGTGCACAGAGCCGCTCGACCCAGCGATCCAGATGGCGTTCGATCACCTGCAGCGCCGGGTCACCGGCGGCCCCGTTCCAGCCCTGGATCTTCCAGGGTCGATCGCGGGTCCAGGCCGCCATCCAGTCCGGGAATGCCTCGGCCGGCATCGGCCGTGCAATGCCGAAGCCCTGCCCATAGCGACAGCCCAGGTGAACCAGGGCTTCGCCCAGTTCCGGCGACTCGACCCCTTCGGCGATGACCGGCCGGTTGAAGGCACCCGCCAGTCGCACCACGCTCTCGACGATCCCCAGATCGCTGGGATCTTCCAGCATCGAGCCGACGAAGCCCCGATCGACCTTGAGCACGTCGATCGGCAGGCGCTGGAAATAGAGCAGCGACGCGTAGCCCGTGCCGAAATCGTCAAGGGCGAAACGGACGCCCATCGAGAGACACTCGGCGACCACGTTGGCAGCCCGGTCGAGGTCAGTCAGCGCCGCCGTTTCGAGGATCTCCAGTTCGAGCAGGCCCGGTTCGACACCGGAATGCGCGTCGAGCAGCTGACGCAGCCGCTCGCTGAAGCCCTGCGTGAGCAGGTGCTGGGCACTGACGTTGGCCGACAGGGGCACGCGCAACTCCATCCTGGCCCAGGCCTCGATCTGCGCGAGCACCGACGAGATGACCCACTCGCCGAGTTCCACCTCGAGTTCGCTGCCCTCGATGAGCGGCAGGAACTCAGCGGGCGGGAGCAGGCCCCTGCCAGGATGCTGCCAGCGCGCCAGGGCCTCGGCGCCGATCACGTCACCGGTCACGAGATCGATCTTGGGCTGGTAGTGAAGGGTCAGCTCCCCCTCCCGCAGGCCGCGCACGAAGCGCTTGCGCGCACTGCGGCGGGCGATCACCTCCCGGTCATAGGAGGGGTCGAAGAGGTGATACCGGTTCTTGCCGCCCTCTTTCGCCCGGTACATGGCCTGATCCGCGTGGCGAAGCAGGGTATCGGGGTCCGAGTTGTCTTCCGGAAAGACCGTCACACCGATGCTCGCCGACACGCCGAGGGTCGTCCCCTGAATGCTGACCTTGCCGGCGACGGATGCCAGCACCCGCTCGAGGACGGCCACCAGTGAGGATGGATCGGCCAGCTCGCCGATCAGGAGCACGAACTCGTCGCCGCCCAGGCGGGCCACCGTGTCCGCATCGCGCAACAGGGCCTTGAGCCGGCTGGCCACCTCGACCAGCAAGGTGTCACCGCCCGCGTGACCCAGGTGATCGTTGATCGCCTTGAAGCCGTCGAGGTCGAGGTAGCAGATGGCCATCGAGTGGCCCGAGCGCCGCGACAGCGCGACCGCCCGCTCGAGACGGTCGCCCAGCATGCGGCGGTTCGGGACACCGGTCAGTTCATCGAAGTGGGCGATCCGGTCGAGCTCGGCCTGGTGCGCCTTGTCCGCGGTGATGTCGGAAAACACGCCGACATAGCGGATCACATCGCCGTCGGGGCCCCGGACCGCATCCACCTGCAGGCGCTCCGCATAGACCGAACCGTCCTTGCGCCGGTTCCACAGTTCGCCCTGCCAGCTGCCGGTCTGCTCCAGCGAGGCGAACATCGCGGCGTAGAAGGCCTCGTCCTGCCGGCCTGAGGAGAGCAGCCGCGGGTTGGCGCCGACGACCTCCTCGCGCGTGTAGCCGGTGATCCGCTCGAAGGCCGGATTGACGTCGATGATGTTGCGGGCAGCGTCGGTGATCAGGATGCCTTCCCGGCTCGCGGTGAAGACGCTTGCCGCCTGCTGCAGCTTGGCCTGCCCCTCCTCCCGCCCGGTGACGTCGAGCACGATCGAGAACAGCAGGCGCCTGGCCCCCACCTCCACCGGCGTGGAATGGACTTCGACCATGCGCAGCGCGCCGCTGCGCAGGCGATGGGGGAACACGAAGCGGTTGCGCGCATGGCTGTCGGCGCGTGCCCTTTCACGGGCCACGACCTCGGGCGGCAAGGCATTGATCTGTGCGATGTTCATCTCGCACAGGCTCGCCATGTCATAGCCGTAGAATGCCGCGGCGGCCGGGTTGGCATCGACGATCCGGCCGTTCGAGGGATCGACCATCAGGAACACGTTGTCGTTGTTCATGAACAGCTGGCGGAACGTGGCTTCGCGCTCGCGCAGCTGCTGTTCGGTCCGCTTGCGATCGTCGATGTCCTCGATCACGCCGACCAGCCCGGCGTGGTCGCCGGCGCTGGTGAAGAAGCGATTGCCGGTCAGCCGTCCCCAGAAGGCCTGCCCGTTGCCACGCCAGTAGCGCCGCTCCAGGTCGACCGAGTCGATCCGGCTGGCCAGCAGTTGCCGCATTTTCAGGCGCCCCTCCTCCCGCTCGGAAGGATGGACAAGCGTGACGTATTCGGCCCCTTCCAGGCCGCCTTCGGGCACATCGAACATGCGCTCCATGCGGCGATTGGCGCGGGTGATCCGGCCCTCGAGGTCGACCAGGAAGATCGCCACGCTGGAGGTGTCGAGGATCTGGCGGAGGAGGGATTCCCGCGCTGCCAGGTCGGCGTTGACGCGACCGAAGTCGCTCGCCTGCGCCGTCACCCGGGCCTGCAACGCGTCGCGCTCGGCCTTCGCCTCGGCCAGGGCCGCCTCCAGATCACGGACACGCGACGCCGCAACACGGCTGGCGATCTGTTCGGCCAGCAGGGCCAGCCCCAGAGGGGCCGTCTCGGGCAGCGGCGGGCCGTCTTCGGCCCAGTCGACCCTGCCAAGCCCTTCGGCACCGAGACGCACCTCGATCGCCCCTGAGCCGCCCCTTCCCGGGGGTTCCCCGCCCGCCGGCCACCACAGGATCCGGCGGCCGAACGTGTGCTCGGCGGTCAGCAACAGATCCTGGATGAGGGCGTTGTCCATGGGCGTCGGGTGGGTGCGCCGGACCGGCGGCGCAAGTGTTCGCTATCTGCCGCTCTACGGCAGCCACGCCGTCACCTTAAGAACGCCTTCATCGATTTTCACAATGTCATGCACCGGCGGCGGCGATCGTCACCCTGTCGCTCACCCCTGCGCCGGTCCCACCGGGTGCGCGCCCGATGGAGATCCGCCCCGCCGCGCTGCCGCAGCGCTCAGTCGTCCCTCTCCAGGCCGTAGCGCGACAGCTTCGAGCGCAGTCCGACACGGGACAGGCCCAGCTCGCTGGCGGCGCGGGTCTTGTTCCAGCGGTGGCGGACCAGGGTCTCCTTGACGATCCGCGCCTCGAGCGACTCGAGGCGGGTCTTGAGGTCGCCATCAAGGCCAGCCAGCAGGTTCAGGGCCGGCTCCTGCTCCTCGGCACCGGCGCGCAGCACACGCGGCGACAGGTCGGCGGCGCGCAGCTCGGCGCCATCGGCCAGCGCCACCATGCGCAGGATCTCGTTGCGCAGCTCGCGCACGTTGCCAGGCCAGCGGTATGCGGTCAGGCAAGCCATCACCTCGCGCCCAAGGGGCTGGAAGCTGGTACCGAGGGAGCGTCCGATGCCATCGAGGAAGCTCTGCGCGATCAGCGGGATGTCCATCGGCCGCTCCCGCAAAGGCGGCACCGCGATCGTCACCGCCGCGAGGCGGTAGTAGAGGTCCTCGCGAAAGCGGCCGGCGGCCACCTCGGCCTCGAGATCTCGGTTGGTCGCCGTCACCGTGCGCACGTCGCAGGCCACCGGCCGCGGTGCCCCAAGCGGCCGCACCTCGCCCTCCTGCAGGACCCGCAGCAGCTTGACCTGGAAGGCGGGTGAGGTCTCGCCGATCTCGTCGAGGAAGATCGTGCCGCGGTCGGCCTGCTTGAACAGGCCCACCCGGTCCTCGAAGGCGCCGGTGAAGGCGCCCCGCTTGTGACCGAAGAGCTCCGACTCCAGCAGCTGGTCGGGCAGCGCGCCGCAGTTCTCGACGATGAAGGGCTCGTCGGTGCGGGAGCTGTGGTAGTGCAGGGCCCGCGCGAGGAGTTCCTTGCCCGTGCCCGACTCGCCGGTCAGCAACACCGGGATGTCGTAGCGGGCCACCTTGGCGAGCAGGTCACACAGGGGGTTCATCGGCGAGTCCGCCGCCCGCACCAGGGCGTCCACCATGTGACGGCGGCGGGACTCCTGGCGTTTGGCGGCGACGGTGTCGCGCAGTTCGGGTGCCGACGAGCGCAATTCGAGGGACAGGCGCTGGTTCTCGCTCTGCAGCCGCTGCAGCTCGACGGCCCCCTTGAGGGTCAGCAGCAGCTGCTCGGGTTGCCACGGCTTGAGGATGTACTGGTAGATGCCGCCATCGTTGATGCCGGCGATGATGTCCTCGGATTCGGTGTAGCCCGAGATGATGATCCGCACCGTCTCCGGCCATTGCCGCCGAACCCGCTTGAGGAATTCCACGCCCGAGGTCTCGGGCATGCGCTGGTCACACAGCACCACCTGGATCCACTCCCGCTCCATGACCTCGGCGGCGGTGGCGGCCGAATCGGCGGTGAATACCTCGAAGTCCTCGTCCAGCGTCCGGCGCAGGGATTCGAGGGAGCGGATCTCGTCGTCGACGACCAGCACGGTGGGCAGCCGGTTCGCGTTCATGCCGCAGCCTCCTTCCGATCGGCCCAGCCCAGCTCCCGGTGTCGGGCCAGGTGCCGGGGGGTCCAGGACTGGGGCGTCTTGCTGACGAAGTGGTAGCGGGCCACGTGGTAGCTCGGATCGAAGCCGTAGAAATTGCGCCGCATCCGGGCCAGCTCGTCCTCCCGGTAGGCCGCCAGCGGCCGCTCGGCTTCGTCGGTGGCGCGACGCGCAGCCTTGGCCTGCAACCGGCTGGCCAGGTCGGGATCGTCGGCCAGGGCGGCGGCCCGGTCCGCCAGCGCGGTCTCGAAACCGGCCGCATTGCCGCCAAAACAGGCATCGATCAGCCCGATCTCCCGGGCCCGAGGCGCCACCAGCGGCAGGCGGTCGGCCATCACCCGGGCGGCCATCTCGGCCGGCAGGCGTCTCGGCAGCAGGTAGGTCCAGTATTCCGAGCCGAAGAGGTTGCCCATGTTCTTGTAGTGGGGGTTGAGGACCACGCCGGGGTGGGCCCAGACAAGGTCCGCGGCCAGGGCCAGGAAGCAGCCGCCGGCGCCCGCGTTACCACGGAGTGCCGCCACCGTGACCCGGTCCGTCAGGCGGATCAGGGCCTCGCAGACGTCGTCCATGGCGTTGATGTTGTCCCAGGATTCGTCTGCTGCCGAGTCGGCGGCCTCGATCCGGTTGAGGTGGATGCCGTTGGACCAGAACTCCGGCCCGCCGGAGAGCACCAGCACCCGTGTCGGCCGGGCCGCGACGGCGTCGATCGCCGCGCGCAGGCGGCGGCACTGGGCCGTCCCCATCGCGCCGTTGTAGAAGGCGAACTCGAGGGTGCCGACCCGACCGTCCTCGCTCTCCCGGTAGCGCAGCTCGCCGTATTCGCCGTCTTCGCGCATCAGCGCCACCGGCCGCTCGGGCAGCGCGGCGGCCTGCTCGGCGAAGGCCTCCGTCGCAGGCAGCTTGAAGGCCTGCTCGCCCTCGACACGACGCGCATGGCCGATCCACACCGAACCATCCACGGTCACCCGCAGGATCGCGCCGTCGCGTCGCGCCACGCAGGCACCCGGCTCGCCGGTAATCCCGGCCGGGCCGGGGTGGGCGTCGAAGAGGTGACAGGCCTCGCCGAAAAGGCGGTCGGCGACGCCGGGGAAGCCATCCGCCGCGCGGATCTTCGCCAGCACCGTGGCGGTGTCGTCGCGGGCCCAATCGATGGCCCGGTCGGTCTGGCGCATCAGCGGGCGCTCGCGACCCTGGCCGGCCGCCTCGGCGAGCGGCGTCGGCCGCCAGGCGCCGTCGCGCCAGGCCGGAACCTGCGCCAGCGCCTCGCGCACGCAGGCCAGGGCCGCCTCGGTGACCTCGCGCCGGTAGAGGCTGGCCTTGGTGGCGGCGCGCATCGGGAAGCGGCGCGAGGCCCAGATGTCGCCGGCGTCCATTTCGGCGTTGGCCTGCAGCAGGGTGACGCCCCACTCGGCTTCGCCCTCGGCCACCGCCCAGTCGAGGGCCGACGGCCCGCGGTCGCCGACGATGCCCGGGTGCACCACCAGGCACAGGTGGCGCGACCAGATCGACTCGGGGATCGCCCGCTTCAGGAACGGCGCGAGCACCACGTCTGGCGCAAACAGCGCGACCGCCTCCTCGGCGACCGAGTCGCGGATGTCGAACTCCACCGAGAGCGCGTGGCCGTCCCGGGCGAGCTCGGCGTGGAGGCGCTGGGTCAGGCTGTTGAAGCTGTGGGTCAGGATCAGGATGCGCATCAGCAGATCCGGGGCAGCTGTTCGCCGGACAGCCAGTCCACCATCCGCCGGCCGCCGAAGCCGGTGCGGATTTGGACGAAGTGGTTGGCGTCCTCGGTGATCTCGCCGATACGGGCCGCGTTCGCGCCGAGGGGGTGCGCGCGCAGGGCGGCGAGGGCCGCCTCCGCGCACTCGGCCGGCACGATCGCGACCAGCTTGCCTTCATTGGCCACGTAGAGGGGGTCGAGGCCGAGGAACTCGCAGGCGGCCTCGACCTGCGGATCGACCGGGATCGCCGCCTCCTCGAGGGTGATGCCGACGCCGGACTGGGTGGCGATCTCGTTGAGGGTCGTGGCGAGCCCGCCCCGGGTCGGGTCGCGCAGGACGTGGACGTCGGGCACCGCAGCCAGCAGCGCCTCGATCAGGCCGTGCAGCGCCGCGGTGTCGGAGACGATTTCGGTCTCGAAGGCCAGCGACTCGCGCAGCGACAGGATCGCCGTGCCGTGGTCGCCCATGGTGCCGGAGACCAGCACCGCGTCGCCCGGCCGGGCTCGGCGCCCGGAGATGTCCCGCGCCGCGGCCAGCGCACCGACACCGGTGGTGGTGATGAACACCCCATCGCCCTTGCCCTGCTCGACCACCTTGGTGTCGCCGGTGACGACCGGCACGCCGGCCTCGCGTGCGGCGGCGGCCATGGAATCGACGATGCGCTTGAGCTCGCCGAGCGGGAAGCCTTCTTCGAGAATGAAGCTGGCGGCCAGATAGAGGGGGCGGGCGCCCATCACCGCGACGTCATTCAGCGTGCCATGCACCGACAGACAGCCGATGTCGCCGCCGGGGAAGAACAGGGGCGACACGACGTGGGCGTCGGTCGCGATCACCAGCCGCTCGCCTGCCGCCGGCGCCGGCAGCACGGCGCCGTCGTCGCCCTGGCCCAGGTATTCGTTGGCAAAGGCCGCGGCGAACAGCTCGTCGATGAGCTGGGCCATCGCCCGCCCGCCGCCGCCGTGGCTCATGTCCACCCGCCCCTGCTTCAGGTCGAGGGGGCGGATGTAGCCCTTCTTGACACTCCCGCTCATGGGTCTTTCTTCTCCGCTTGTTATTCTCGTCGGGTTGTTGCGTCAGGCCGCCACGACCGGGATGTCGCGGAAGCGCCCGAAGTTGTAGTGGGCCGCGCAGGCCCCTTCGGAGCTCACCATGCAGGAGCCCATCGGATTCTCGGGCGTGCACACGGTGCCGAAGATCTTGCAGTCGGTCGGCTTCTTGACCCCGCGCAGGATCGCGCCGCACTCGCAGGCCTTGTTGTCCGGCACGCTCTGGTAGGCAAGCCCGAAGCGGGCCTCCGCGTCGTGCTCGGCGAAGGCCTTGCGGATCTTCAGGGCCGAGTACGGCACCTCCCGCAGGCCCCGCCATTCGAAGCTTCGGCGCAGTTCGAAGACCTCGGAGACGAGGGCCTGGGCCTTGCGGTTGCCGTCCTCGGTGACGGCGCGGGTGAACTCGTTCTCGACCTCGGCGCGCCCCTCGTTCACCTGGCGCACCAGCATGCGGATGGCCTGCATCACGTCGAGGGGCTCGAAGCCGGCGATGACCACCGGCTTGCGGTACTCCTCGGCGAAGAAGGCGTAGGGCCGCGAGCCGATCACCGTGGACACGTGGGCCGGTCCGATGAAGCCGTCGAGCGGCACGGTGCCGAGCTCCCGGACCTCGGGCGACTCGAGGATGGTCATGATCGCCGACGGGGTCAGCACGTGGTTGCACAGCACGCTGAAGTTGGCCAGGCCCAGGGCTTTCGCCTGCCGGATGACCAGTGCGGTCGGCGGCGTCGTGGTCTCGAAGCCGATCGCGAAGAACACCACCTGACGCTCCGGCTCGCGCTGGGCCAGGGCCAGCGCGTCCGCGGCAGAATAGACCATCCGGATGTCGGCGCCCCGGGCCTTGGCCTTGAGCATCGACTGGCCGTTGGAGGCCGGCACGCGCAGGCAGTCGCCGTAGGTCAGGATCGTCACGTTCTCGGCCAGCGCGAGGCGGATCGCCATGTCGATGCGCCCGATGGGCAGCACGCAGACCGGGCAGCCGGGGCCGTGGATCATCCGCACGTTGGCCGGCAGCAGATCCGTCACGCCGTAGCGGGAGATGGCGTGGGTGTGACCGCCGCAGAACTCCATGAAGGCGTAGTTGCGCGCCGGGTCGGCCTCGACGCGGATCGCCGCGGCGAGCTTGCTGGCCAGCGCGCCGTCGCGGAACTCATCCACGTACTTCACGGTGCAGCGCCCTCCTCGGCCGCCGCGGCGACGTCGATACCGGCCTCGGCGAACAGGGCGAGGGTGCGTTCGGCCTCCTCGGCATCGAGCAGCGACAGGGCGTAGCCGACGTGGACGATGACGTAGTCGCCCACCGCCGCCCCCTCCACCAGCGCGAGGGAGATCTCCTTGCGGACACCGCCGAGGTCGACACGGGCGTTGTCCTCCCCGGTCAGTTCGACGATCCGGGCGGGAATGGCGAGGCACATCGGTTCAGCTTCCTTCGGTCAGTTGGTGGATCGCGACCCAGGCCTGGCCGAGGGAGACGCCGCCATCGTTGGGCGGCGCCTGACGGGCCGACAGGACCTTCAGGCCACGGGTCGCGAGGCGACGTGGCAGATCCCGGGCGAGGATGCGGTTGAGCATGCAGCCACCGGACAGGGCCACGGTGCGCACCCCGGTCTCCCGCGCTGCACGGCCGATCCATTCGTCGAGGGCGGTCAGCAGCGTGGCGTGGAACTGGGCGGCGCCTCGCGCGGGATTGGTTTCGTCGGCGAGGCGGGCGAGCATCGCGGTGAGATCCAGCTCTCCGCCGTCGATCGTCCAGCCGCCGGACAGGGCCATCGCCGGGCCGTAGGCTGCTGCGGCGCTTTCGAGCCGCATCGCGGCTTCGGCCTCGAACTCCATCGTCTCGCAGATCCCGAGCAGGCCCGCCGCGGCGTCGAACCAGCGCCCCAGGCTGGTACAGGTCGGCGACAGGTTCGGTCGCTCAATCAGCGCGGCGAGGCGGTCGGCGCCTCGATGGTGGCCGAATCGCGCGGCGATCTCGTCGGCGCGCCCCAGACTGTGCAGCATCGCCGCCGCCATCCGCCAGGGCTCCCGCGCCGCCCGGTCGCCGCCGGGCAGGACGAGCCGGCTGAGGTGGCCGAGGCGTTCGAAGCCACCGCCTTCCAGATGCAGCAGTTCGCCGCCCCAGGCCGTGCCGTCGGTACCCATGCCGACGCCGTCGAGGGCCACGCCGAGTGCCGGGCCGACGTGCCGGTGCTCGGCCAGCACCGCGGCGACATGGGCGTGATGATGCTGGACGCCGATGGCCGGGATGCCGAAGCGCTCGGCCAGCGCCGCCGCGGCGCGGGTGGAGTGGAAGTCGGGGTGAAGGTCATGGGCGACCACCTCCGGGCGAACCGCGAGGATCGCCATCAGGTGTTCGACCGCTTCGTCCATCGCGAGGCAGGTGGCGCCGTTGTCCAGGTCGCCGATGTGCTGGGAGAGGAAGGCCTCGTCGCCCCGCGCCACGCAGACCGTGTTCTTGAGCCAGGCGCCAAAGGCGACCACCGCCGGACCCTTGGCGCCGAGCTTGATCGCGCGCGGCGTGAAGCCCCGGGCGCGCCGTACGAAACGGTAGGCCGGCACCCGCTCCTGCAATTGCGGCTCGTCCACGATCACGACCGAATCGTCGGCGCGTACGAGGATGTCCCGGTCGTGCAGCAGATAGGCGTCGGCGATCCCGGCCAGGCGCTGGACCGCGTCCTGGTTGTCGATGACCAGCGGCTCGCCGCCGGGGTTGGCGGAGGTCATGACCAGCGCCAGTTCCTGGGGCAGATCGAGCCAGGTGGTGCCGGAAGGGCGACCCGCATCGTCGTGGAAAAGGAGGTAGTGGAGGGGTGTGTAGGGCAGCATCAGCCCGATGTGGGCCAGCCCGGGCGCCACGCCCCACAGCTCATGGTCGACCACCTCGCGCTTCTCGGCGATGACGATCGGGCGCTCGGCGGTGACGAGAATCTGCTCCTCGCGACGCGACAGGTAGGCCCATTGGCGGGCCGAGGCGAGATTGGAGACCATTACCGCGAAGGGCTTGGCGTCGCGGTCCTTGCTGCGGCGCAGGCGCTCGACCGCCTCGGGGTTGCGCGCGTCGCAGACCAGATGGAAGCCCCCCAGGCCCTTGATCGCGACGATCTCGCCGGTCAGCAGGCGCAGCAGGGTGTCGGCCACCGGGTCGCGGGTGGCAACCCGAACGCCGGAGGACTCCAGCAGCGCCAGGGTCGGCCCACAGGCCGGACAGGCATTGGGCTCGGCGTGGAAGCGCCGGTCGGCCGGCGAGTCGTACTCGTCCTGGCAGTCCGGGCACTGATCGAAACCCGCCATGCTGGTCAGCGCCCGGTCGTAGGGCAGCCCGCGGGTGATCGTGTAGCGCGGACCGCAGTGGGTACAGTTAATGAAGGGGTAGCGCCAGCGCCGGTCGGTCGGATCGAACATTTCGTCCAGACAGGACGGACAGACGCCGGTGTCGTGCCCGATCGCAGTGGTCACCGCGCCGGTGCCGCTCGCCTCGATCGTGAAGCCCCGGTCTTCCAGATCCGGGGCGCCCACTGCCGACATGACGGAGTCGACCCGTGCCAGCGGCGGTGCCTCGCCGACCAGCCGCGCCATCAGGGCCGAGATGTCGCCGCGCGGCCCCTGGGCCTCGATTTCCACGCCCTCGCCATCGTTGCGCACCCAGCCCGACAGGCCCATTTCCTGGGCCAGCCGGAATACGAAGGGGCGGAAGCCGACGCCCTGGACCACGCCCCGCACACGAATGCGGCGGCGCTCCAGGCCAGCCTGGCGGGCGAGGCGCTCGTCACTCATGGCGCGTTCGCTGCCAGCCGGGACTCGAGCTCGGCGATCCGGCGCTTGAGGGCATCCACGGTCTCGACGCGGGAGGCGGACACCCGCCCCAGCCCGCGCCCGATCCAGCCGAGCCAGGCATCGAAGCCCTCGCCGGTCGTCGCCGAGGTCCGGATCACCTCCAGGCGCGGATTCACGCGGCGTGCAAAGTCGATGGCCCGCTCGGCGTCAAAGGTCAGGTGTGGCAGCAGATCCACCTTGTTGAGCAGCATCAGGTCGGCCGCAGCGAACATGTCGGGATACTTCAGGGGCTTGTCCTCGCCCTCGGTGACCGACAGGATGACCACCTTGTGAGCCTCGCCCAGGTCGAAGGCCGCCGGACAGACCAGGTTGCCGACGTTCTCGATCAGAAGCAGGCTGTTCTCGGCCAGTTCGAGGCGCGGCAACGCCTGTCCGACCATGTGGGCATCCAGGTGACAGCCCTTGCCGGTATTGATCTGCAGGGCACGGGCACCGGTTTCGCGGATGCGCTCGGCATCGAACTCGGTCTGCTGGTCGCCCTCGATGACCGCCACCGGCGTCCGGCCGGCCAGCTCGCGGATCGTGCGGCACAGCAGGGTCGTCTTGCCGGAGCCGGGACTGGACACCAGATTGAGGGCAAGAATGCCCCGCTCGGCCAGCCAGGTCCGGTTTGCGCCGGCGAGGCTGTCGTTCTTGCCCAGGATGTCCTGCTCGATGCGCACCATCTGGCCCTGGCTGAGGCCCGGCGCGTGGGCCCGGGCCGGCCCTTGACCGAAGTGCAGATGGTCTTCGCCGGCATGGACATGCCCCGGCGCCGATGCGCCGGCCGGGCCATGCCCGTGCGCAGGGTCGTGTTCGTGATGGGCGTGATGCCCGCCGCCCGCCGCCGGCCGCCACGCCACGGTCGCACCGGGTGCCGGGCGCACCGCGGGGCGCGCGCCGCCAATCGTCACTTCGCCACTACCGCAACCACATACCGTACACATCGCTTCCACTCCTGCTGCACCGGAGCCACCGGCCAGCGCTCATTCGACTTCCAGTTCGCGAACCCGCATCTCGGTGCCGGCCGTGGCCTGCACCTGATAGCTGCCGCATTTCGGGCAAGGGTCGTACAGGGCCGCAATCGGCACGGTCTCGCCGCAAGGCATGCACCAGCCGGCGCCGGGCACATCGACCACTTCCATGGTGGCTCCGTCAGCCACCGTATCACGCATTACCGCATCGAAACAGAAGCGCAGTGCCTCCACTTCGACCGATGACAGGGCCCCGATCTCGAGCACGATGCTCTTCACGCGTGCGAAGCCACCCTCGGTGGCGGCCTGCTCGACGATGCCCCGGATGCCCTCGGCCAGCGACATTTCATGCACGGATGGCTTCCTCCCCTTCCAGGTCCGCGACGTCCCATGCCACGCACGGATCGAGCGCCAGTGCGAGGCACTGCACCTGAGACCTTGCAGCGTCGTCCCCGGTCGCCTTCAAGCCGAGAGTCTCCCTGAAGAACACCCCGGCGGGGTGGAAATTCCATTCGGTCGGGGCAACGATCCGGTAGTCGGTCACCACGCCCGCCTCGACCCGCACGCCATGCATCAGCAGGCCGCGGGCGGTCTCGACGCAGGCCAGGCCCACGCCCGCAGACGCCGAGGCCGCATCCGCCACCGGACCGGCCGCCGGATCAGCCAGGACGCTGGCCACCCGCGCCAGTTCCACCACCCGCGCCACCACCCGGGCAGCGCAGCGCCGCCCGGCCGCCAGCAGGGACGCGACCACGGGCACCTTCGCCTGCCGGGCCAGCGCCCCGGTTTCGGCTGGCGCGTCATCGAAGACGGGCTGGCGGCAGAAGGCGGCGTCCGGCATCCCGTCCGTCAGCCTTGCGCTCCATGCCCCGGCGCCTACCTGGGGCAGGAGCGCGGTGCACTCGACGGCGACCGGCGCCGCGTCGATCAGCCGGGCAAGGACCTCACCCAGCGGACCTCCGCGGCGGCACGCGTCGCGCAGGGCAGCCGTATCCATTGCGGCATCGACCGCGAAACCACTCTCCGCCACCAGCGCGCGCAGGCCCGCGACAGCCGTTTCGGGCGCTTCCGCCGCGCCTGCCAGACGCCGGTGCAAGTCGGCGAACGCTTCACGGCGGTCCGTCATCCCCAGACGCTGGGGCCAGTCGATCATCAGGCGCCACAGGTGCTCCTGGGCCAGCTCGACCAGGGTGGCGCGGTGGCGTGATCGCGGGGCAGACGGCGCGAGCCCCTGCGCCGCATCGACCGCCAGGCGGGCGGCCAGCCCCTGGGCCTGCCCGCACAGGCTGAAGAGGTTCGAGGCAAGCGTCACGGCCTCGTCGACGCGCCGGCCGTTCAGCAGATGCGCCGCCAGCGGACGGCCGTTCTCGACCCGCACGCGCCGGACGCAACCATGCTCGACGCCGACCCGCAGTTGCAGCCGCCCGGCCATGCTCAACCGCCGCCGCCCGGCAGAACGGCGCGCAGGAAGCCGCGCCGCGAGACCGGCTGCGCCGCCACCGAGCGCCCCTCGAGGCGCGCCGTCTCGCGGGCGCGGGACGCATCCGCCGCCGCGTCGCCGTCCGCCATCAGGGCCGCCAGCGCTTCGCGGGCGACGTCGAGGGCCAGGGTCTGGTTGTCGAACTCGAAGACCGGCGAGTACAGGGAACAGGCCTGATAGTCGCCGAGCACCTCGCAGTGGTGCGCGATGAACGGGTAGTCGCCCGACGGGAAGGCCCACCACTCGGATTCCCCCACCTGCCGCTGGCAGTCGCAGTCGGCATCGGGCAGCAGCATCAGGTTCATGCACCAGGGTGTCAGGAGGATACCCACCCACGCCTCGCCGTGGCGGAAGAAGCCCTCGGTCGCCACCGCCAGCGCGGGGTTGCACAGTGGCACGTCGGTCATCGTCGTCGCGGCCACGGTGTCGAAATGCGCGCGAATCCGCGCCGAGGGGTCGGCCGGCACGCCGGCGTGCTCACTCGCCATCGGCGAGCACCATGAACTTGTGGCGGGGGGCGTCGCAGTTGGGGCAGGTCCAGTGGTCCGGCAGCTGCGAGAACGGCGTACCGGGCGGAATCTGCCACACCGGGTCGCCCTCGGCCGGGTCATAGACCTGCCAGCAGATCCCGCACTCCAGCCGGGCATCGTCGGCAATGCGGCCATCGTCGCCCAGATAGCTGCCCTCGAACCAGCTCTCGCCATGCCGGTGGGCGCCGGTGCTCACGATGCCTCCCAGGCCCGCAGTGTCTCGACCCACTCGCCGAGGCGCTCGATGCTGTCGGCGAAGTCGTCCGCCGCCGCCGGCACCACATCGGGCACGTCGGTGACCTCGATGGTGCTCAGGATCACCGTATCGACGCTGTTGAAGTACTGGACCCACCAGGTGTTCTCGAGGGCCGTGCTGGTGACACGGCAGTTGCCGTAGCCCCGCGACAGCACCGTGACGGTGCCGCCGCCGAGGGCGCTGCCGAGATAGCCGTGGTCCGCCGGCGACATGGGCAGCAGGGTCAGGTTCACGATGTGCGCTTCGTCGCCCTCGCGATAGTTCGTTGCCCGCTCGGCGAGTTCGGTCAGCACCGCCGGCGCGTTCATGACGCCGTCGGGCAGCGCCGGCGCCACCAGATCGCGCCGGCTGCCCGCGCGGGCCCGGGCGATGGCCTCCTCGGGCAGCGCGCAGGCACATACCACGTCCTGGATCACCCCGTCGTCGGCCTCCCCCAGCACCCGCCAGACGCCGGCGAAGACGGTCTCCTGGATCCGCAGCCGCGGCGTACCCTCGACGATCAGGCTGACCTCCCCCTCGCCAAGCAGTTCGTTGATCGCCGCGCGAACCGGCGGCCTGAGCGGCAGAAGGTCGATGCGGGGTGCAGACGGGGCGCCGAAGGTCCAGGCCTTCATCGCGTCGAGCAGCTGCTCGAGGACGTGGAAGGCCTCTGCCCGCACCGCCGGGTCGGCATCCTCGTCCACCCGGGGCACGGCGAAGGTGCTCATGTCCTTCGGCATGTCGATGTACTCGAGGGCTTCCTCTTCGACATGGCTGCCGGCACCGACGACGGGGATCGGGAAGGGTTTCATGGTGGGCTCCTGGTTTCGTCAGTGGCAGCTGCCCGCCGGCGCGGCGGACGTCACGGGAATGCCGACGCTCGGCGCCCGCCCGGCGGGGGTCTCGAGCAGGCGCGACACCGCGGGCCCGAGCACCTGCCAGTCGTACACGCCCTCCAGCACCCCGACGTAGGCGCCGCCGCGCACGAAGAGCAGGCTGGGGTAGCGCGTCACGCCGTAGCGGCGGGCCAGTTCTCGGGACACCTCCGGCATCGCGGCGACCGCGGTCAGGTGGCCCTCGAAGTGCTTCAGCACTTCGGGCAGGATCACTGCCATGTCCCAGCTCTCCGGGCTGCGTGCCGGGTCGTCCGTGAGCAGCAGCGCGAGATCGCCGCAGGCGGCGGCGAGGGGCTCGAAGTCTTCCGCGGCATGGCAGCGACCGAGGCCGGCGTCCGTCTGGCGCGCCAGCAGTTGGTCGAGGCTGTCCAGCGTGGGGCTGGCGAAGGTGCTCATCGCGTCATCCTTGTTTGAGAAATTCGGGCAGTTCGGGCTCCCGCCCGATCAGGTCGGCGAAGGCCGACTCCAGGTCCGGTGCCGCGCCGCTGGCGATCTGCTCCAGGGCCGACAGGGCGCGGCCGATGTCGGCGGCGCGGGTGGCGTCGATCACCTCACGGGCGGCCCCCAGATAGGTCAGGAGCCAGGTGCCGACCGGCTGCTCGCCGACCAGCAGCATGTCGATCCAGTGCGCCTCGCCATGGGCATCGTGGCAGAGCGACTGCATGCCCGCAGCGACGACCTGCATCGGGATGCCGAGACACATCTCAGCCGGCCCCGCCGGGCATGAAGCGCGCGTCGCCGATTCGGCAGGCTTCTGCCTCCGAAGGACGCCCTGCCTCGTAATCGTGGATCGACAGGGGTGCCGCATTGAGCCGCTCGGCGCCGCCATCGCGAGGGCGGACATCGACGCCCCATTCGCGAAGGACCGTCACGGCGGCCTCCAGCACCCGGGGCAGGCAGGCGCGCACCGGCTCCCGCAGGCTGCCGCCGAAGTCCTCGAGTTCGGCCGGCTGAACCCCGATCAGCACCATCTCGGCGGGCAGGCCCTCCACCAGCGCAGCCGACGCGATGACCTCCTGGAAGCCGGTCTGGTGCAGGCTCATCTTCTTGGCGCCCATGAAGCGGGGCACTTCGTCATCCCGCACCAGCTTCATCGTGCCCGGCGGCAGGCCGTAGTCGATCGCGTCGAAGACCAGCAGGTGCGTGGCTTCGGTCACGTAGGGCAGCAGGTAGAGGCCCTGGGTGCCGCCATCCATGACCGTGACCGATTCGGGCAGTTCATAGGACGCGGCCAGTGCCTCGGCGCAGCGGATGCCAAACCCTTCGTCGGCCCATAGCAGGTTGCCGATGCCGAGGATCAGGACCCGGGGGGTGGATGGGTGCATGGCGACTCCGTGTAACGGTTCGCGTAACACAACGCAGGGTCCGTGCCAGCGCCCCCGGGAATGCCCATGGCGCGCCAGCATTGACGATATGACGACCGTGCGACCAAGCCCCCTTCCCCGGTGGGGACACTTCCGCCGCAGCTCGGAAGCCGAAGTGGAAAGCCCGCTTCCACCGCGCTCACCGAGGCGGACGCAAAAAGGCCCCGCACTCAACGGGGCCTGGCAGGCTCGGGTCCGGGCAGCGCGGCGGGCCCGGTCGGTCCGTCGCAACTATTTCATCTGGCTCTCGATGCTGGCGAACAGGCTGTCGTAGATCTCGATCAGCGCCTCGCGGTCGGTGCCGCCCTTGATCCACTTGCGCTCGCTGGCGATCTGCACCGCCTGGCGCTCCATCTCGGACAGGCTGCGGCTGTCGATCTCCTCGCCGTGGATGATCAGGTTGGCGTCGGCCCGGGCCTTCTGGGCGAGACTGACGAGATTGACCGACGACTCCATGGCGCGGGCGCCCCCGCCGATGGTTCCGGCCAGGGCGTTGACCTGTTCCCCGGCGTCCGCCGAACCGGCCAGACTGACCACCACTTCCTCGGCGGTACCACGGGCACCGGCCACCGAGTCGGAGAGGGTGCCGATCTGGCCCGTCGCGGCCTGCATCGCGCCGCTCATCGCCGAGATGGCCTCGGCGATCTCTTCGGCGGAGCGCTGGGCCTGGTCGGCCAGCTTGCGCACCTCGTCGGCGACGACCGCGAAGCCCCGGCCCGACTCACCCGCGCGGGCCGCCTCGATGGCGGCGTTGAGGGCCAGCAGATTGGTCTGCTTGGCAATATTGTCGATGTGGGCGGTGATCTCGTTGATCGCGCCGGCCTTCTCGGCCAGTTCGGCCAGGGCGCTGACACCCGCCTCGGCCAGGCCATGGGCATCGCCGAGGGAGGTGGACATCCGCTCGGCGGCCTCCGACATGGAGCGCGCAGTGACCGCGAACTTGCCGGAGAGGGACTGGGATTCCTCTGCCTCGCGGGCGACGTCCGCGAGGGTCGTCGTGACGTGCTCGATGGCCATCGAGAGGCCGCGCTCGGAGCGCACGAAGATACGCGACAGCAGCGCTTCCCGGGCGACGGACTCCTGTGCCGTCGTGACCTGGTCCAGCATGATCTGGATCTGCTCCAGGACCCGCGCGAAGATGCCGTGCAGGCCGGTCGTCTGGAGTCGGCGCCACGGCCTGCCGTTGGCCACCGCGTCCATGGCGCCGAGGATCTCGCGGAAGGCGGTTTCGGTCTGGTCCAGCGCGGAGTTGAGGTCGACACGGATCGACTCGAGCACCGGATCGGAGAACTCGCGGGGCATCCGCTCCTGCAATTGCCCCTGCCCGACCTGGTGCATCAGCCCGTCGAGCTGGTTCAGCGCGTCGTCGCCGCGACGTGCAGGAGCAAGCAGCACGACAGCGGCCAGGGCACAGGCGGCCAGGGCCGCCCAAGGCGTCCAGAAAGCCAGGCCCGCCGCCGCAACGACCGCCACGAGCGCCAGGTGGCGCCGTTCAAAGCGCGAAGACAAGCTCTTCATAGCCCATTCCCATCTGTGTCATCACATCCACCAGGACCTGCGTGCCGGCACCGATCGCCTCCCGCGCTCCGGCGGCCTTCTCGGCCGCCAGCATCTGCGCATAGACGGGGGTGATCGTTTCAATGGCACTGCGCTTCGGGCAGCGGCGAACCGAGGTGTAGCCGACGATGCCGCCGCTGGGGTCGAAGTCCGGCGTGATATGGGTGAATACCCAGTAGTAGCCCCCGTCCTTCGACATGTTCTTGACGTAGGCGAAGAACTCCTTGCCCGACTGGATGGTGTCCCAGGCGAGCTTGAAGGCGGCCCGCGGCATGTCCGGGTGGCGAATGATGTTGTGCTGGGAGCCGATCAGCTCGTCCTCGGAGTAGCCCGAGAATTCAACGAAGATCGGATTGCCGTAGGTGATGATGCCCTTCGGGTTCGTCTTGGAGACGATGAAGTCATCCTCGCGCATCAGCCGCTCGACCTGGGTCGGCGTGATGGCCCGTTTCATGTGCCTGCCCTCCTGGTAACAACCGGTGTATCGGCGCGGAGAGCGGTGGCCTTTAGGAAATATGGCCCTGTCGTGGGTCGGCTTCGTCGCGCGACATGCGCGAAATGGCTGCATGTGTCTCCCAGGCCACCTGCAAGGCCACCCAGAAGCGGGGGTCGGTGCCGAAATAGCGCGCCAGCCGGACGCTGGTATCGGGCGAGATGCCCCGCCGGCCCCGGATCAGCTCGTTGACCCGGCGGCGAGAGACACCCAGCGCGCGCGCCAGGGCGTCCTGCGTGATGCCGGCGGGACGCATGAAGCGCGATTCGAGGAAGTGACCGGGCCGCAAGGGCCGCCGCCCCGGGGACGGGCGAACCGGCGCGTGCCGGGGCAGGAAAAAAGTCGGGCGGGACTTGCCGTCGCCGCCCATCGTCGCCGTCATGTCGTCGATCGATAAAGGGAAGTGAGCACACGCCCGGGGGCCGGGGTGGACCCGCCGGGCGAGAGAACCAATACAAGGTCCGTGCCAGCCGCCCATGCCGCGCCACCCCGCGGGAATCGGGCCGACGCTTACGGCGCCACCGCAACGCCGCCTTCCGGCGCGGCGCGCAAAGCGGAAGGGCGCCATGCGGCGCGCTCAGCGCTCAGCACTCAGCGCTTCCAGAACGCGAACCGGCTGCGCGACGCAGGCAGGGGCGCGATCGGCCGACCCTCTTCATCGACCAGCTGTCCGCCCCTGGCGGCATGATTCAGGACATCCCTCAGCATGTCGCGGTCGAGCGGCAGCGTTCCGTCGATCAGGTCGAAACTGACCGCCTCACGGCCCATGCGCTCCAGCCAGCCCATCAACTCGACCGAAACCGGGAAACGCGCCAGGTTGGGGGCCTTGAGGAAGCGGACGCGGCGCCCCGCCCATGGCACCGTGTCGGTACCCGGCGCGGTCTCGCCGGGCGCTTCGTCAGCGGGTTCCTCAGTGGCCGTCAGTGGAACGGCAGGTGGCACCTTGACCCGGGCACGGGCGGGGTCGAGGGTCGGCAACATTGCGTCGATGTAACGCATCAGGTGGCTGGCCTTGAGGGGCTTGGCCAGCGTGCGGCTCGCCCAGCCGGAGCTCGCGGCGGATTCATCCAGTCGACAGATGGCCGGCGCGCCGAGCATCTCCAGCGGCGTGACGACCAGGTCCTGGGTCAGGTCGATGACCCACAGGTCAGCCGCACGGACGTCCTCCACCCAGCGCCAGGCCTCCGCGCGCAGCCGGACCGTCGACTTGAGGACGAGCAGGTCCCGTGACGCCAGGTTGTCTGCTCCGAATGTCAGCTCCATATGCACTCCCGATTGCCGTGGCTGCATGTTCCGCCCCCGACGTATCGGACGCACGACGGGCGACGCTGATCGCGTCGCCCGTCGTCGCTCGACCCGGGGCCGACGCCCGGGCTGCCTTCAGTTCTTGAACATGCGATAGCCACTGATCATGGTGCTGATGATGCTCTGGCGTCCCATGATGTCTTCACGGATCGCCGCGTAGACATGAAGAATCACAAAACACACGATCGCCCACATGCCCAGGTGGTGCCAGGTGTGGACATCCTGCGACTGCCCGAACAGGGGAATCACCCAGGTGGTGAACAGGGTGTGCGACCAGTGCCCGGCCTGGGCGCCTTCGCCGTACAGCGCAAAGCCGGTGGCGATCATGAACAGCGCCATGAACAGGAAGCCGAAGACCATGGCGAAACGCGCCAGCGGGTTGTGTCCCACATAGCGGTTCGGGTAGGGCCGGGTGAAGGTGTACCAGCGCAGCATCGAGAACAGTTCGCGCCAGTACGCGCCGGTGAAGATCGGCACGCTGAACAGCTCCCGCGAGTGGTGATTGCCGACGATCGCCCAGTACATCCGTCCCAGCAGGCCGATCGCCAGGACGTAGCCCGCCGCGAAGTGCACGAATCGGATGTAGCCCATCAGGAAGTTGGCGCTGGCCTCGCCCGGCACCGACGGCAATGGCGAGCCGATGAAATAGCCGGTGACGGAGAGCACCGTGATCGCCAGCGCATTGACCCAGTGCCAGATGCGCACCGGCGCCTCATAGACATAGATCGACTTGATGCTGGCGGCGTGGGCGACGGCGTTGTCGTCGACGCCGGTCGCCGTGGCATGGCTGTGGTCTGACATGAATGTCCTCCTGTAGGCGCCTCAGCGCACCTTGACCTTGGCCATTTCCTGGCCGTCCGGGCTCATGACGTGGGTCGAGCACGCCAGGCACGGGTCGAAGGAATGGATCGTGCGCAGGATCTCGAGGGGCTCGTCGGCCTTGGCCACCGGGGTGTTCATCAGCGAGGCCTCGAAGGCGCCGATCTGGCCCTTGTCGTCCCGCGGACTGCCGTTCCAGGTGGTCGGCACGACGCACTGGTAGTTGTCGATCTTGCCGCCCTTGATCTTCACCCAGTGGCCCAGCGCGCCGCGCGGCGCCTCGGTGAAGCCGACGCCCTTGGCCTCGGCCGGCCACTTCTCCGGCGACCACTTGTCCACGTTGGCGGTGGCGGTGTCGCCGGCCTTGATGTTGGCGATCATCTTGTCGAAGAAGTAGCGCATCTTGTGCGCCGCCCACGAGGCCTCCAGCCCGCGCGCCGCGGTCCGGCCGAGGGTCGAGAAGATCGCCGTCAGCGGCAGGCCCAGGTCGTGCAGCAGCTTGTCCACCGGCTCCTTGAACTCCGGGTTGCCCTGCACGTAGCCGATGACGTAGCGGGCCAGCGGACCGACCTCCATGGCGTGGCCGCGCCAGCGGGGCGACTTGATCCAGCTGTACTTGGCCTCCTCGTCGAGGGACTCGATGCGCGTGCGGGTGCCCTGGGTCTTGGGGCCGAGCTGGAAGTAGGGCTCGGTGACGCCGTCCCACGGGTGCAGGCCCTTGCTCTCGTCGGCGTAGCTGTACCAGGAGTGGGTGACGAATTCCTGGATCTGCTCCGGGTCCCGCAGGTCGATCTCGTGCACCTTGGAGAGGTCACCGTTGATGATCGCGCCGCGCGGCAGCAGCAGGTTCGATGCCGAGTAGTCGTTGGCCCGGTCCGGGATGTCGCCGTACGACATGATCGACAGGCCCGACAGGCCGCCGCCGTAGGTCCAGTCCTTGTAGAAACTGGCGATCGCCTGCAGGTCCGGCAGGTAGACCTGGTCACAGAACTCGATGCAGCGGTCGATGATGCTCGACACCATGTTCAGCCGTTCCATGTTGATCGCCCCGACGGCGCCGACGCCGTCCAGGTTGATCGCGCACGGCATGCCGCCGACCAGCCAGTTCGGGTGCGGGTTCTTGCCCCCGAAGATGGTGTGGATCTTGACGATCTCCTTCTGGAAGTCGAGGGCCTCCAGGTAGTGGGTGACCGCCATCAGGTTGGCCTCGGGCGGCAGCTTGTAGGCCGGGTTGCCCCAGTAGCCGTTCATGAACGGGCCGAGCTGGCCCGACTCGACGAACTTCTTCAGCCGGTTCTGGATGTCGCGGAAGTAGCCCGGCGAGGAGTTGGGCCAGTTCGAGATGCTCTGGGCCAGCTGCGAGGTGGCCTTCGGATCGGCCGACAGGGCCGACACCACGTCCACCCAGTCAAGGGCGTGCAGGTGGTAGAAGTGCACGAGGTGGTCATGCACCTGCAGGCACAGCTGCATGATGTTGCGGATCGAGTTGGCGTTCTCCGGGATGTCGATGCCGAGCGCGTCCTCGACGGCGCGTACCGAGGTCAGGGCGTGGGTGCCGGTGCACACCCCGCAGATCCGCTCGGTGAAGGCCCATGCGTCGCGCGGGTCGCGCCCCTTCAGGATGACCTCGAGGCCGCGCCACATGGTGCCGGTGGAGACCGCGTTTCGGATCACGTTGTTCTCGTCGAGGTTCACCTCGACGCGCATGTGCCCCTCGATCCGGGTCACCGGGTCGACGACCACCCGCTTGCCGGTGTTGTCGAGCTTGAAGCCCTGCGTTTCATAGACACCCATGATCACTTGTCTCCCTTCGGCATGTCGGAACCCGGCTTGTGACGCACGCGGGTCAGCGCGGATACGGCGGCGTGGGCAGCCACCACGGCACCGACGGTGCCGGCCACCGCCATGCCGACCTCGTCGGCGTTCTTCTCGACGCCGAACTGCTTGATGTCGGTGAGGCGGTCATAGAAGCCGCCCTTATCCCAGAAGCCATCCTCGGAGCAGCCGATGCAGCCGTGGCCGGACTGGATCGGGAAGGACACGCCCTCGTTCCAGCGCACCGTCGAGCAGGCGTTGTAGGTGGTCGGGCCCTTGCAGCCGACCTTGTAGAGGCAGTAGCCGCGGCGCGCGTTCTCGTCGTCCCATTCCTCGACGAACTGGCCGGCGTCGAAGTGGGGCCGGCGGTAGCACTTGTCGTGGATGCGCTGGCCGTAGAACATCTTCGGCCGGCCCTGGCGGTCGAGCTCGGGGATCTTGTCGAAGGTCAGCATGTAGGTGACGACGCCGGTCATCACCTCGGCGATCGGCGGGCAGCCGGGCACCTTGATGATCGGCTTGTCGTGGATCACCTTGTGCACCGGCGTCGCCTGGGTCGGGTTCGGCTTGGCGGCCTGGACACAGCCCCAGGACGCGCACGAGCCCCAGGAGATGATCGCCTTGGCGTCGGCGGCGGTCTCCTTGAGGATCTCGACGAAGGGGCGGCCGCCGTGGATGCAGTACATGCCGTCCTCGTTGAGCGGCGGGTTGCCCTCGACGGCGAGGATGTAGTTGCCCTTGTACTTGTGCTTGACCTCCTCGATGATCGCTTCGGCCTGGTGGCCGGCCGCCGCCATCAGCGTGTCGTCATAGTCGAGGGACAGCATCGACAGCACCACGTCCTTGGTCAGCGGATGCGCCGAGCGGATGAAGGACTCGCTGCAACAGGTGCACTCGAGGCCGTGCAGCCAGATCACCGGCGTGCGCGGCTTGTTTTCCAGCGCGTGGGCGATCTTCGGCGCTGCAGCAGAACCGAGGCCGAGCGAGGTGGCGGTGAGCGAGCAGAACTTCAGAAAGCTGCGCCGCGTGATGCCCTGGCGGCGCAGAACGTCGTAGAAGGTTTCAGTCATGGAGCGGTCTCCCTGTGGTCTCATCCCTCGAGAGGGGCTGACGGGAGCTTGTCCAAGAACCGTGCCACGCAAGGCCAGCGAGGAAAACTTGATTGAAATCAACACCGTCGCCGGACCATCTCCCGGCCTTCCGATTCTGCGACTGGCAGGGCGCTTTCCACTTTGCAAACCGACATGTCGACCCGTGGCACGCACCCCGGCCCGGGCGGACGGTCGCCGCGGCCCACCGGCCGGCGCCCGTGGACACACCCAGGACACACAATCTCCGCCGGCATCATGCCCTTGCCATACCGGCAGATGCCGCAATGGCGCGCCTTTTGCGGCGCAACATCGCGTCGCCGGAGAAGCCCCCCTCCGTAGGCAACAGCGTTGCCGGCAAGCGGCGCAGGCGAGGTCGGTGCGAACCCACCCGCGTCCGGCCCGGGTGGCTGGCCACTTTCCAGTGCACCGGGAGATCCCGGGCCGTGCCCCCGTCGTTCGCAACCGTCCGCGCACCGCGGCGGGCCCGGTCGCAGCGGCGCATTTACCCTGGCCTGTCGAAATCCGGCAGGCTCATCCGACGACCCGGCAAGACCCCTGACCCACAACGCTGGAGACCGACCATGCCGTTCCTGATGCTGATCATCGAACCCCGGGGCCAACGCGCTGCGCGCAGCGCCGACGAAGCCCAGGCCCGCTACGACGAAATGAGCGCCTTCGCCGGGCAACTCAACGAACGCGGCGTGCTGCGCGCCGCGGAATCCCTCCGTGCAGACGAGCACGGCGTGCGGGTCGGGCAGGTGGACGGCCGCCTGCAGCTCCGCGACGGTCCGTTCGCCGAAGCCAAGGAAATGGTCGGCGGCTTCTTCCTCCTCGATGTCGCGAGCCTCGATGAGGCCCTCGAGATCGCCCGCCAGTGCCCGGCGGCCCGCTTCGCCACCGTCGAAGTGCGCGAATGCGCGCCGTGCAACGCCTGACGCCCCCCCACACGGAGAACACCCATGGAACAGTATGTAGACGGCTACCTGATCCCGGTCCCGGCAGACCGGCTCGATGACTACCGCGAGCTGGCCCGCAAGGCCGGGGCGATCTGGCGCGAACATGGCGCGCTGGCCTTCTGGGAGTGCGTCGGCGACGACCTCGACGCGCCGGGCATGGTCTCGTTCCGCGCCGCCGCCGCGGCGGGGCCGGACGAGGTGGTGATGTTTTCGTGGATCGTGTTTGCGTCCCGTGCGGATCGCGACCGGATCAATGCCGCGGTGATGGCCGACCCGCGCATCCAGGCCATGCCCCCCGAAGATATGCCCTTCGACTGCCAGCGCATGGCTTTCGGCGGGTTCATCCCGATCGTCGTCGGGTGAGCGTGGGGGCACTGGACCGCATCCGGTACCCGGCGCATGATCAACCCGACTGAACTGCCGGACCGCCGATGCCCCATCCGATACGGCCACCCTCCCCTGACCGACCCGGCAGCACCGTGACCGGGCGGGACGCAGTGCGGCGCCGACTCGAAGGCGTGTGGCGGCTCGAAGCGGCCCGCATCATCGCGCGGGTCGCGCGGGTGGTGCGGGATGTCGGCCTGGCAGAGGAGTGCGCCCAGGATGCGCTGGTCGCCGCGCTGGAGCAGTGGCCCCGGGATGGTCTGCCCGACAATCCCGCGGCGTGGCTGCTGACCACCGCCAAGCGACGCGCGGTGGACCAGATCCGCCATCGCCGGATGGCCTCCGACAAGGCCGAGGCGATCGGCTACGAATGGGACTTCCAGCACGCCAGCCGGAGCGATGCCCTGGTCGAGCAGGTGGACCTGGCGCTCGACGACGAGATCGGCGACGACCTGCTGCGCCTGATCTTCACCGCCTGCCACCCGGTCCTCTCGGCGGACGCACGCTGCGCCCTGACCCTGCGCGTGATGGGTGGCCTGACCACGGACGAGATCGCCCGCGCCTACCTCCGCTCCGAGGCCACGATCGCCCAGCGCATCGTCCGCGCCAAGCGCAGCCTCGCTGCGGCGCGGGTCCCGTTCGAGGTGCCCCGCGGCGCCGAACTGGGCGAACGGCTGAGCTCGGTGCTCGAGGTCATCTACCTGATCTTCAACGAGGGCTATGCCGCTACCTCGGGCGAGGACTGGATGCGCCCCGCCCTGTCGGCCGAGGCCCTGCGCCTGGGCCGGGTGCTGGCCGCCCTGATGCCGGCCGCAGGAGAGGTCCAGGGGCTCGTCGCGCTGATGGAGATCCAGGCCTCCCGCTTCGCCGCCCGGGTCGACAGCGCCGGCCGGCCGGTGCTGCTGATGGACCAGGACCGCAGTCGCTGGGACCCGCTCCTGATCCAGCGCGGCCTCGAGGCGCTCGCCCGCGCCGACGAGGCCCCCGGGCCGATCGGGCCCTACGCGCTGCAGGCCGCCATCGCGGCCTGTCACGCCAAGGCGCGCCGGGCCGACGATACCGACTGGCACGCCATCGCCACGCTCTACGACGTGCTCTCCCAGGTGGCGCCCTCGCCGGTGGTTACCCTGAACCAGGCGGTGGCGGTCGGCATGGCCTACGGCGCAGCGGCCGGCCTCGAGGTGGTCGAGCCCCTGCGGCACGAGCCCACGCTCGCCGACTACCACCTGCTGCCCAGCGTCCGGGGCGACCTGCTGGCCCGCCTGGCGAGGCACGATGAGGCCCGCAGCGAGTTCGAGCGCGCGGCATCGATGACCCGCAACGCAAGCGAGCGGGCTATGCTGCTGGAACGGGCAGCCGGCTGCCGGCCGCCGCAGTGAGCCTGGCGGCCGACGCCGGGAGCGCCGCGCCGAAGATCGCGTACTTCGTGCAGGCGCTCCACGTAGAAATACGCAGAAAAATCCTCAAGTGCCCCTGCGCCTGACCGTTCTCAATTCAGGCCGCGGTGCAGCATCTGCCCCCACTCACCCGTTTGCCGTGGCCCCGGTCAGGAGGCTTCTCCCATGGTTCAGCGATTCACCATCAAGGCACGGCTGCTGCTCAGCGCCGTGATCTCGGTCCTCATCGCCACGGCGGTCGGCATCATCGGCTACGTCGGGCTGCAGGGCATGGAGCGGGCGAACCGGGCCGCCGCCGTTTACGCCGAAGCGATCCGCTACCAGGTCGAGGTGGACATGTTCCACGACGGCCTGGCGAGCGTCGTCAACGCGGCCCTGATCGCGGGTCTGCGGCGCGATAGCGCCCTCTACGAGCAGGCCCGCGCCGACCTGGCGGAGCAGTCGAAGACCATGCAGGAAGACCTGGCGATCGTCGCCGGGCTGCCCCTCGAAGCGAGCGTGATGACCCAGGTCGAGGCAGCACGCCAACCCCTCGAGGCCTATATCACCGGCGCCCGCGAGATCGTTGCCGAAGCCTACGACAACACCGATGCCGCCTTCGAACACAAGCCGCGCTTCGACGCCCTGTTCGATCGCCTCGAGACGGAACTCGAGGCCCTGGGCGATACCATGCTGGCCCGCACCCAGGAAGCGCAGCTGCTGGCCGAGAGCGAAGCCGCCACCGACCAGCGGGCCATGGTCCTCGCCCTCGCTGTCGCCCTCCCCGTCATGCTGCTGCTGGCCTGGCTCACGGCCAACAGCACTGCCCGGCGGATCGGCCAGCTCACGCGCTTCACCGAAGACCTCGCCCGGGGCGACGCCGACCTGACCCGCCGGCTGCCGGAAGACGGCCACGACGAAATCGCCGCCACCGCGCGTGAGTTCAACCGCTTCATGACCACCCTGGCGTCCCTGGTGGCGAATACCAAGTCCGCCGCCGAGCGGGTGGCGCTGACAACCCGCGCCCTCGCCGCCAGCTCGACACAGCTGGCCGCCAGTTCCTCGGAGCAGAACGACACCGCCGAATCGACCGCCGCGACGATCGAGCAGCTGACGGTGAGCATCGGCTCGATCGCCGAGAGCGCGGAGCAGGTCCGCGAACTGGCCCAACTGAGCCTCTCCCGCACCCGCTCGGGGCGGCAGGGCATCGATGCGCTGATGACGGAGGTCCAGGCCGTCACCGCGGCCGTCAGCGACCTGTCGGAGTCGGCGACCCAGTTCATCCGCAGTACCGATGTCATCTCGACCATGACCCGACAGGTGCGCGAGATCGCGGACCAGACCAACCTGCTGGCCTTGAACGCGGCCATCGAGGCAGCCCGGGCCGGGGAACAGGGCCGCGGGTTCGCCGTCGTCGCGGACGAGGTCCGCGGACTGGCCGAGCGCTCGGCGGATTCCGTCGGCCAGATCGACAAGGTCACGAAGGATCTCGGCGCCCGCTCCGGGCTTGTCGAGGCCGCCATCCAGCGCGGGCTCTCGGCCCTCGAATCCAGCCGGGCCTGCGCCCAGCAGGTCCTCGACACGCTGGCCCAGGCCGACACCGCGGTCGGCGAATCGACGGACGGCATCGACGAGATCAGCCGGTCGGTGTCCGAGCAGCGCACCGCCAGCCAGGACCTCGCCAATTCGATCGAGCGGATGGCCCGCATGACCGAGCAGGGGCTCAACGCCGTTCGCCAGTCCGAGCGCTCGACGGCCGAACTCAACACGACGGCTGCGCAGCTGTCGGAACTGGTGAGTCAGTTCAGGACCGCCGCCTAGGGTCTGTGGACACCCGACTCCGCCTGCCGCTCGTGCCGACAAGGCCATAAAGGAATCAAGGCCAATGCCGAAATAAGGTGTTCGGCCATGGCCTTCGTTCGCCGCTCCGGGGACGAAGCCCATGGCCCGGTCTGCCGATACCCTTTGTGGAGTCGCCCGTGAGCGATCGCCTTCCCGGCAACAACGCCCACCGCTGGCTGGTGGTGCTGCTGGCCCTGCTGCTGGTGGGGGGCTCCCTCTTGACGGCCCACTGGATTCGCAGCGAAGGCCGCCGCGCCATCCAGCGCAACACCGATCACACCTCGGACATGATGTCCTCGCTGCTGCGCGAGCGCACCAGTGACGGCCTCGAGACCCTGCTGCTGGTCTACCAGAACCACGCCGTGGATCCGGAATTTGTCGGGGCCCTGGCGGCCCATGATCGCCCCCGCTTGCGGGCCATCCTGTCCCGGATCACCGGCGGCGTGGTGAAATCGGTCAAGACCGCCCTGGTGCTCGACGCTGCGGGCGCGATGCTGCTGCCCGATCAAGAGCCGGACATCGGCGAACAGACCCTGCTCGACCAGGTGCAGGACAGCCAGCAGCTCAGCGCCCGCCTGCAGGCCCACGAGCGCGCGCTCCACCTGGACCTGGCCGGCCCGGTGCGCCAGGCCGGCACGCTGGTCGGCTACCTCCTGCTCAGCACCTCGCTCAACGACCAGCTGGCCCCGATCAACGACCTGCTCCGCCTGGAGATGCACCAGCACGCCGACCATGATCATCCGGGCGACACGGCGATGGCGATCTTCGGACTCGGCGCGGACGGGCAGCCTTCCCCCGACGTGGTCGCCCTCGCCGGGGAGTTTTCCGGCGACGCGCTCCGTCACATCGAACAGATGATCGCCTCCGGTCAGCAAAGTGGCGAGACGGCGACTCATCAGTTTGCGACCCAGACCCTCACCGACGACCAGGGCGTGCCCATCGCCCTGGCGGTGCTGTCGCTGGACGTCGCGAGCGCGATCCAGACCAGTGACTCGCACGCGCTGAACCTGCTGTTGCTGCTGCTGATCGGCGCGGGCGGCGTCACCGCGGTGGCCTACGTGGCGCTCGAGCGCACCATCCGGAGGAACCGCGAACAGACCCGCCGCCTCGAGGAGGCCCTCACCGCAGCCGAGGCCGCGACGCGGGCCAAGAGCGAGTTCCTGGCCAACATGAGCCACGAGATCCGCACGCCGATGAACGCCATCATCGGCCTGACCGGCCTGTGCCTCAAGGAAGCGCTCGACGCCAAACCGAAAGACTACGTCCGCAAGACAAACCAGGCGGCCCGCCACCTGCTGGGCATCCTCAACGACATCCTCGACCTCTCCAAGGTCGAGGCCGGAGAACTCGTCATCGCCGCCCATCCGTTCGCCGTGGCGGACATGGCGGGCGGGCTCGCTGCGATGTTCGAACCCCTCGCCGCGCAGCGGGGACTGGGCTTCGCGATCGATCTGGCGCCGGGAGTTCCCGAATGGGTGGACGGCGATGCACTGCGCATTGCCCAGGTGCTGAACAATCTGGTCGGCAATGCGATCAAGTTCACCGACTCGGGCCATGTTCGGGTCTTGATCGCGCCGGGCAACCGCGAGGGCGAGATCCTGTTCGAGGTGGTCGACAGTGGCATCGGACTCGCCCCGGAAGACATAGACCGCCTGTTCCGGCCCTTCTCGCAGGTGGACACCTCCTCGACCCGGCGCTTCGGCGGCACCGGCCTGGGCCTGGCGATCAGCCGGCGCCTGGTCGAGCAGATGGGTGGCGAGATCGGTGTCGAGAGCACGCCGGGCAAGGGCAGCTGCTTCCACTTCGGGCTCCCGCTGCCCGCTGCGTCCGAGGCAGCCGACATGCGCCCGGCCACAACGGGCGACCGGCCGGAGGTCGTGCCGATGCTGGCCGGCAAGCGCATCCTGCTGGTCGAGGACAACGATTTCAACCAGATCGTCGCGAGCGAGCTGCTGGCCGAAACCGAAGCCACCGTGGACATCGTCGATAACGGCAAGGCGGCCATCGACGCGGTCGAGTCCACCGCCTACGACCTGGTGCTGATGGATGTCCAGATGCCGATCATGGACGGCATCGCGGCGACCCGGGCGATTCGCGAGCGGGGCCACCGCCTGCCCGTGGTGGCGATGACGGCCCACGCCTTCGCCGCCGAGCAGGCGCGCTGCTCGGCTGCCGGCATGGACGACTTCATCTCCAAGCCCTTCGACCCGGCGGAATTGCACCAGGCCCTGCTCCGATGGCTCGATGTCGGCACCCCGTCTCCGCCGGCATCGGACCGCGACGCGAACAAGCCCGCCCTATTGCTGGATCAGTCAGATGCCCTGCGCCGCGCCAAGGGCGACCCGGCTCGGCTGGCGCGCTGGCAAAGGACCTTCGCCGACCGCCACCAGGAAACCAGCGCTCGCCTGCGTGACGCCGCCGAGCGGGGTGACCGGTCGGTCGTGGCAGAGATCGCCCATACCCTGAAAGGCTCCGCGACCATGGTGGGGGCCGGACATCTCACCGAACTGGCCGGCCGCACCGAACGCGCAGGCCGGGACGGCACGACCGACTGGCAGGCCCTGACGGCCGAACTCGCCGACGGACTGGCCGACGTGCTGCGGGCGATCAACACGGCCCCCCAGCCCGCTGCCCCTTAGGGTCTGTGGGCATTTGTCTGGCGTGGCGTTCAGCGCTGGCCGGCTGCCATCTCCGCGCGGCGCGTGGCCAGCAACTGGCGGATCGCCCACACTTCAAGGCCGACGCCTACCGCAAACAGGGTCAGCATCACCGGTTTCGCGGCCAGCGCGGGGAAGCTGTCGGGGAAGCCGAGGCCGACCATCGCCGCGGTCAGGTTCAGGGTCGCGGCGAGACTCGTGAGCACGAACTTGACGGACATGCCCTTGCGGACCGGCAGCACCGGATCGGGCATCGCTGCGCTGGCGGTGGGCTGCGTGGATCGCTTACGGGACGAGCGCTTTGACATGGATGTGGGCAGGGCTTGGGACCCCGCCATTCTATCCGCCCCGGTCCAGGACGGCGCGGCCACGCGATCAGCGCCGACGGCCCATTCCGAAAAGCGCACGCCGGCCGCGGTCCACTGCCGGACTGGCCGGCTCTGGCGATGCAGCGTCCGGGGCCCCGGGGGGCGGGGCCATGACGGTGGCGAGGGCCTCGGCGACGAAACACCGGGCGGCCGCCTGATCCGGGAATCCCTCGGTGCTGGTGCCCAGCGCGCAGTACTGGTAGGCCTCAAGCCCCTCGTCGCCCGCGTCGGCCAGGAACCACAGTTCACCGACCGGCAGCGCGACGCGGCGGCGCACGCCCGCTGGCGTGTCCACCCAGAGGGTGCCGCCCCCCGGCAGCAGGACGAGCTGGACGCTCCACGGCGTGACCAGCCCGCCCAGCCAGTCCCCGTCGACCCGCCGTACGCCGATCACCTCCACCGACAGAAGCGGGTTCAGAAATGGCAGGCCGGCCATCCGCTCGGCGAACACCCGTGCAAACCAGTCTCCGATGAGCCGGCTCGGGTCATCAAGGTGGGGGCCCGCATGGACGACCGGCGGCGGGGTCCAGGCGGGCTTGCGCAGGGTCTCGCTCACACGGGGCTCCGGGCGGCGTCCAGATCGGCGAAGTAGCGATCCGGGTCGTAGTCGTCGTCGAGGGTCGCGGCGAGCGCCTCGAGGGCCTCCTCGATCTGCGCCCGCTCCGGCTCGTCGAGCACCTCCTTGGCAAAGCCGAGGGCCACCAGCACCCAGGTGCCGACCGGCTGCTCGCCGACCAGCAGCATGTTCACCTGCTCGCGCCGATCGCCCCGGACGACCCACGCCAGGGCGCCCCCCGCCTCGAGCGACTCGACCTGCATCGGCACCGACAGGCACATGGCGACGAATCCCTCAGGCGGCCGCGCGCCGCTCGCGCGGCGGGCAGGCGTAGCCGTATTCGGCCAGTGCCGCATGGATGGCCGCCAGCGCCTCGGGCATCACCGCGCGCACCGCCTCGCTCTGCTCGAGCCCGAGGGAGACGTCGACCGGCTGGACGCCGACCACCACCACGTGGTTCGGCGCCCGCTCGGTGATCTCGAGGGTCGCCAGCACGTCCGACAGGCCGACCTGGTGCGGCGACAGGCGGGCCCGGAAGAAGCTCGGCACCGCGTCGTCCTTCAGCACCACCACGCTCGCCGGCGGCTGACCGACCCGCACGCAGTCGGCGATCACCAGCAGGTCCAGATCCTCGAGGTCTTCGAGCAGCTCCATCGCGGCGGTGCCGCCATCGAGCACCACGAGGCCCGGTGCGAGCCGGCAGTCGCGCTCGAGCTGTTCGACGAGTCGCACGCCAACCCCTTCGTCGGTCAGCAGGATATTGCCGACGCCCAGCAGCACCGCGCGACGGCTTGGATTCGTTTCATTCGACATCTGATGCTCCGCTCCCACGACGGCCAGCCACGATGCGGTGGCGCTCGGCGAGGGAAATTCGAGAATCGGAGTGGCCGGCTCGCGCGGGCTTGCCTGTGCGGGCAAGACCGGCGCAAGCGGCTCCAGGCAGGTGGCCGTCATCTCAGGCCGCCCGGACCTTGACCACCTCGTGCTCCTCGGTATCGAGGATATGCACGGCGCAGGCCAGGCAGGGGTCGAAGGAGTGCACCGTGCGCAGCACCTCGAGGGGCTTCTCCGGATCGGCCACCGGGTTGTCGATCAGGCACGCCTCGTAGGGCGCCATCTCGTCCTTCTCGTTCTTCGGCGCCGCGTTCCAGGTGGAGGGCACCACGCACTGGTAGTTCTTGATCTTGCCCTTCTCGATCACCACCCAGTGGGACAGCGCGCCGCGGGGCGCCTCGTGGAAGCCGACCCCGGCGATCTCGCCCTGCGGGAAGTCCGGCGCGTTGAAGGTGTCGAAGTCGCCGCTGGCCATGTTCTCCATCAGGCGGCTCCACTGGCTGGCGAGGGTGTCGGTCTCGACCGCGCACATGATGGCGCGGGAGGCGTGACGGCCGATGGTCGAGTGCATCGCGTCGAGGCCGACCTCGATCTTGGCCAGCGACGAGACGGTGTCGAGCATCCCGGTGGCGTAGCGGGTGATGCCCTCGTGCTTCGAGGCCAGGCCGCACAGCACCCGCGCCAGCGGCCCGACCTGGGCCGGCTTGCCGTGGAAGGTGGGCGACTTCAGCCACGAATACTTGCCCTCGTCCTGGAAGTCCGTGTAGTTCGGCGTGGTCTCGCCCTCGAACGGGTGCAGCGAGGTGGCGTCGCCGCCGCCGTACTGGTACCAGGAGTGCTTGACCGCCTCGGAGACGCCGTCGCGGAAGTACGGGTCGCCGAAGGCCGTGATCGGCTTGAACTGCGACAGGTCGCCGTTCGGGATGTAGCCGCCGGGGATGTCGAAGATCGTGCCGGCGGCATCCTGCGGGATGTCGGGCACCGCGAGGTAGTTCACCACGCCGCGGCCCACCTGAGTCCACTCCGGGTAGAAGGCGCCGATCGCCGCCACGTCGACCAGATAGACGTTCTTGACGAAGTCGTCGAGCTTCTCCATCCAGGTCTTGATGGCCATCAGCCGCTCGACCGTCAGCACCGACTGCGAATCGGTGGACAGCGGGTTGGCGACGCCGCCGACGGCCACGTTCTGGATGTGGGGCGTCTTGGAGCCGAGGATCGAGACGATCTTGTTGGCGTAGCGCTGGATCTCCAGGGCCTGCAGGTAATGGGCGACGGCCAGCAGGTTCACCTCCGGCGGCAGCTTCATCGCCGGGTGGCCCCAGTAGCCGTTCGTGAAGATGCCGAGCTGGCCGGTGCCGACGAAGCCCTTGAGCTTCTCCTTGACCTTGCGCATCTCGTGCTTGCTGTTGCCCGACCAGCTGGACAGGCTCTCGCCCAGCGCTGCAGCCTTGTCCGGATCGGCGTCGAGGGCCGAGACCACGTCCACCCAGTCGAGCGCCGACAGGTGATAGAAATGGACGATCTGGTCGTGCACCGCGTGGGCCAGGATGATCATGTTGCGGATCAGCTGGGCGTTGACCGGGATGTCGAGCCCAAGGGCGTTCTCCACCGCCCGCACCGAGCAGATCGCGTGCACCGTCGTGCACACGCCGCAGATGCGCTGGGTGATCGCCCAGGCGTCGCGCGGGTCGCGGCCGAGCAGGATGTTCTCGACGCCGCGCCACATGGTGCCGGAAGACCAGGCCTTGCTGACCTTGCCGTTGTCCACCTCCACGTCGATGCGCAGATGGCCCTCGATGCGGGTGACCGGGTCGATGGTGATGCGTTGACTCATGGGGGGATTCTCCTCAATGGGCGGCCGCGGGGGCGGCGTGGTCTTCACGCGGCAGCACCGGGAAGCGACGGGTAATGACGATGTAGCCGAGCACCTCGATAGCGAACATGCCGATGGTGACCAGCAGCTCGGGTACGGACGGGAAGTAGCTCCAGCCTTCGCCGGTGTCGTAGCCGACCAGGAAGGCGTTGATGCGCAGCAGGCTGCCGCCCAGCATCAGCAAGGCGCCGGCGGAGAAAAGCCGGGCCGGGTTGCGGCGTTGCTCGACGCTACGCAGGAGCGCCAGCGGGGCGATGAAGCAGGCCGTCTCGAGCCAGAACATGACGCTCTGCAGGTTGGCCTCGAAGGCGTGGCCGAGGGCGCCGCGCACCAGGAGATCGCCGAAGCGCAGCACCAGGAACACGCCGAGCATGCCCAGCATGACCTTGGCCAGCGGGGTCAGCAGGTGCATCTCGATCTTGCGACGGTAGCCGGCTGCGGCAAGGCAGGACTCGAACAGCACCACCGCGTAGCCGATCGTGATCGCCGAGATCAGGAAGATCGCCGGCAGCGCCATGGTCTGCCACAGGGGGTGGATCTGGGTGCCGAACACCACCAGCAGGGAGCCGAGCGAGCTCTGGTGCATCATCGGCAGCACGGTGCCGAGGCCGATCAGGAAGAACATCGCCTTGCCGACCCGGCGCCGGGCGTTCTTCATGCCGAACTTCTCGAACACCGCCGGCGAGAACTCCAGCCACATCACCAGGATGTAGAGCGAGATGCAGGCCGCCACCTCGAACATCACCGAGTTGGGTGAGGCGTAGCCCGGCCACAGGATGTGCCAGAAGTTCCAGTAGCGACCGAGGTCGAAGATCACGCCGACCCCGGCCAGGGTGTAGCCGAACAGGCTCGCCAGCAGGGCCGGGCGCACCAGCGGGTGGTACTCGCCCTTGTTGAAGATGTAGACCAGCATCGCGACCGAGAAGCCGCCGCAGGCGAAGGCCGAGCCGATCACCACGTCGGCCACCACCCAGATGCCCCACGGGTAGCCGTCGTTGAGGTTCGTCACCGCGCCGAGGCCGGCGCTGAAGCGGATCGCCAGCACCGCCAGGGCCGCGAGGATCAGCACCGCGCAGACGAAGGTGGCCGGGCTCAGCAGGCGCCCGCCGACCGGCGCCGGGCTGGCATGGACATGCGCACTCATTGATCACCTCCGTCGTCCGCGTCGTGGTCACCGATGTGACGCTTGGCGAACCAGGTCATGGCGCCCAGCGCCACCAGCGGCAGCACCAGCCCGCCGTACAGGGTGTGCTGCAGGGTCTCGGACTTCGACGAGAACGACTCGTCGGGCAATGGCTTGTGGCCGAGCTTCTCGAAGGGCACGGCGGCGAGCTTGATCATCTGGGTGCCGCCGACCTCGGTCTCGCCATAAACGTGCTGCACATAGTTGGCGGCCGCGCCCTCCCAGGACGGCTGGTCGCCGGTGGAGAGGTTGCCGCGGGGGAAGCGGGTGATCTCGCCGGGCTTCAGCGCCAGGCGACGCCGCGCCTCGGCCATCAGCTCATCGACCTTGCCGTAGAGGGTCGCGCCGGTCGGGCAGACCTCGGCGCAGGCCGAGTACTTGCCTTCCGGCAGGCGGTGGCGGCACAGCTCGCACTTGCCGATCTCGCCGGTCGCCGACTGGTAGTCGTACTTGGGAATGCCGAAGGGGCAGGCCGCCACGCAGTAGCGACAGCCGATGCAGGCGTCCGGGTCGTAGCCGACGATGCCGGTGACCGGGTCCTTGGTCATCGCCGAGACCGGGCAGGCCGAGACGCAGCTGGGATCGACACAGTGCAGGCACGAGGCCTTCATGAAGGCGAACCCGTCCGTCTCGGCGTCCTTCTGCGTCGCCTTGCCGTCGCGGAAGACCTTGATCACGTTGTAGGTGCGGGCGGTGGTGTCGACCGGGGTGTCCCACGGCGACTCGGGCCGGGTGCTGATGTCGAGCGGCAGGTCGTTCACGTCCTTGCAGGCCGTGACGCAGGCCTTGCAGCCGATGCACAGGGTCGAGTCGAAAAGCAGGCCGAGCGCTTCGGGCGAGCGCTCGGCATTGCCGCGCGCGGCGGCGGGCGGGACGACGGCGCAGGAGGCCGCCGCCGCACTGCCGGCCACCGCGCGCCGGAGAAAGTCGCGTCGCGTGCTCATGCTCACTCCTTCGCGCTGTCGGCCGGCGCGGCCGGCTCGCTCTCGTGGGACCTGCCCAGGTTGCGCGCCACCATCGCGCCGGCGCCGGCGGCAGCGCCGGCGACTGCCGCGAGCACTGCGGCGGAACCGAGGCTCGCGCCCTGGCCCTGCTTCTCGTGGATGCCGGGATAGACCGCCGGCGGCTCGATGTTCTTGACCCGGGCGAGGGTGTGGATCGGCTTGGTGAAGCCGACACCCTGCTCCGTGCAGCCGATACAGGGGTGGCCACAGCCCACCGGCCAGGTGCCGGCGCCGGCGTCGCCGAACAGCGCGGTCGGGCAGTTGGCGTAGGTCTCCGGGCCCTTGCAGCCGAGCTTGTAGAGGCAATAGCCCTTGCGATGGCCCTCGTCACCGAAGGCCAGGGCAAAGCGGCCGGCGTCGAAGTGGGCGCGGCGCTCGCAGTTCTCGTGCACCAGGCGCGAGTAGGCGAACTTGGGGCGCCCCTGGGCATCGACCGCCGGCAGCGTGCCGAAGGTCAGGAAATGCACCACCGTGGCGAGGAAGTTGTACGGGTTGGGCGGGCAGCCCGGAATATTCACCACCGGCCTGCCGAGGACCTCGGCCACGCCGGACGAGCCGGTGGGGCTCGAGTCCGCGCCGTCGATCGACGGAATCGTCGAAGGCATGCCGCCCCAGCTCGCACAGGAGCCGATCGCGATGACCGCGGCCGCATCGGCAGCGCATTCCCGGGTCATGTCGATCGCGGTCTGGTTGCCCACCTTGCAATAGATGCCGCCGTCCTTGGTCGGGATCGCGCCCTCGACCACCAGCAGGTACTTGCCCTTGTGCTTCTCCATGGCCGCCTTGCGGGCGGCTTCGACCTGATGGCCGGCCGCGGCGAAGAGGGTCTCGTGGTAATCCAGCGAGATCACGTCGAGGATCAGCTTCTCGATGGTCGGGTGCTCGGCCCGCAGCATCGACTCGGTGCAGCCGGTGCACTCCTGGAAGTGCAACCAGATCACCGACGGCCGCTCGGCCGACGTCATGGCCTCGGCCACGGCGGCCTCGGCGCCCTTGGGCAGACCCAGGGTCGTGGCCAGCGTGGCGCAGAACTGCAGGAAGCTCCGCCGGCTCATCTCCAGGCGTGATTCGACCGAGCGCGGCGCGGCCGTCGGCTCACCGGACTCCGAAAATTGGCGCGATCCCATCGCTCTCTCCCTCGACTGTTTGACTGTGCGGGTGTCAGTGCCCCGGCAGTGGACACCTCAAGATCCGTACCAGCCGCCGCAGTCCTCTGAAAGCGCTGAGATATCAGTTAGATGACTTGCACGACCCGCCGCCGGCTTGGGTAGCGGGCTCCCGGACCCGACGGCAAAGTGCAAACCTTCTTTTCACTGAAGAATTTCACGTCAATTAAATTTTGTGATTTGCATCAATGTTTTACTGTAGCTCTCGCAGATGCCCCGATTGTTAACGCCGAAAATCGGAATTGAACTGGAAACCTGGATTCCACAAACGTTGATACAGATCAATGTTTGTGGCCCCGGCCCGATCGCCGAATGATTGGCCCCAGCCCGGCCCGAGCGCCTAGAATCGCGGTCTGAGATCGAATCCGAAGTCCTATGAGCCAGGCATTGACGTTGTACGGCTGCCCCAACACCCGGAGCCTGCGGGCCGCCTGGGCACTTGAGGAGGCGGGCGCCGAGTATGCGTACCACCCCATCGACCTGTTCCGGGGCGAGGGCCGCAAGCCGCCCTTCCTCTCGCTGAATCCGGGGGGCAAGGTGCCGCTGCTCGTGACGCCGGACGGGCCCCTCTCCGAATCGGGTGCGATCCTGATGTGGATCGGCGAGCGATTCCCGGCGAGCGGCCTGCTCCCGACGGCGCCAGGCCCGCGCGCCCTGGCCCTGCAGTGGTCGATGTTTGCCCTGACGGAGCTTGAACAACCCCTCTGGACCATCGCCAAGCACCGCTTCGCACTCCCGCCCGAGCACCGGGTGGCAGGCATCGAGCCCACGGCAGCGTGGGAATTCCAGCGCGCCGCCAGCCTGCTCGCTGGCCGCCTTGCGTCGGAAGAGACCCTGGCCGGCATCTTCAGCATGGCCGACATTCTGGCCGCCCATTGCCTCGCCTGGGCGGCATCCGCACGCATTCCCCATGGCCATCCGGCGCTCGACGCCTATCGCGACCGGATGCTCGCCCGCCCGGCTGCCCGGCAGGCCATCGCCCGCGAGGGCAGACTCGAACGGACCTCCGCCCCATGACCCCGACCGACGAATCCCTGGTTGACGCCATCCTGGCCAGCGGTATTACGCTGCCCGCCCCCGACCCCCAGCTGCTTGAGCTGATGCGCATCGCCGGCAACGAGGACAGTGGCCTGGACGAGGTCGCGGCGGCCGTCTCGCGCACCCCGGCCACCACCGGTGCGGTCTTCCGTGTCGCCGCATCGCCGGTCTTCGGCCAGATCCGTCCCAAGAAGACGGTGCTGGAAGCGGTGGTCTTGCTGGGCAAGACCAAGGTCCTGGCGATTGCCAGCAGCACCGGACTGCGCGCAAAGCTCAGCGACGTGCCGCCGCGCGTCATCGGCGCGATCTGGGACGCCTGTTTTGAGGTCGCCCAGGAGAGCTGGGGGCTGATGCACGCCTCGTGCCAGCCCACCCTGGCCGACGACGCCTTCCTCGCAGGCCTGATGCACGACGTGGGCATCGCCCTGATCCTGCGGCGCAACCCGGAGTTTCTGCGCGATTTCGAGATCGAGGCCGGCAATGTGGACGAGGCCGGCCTGCACGTGGACGGCCTGATCGAGGTCAACCACGCCGCCATCGGCGCCCATGTCGCCCGCAACTGGAAGCTGCCCGAAGCGGTCTGCGACGCCATCGCCCTGCACCACACCCCCCCGTCACCCGATCTGGAGATTCCGAGCGGAGCCCAGCTGCTGAGCGCCGCCGTCGCCGCCGGCCGCCGGCGGGCCGGCACGATCCGGCCCGAGGAGTGGGCCTGCTGGGCGCCCTTCGTGGAGCGCCACCTCAAGATTCCCGACGACATCCTGAACGGGGGCTGAGATGAGGGCGACCGACACGCTGATCCGCCTCCTGGCCGGACTGATTTTCGGCCTCCTGGCAGCGGCCTCGATCGCGGCCGAGCCGGTGATGCTCGACATGCAGCTCAGGCTGATTCCCGCCAAGCGCATGCTGGAAGGCAGCGCGAATCTCAAGCTGCCGGCCATCGCCAACCGCCGCATCGCGATCGATCGGCGCGCCAGATTGGCCACCCTCACGGTCGATGGTCAGCCCGTGCGCCTGCGTCGCTGGTGGCGGGGAGACCTGGAGATCCGCGCCATCCCGGACGGCGCCAGCAGTGTCGAAATGAGCTGGCAACTGCCCCTTTCGCCCGTGCCCGAGGAGGCGAGTCACCGCGACACCCTCGGCGACGACCGTGCCACGGCCGGCTCCGACGGCAGCTTTCTGCCGGCCTCGGCACGCTGGTATCCGGGCCTGCAGGTGGGCCAGGACGATGGCCTGCAGCGCTGGCGGGTGACCATCGACGTGCCGGCAGGACAGCGCGCGATCGTGCCGGGCAGGCTGGTGGAGGAGGCCGAGGCATCCGGCTACACGCGGACGGTGTACCGGATGGACGTTCCGGCCGCGGGGATCGACCTGATGGTCGGCCCCTACGTCGTCCTCGAGCGCGCGATCAAATCCGTGGATGGCCGGACGCTCAAGCTGCGCACCCTGTTCCATCCGCGCATCGCCGACCTCGCCGAGGGCTACCTCGACGCCCTCGGCGCCTACTTCCAGCGATACGAGCAGTGGATCGGCCCCTACCCCTACGACGACTTCAGCGTGGTCTCGAGCCCGACACCCACCGGCTTCGGCATGCCGAGCCTGACCTACCTCGGGGTGGACGTCCTGCGCCTGCCCTTCATCCGGGGGACCTCCCTCGGCCACGAAGTGCTCCACAACTGGTGGGGCAACGGGGTGTACCCGGACATCCGCCAGGGCAACTGGAGCGAGGGGCTGACCACCTTCATGGCGGACTACACCTACGCCCTCGACGAGGCGCCCGAGAAGGCCCGGGTCATGCGCATGGGCTGGCTGCGCGACCTGTCCGCGATACCGCCCGGCAAGGGGCTCGCGCTTAACCGTTTCACCGCCCGCCGACATGGCATTTCGGCGGCGGTGGGCTACGGCCGGGCGGCGATGGTCTTCGTGATGCTGCGCGACCGCATCGGCAATGCGGCCTTCGACCGGGCGATCCGGCGCTTCTGGCGACAGCGCCGCTTCCAGGTCGCCAGCTGGGCCGACCTGCAGGCCGCTTTCGAGGCCGAGGCGGGGGAGTCCCTCCAGGCCTTCCTCACCCCTCTTCTGACCGCCCGTGACCTGCCGACGCTCGCGCTGTCCCATGGCGACGCCGGCGTGATGCTGCACCAGAGTGCGCCCCACCATGCCCTGCGGGTCCCCGTCGTGGCCGATCCTGCCGCGGGCAAGCAGACGCTGATGGTGGGCATCAGTGGCCCCGAGGTGCGGGTGGAACCCCCGGCCGGCACCCGCACGCTGACCCTCGATCCCGACTTCCGCGTGCTTCGCCGCCTCGCCAGGAACGAGGCCGCACCGGTACTAAGAGAGATCAATCTGGCCGGAGTGGCCAGCCTGATGGTTCTTGGCGACGAGCGGGTGGAGGCGGCGGCCGAACACCTCGCCGAACGCCTGCTCGACCGGACGCCACGCCGGCGCTCGCCGGAGGCCCCGCCGGGTGACGGGCCGCTGCTTGTAATCGGCACCGCCACCGAGGTCGACGCCTGGCTGGCGGCGCATGGCCACCCCGCCCGTCCCCAGGCCGTGTCGGGTCGTGGCGACGCCCAGGCCTGGGCCGGCCTGACCGCTAGCGACAAGCCGATGCTGGTGGTATCGGGGAGCAACGCCGACGCCCTGGAGGCAGCGGCCCGCTCCCTGCCACACCTCGGACGCTACGGCTGGGTCGTGATCGAAGGCGGTCGCAGCATCGACCGGGGACAGGGCGCTGCGAAGCCGCAGGTCATGTCTGTGCCGACCGCGGCGCCCCAGGCCCGCTGAACCGGCTGCCACCTGGCCGGCGCGGCGACGGGCGGCCATGGCGACGGAGGCGCGCCGACCCGCGCTGTCCGGCATAGTCGGCATGGATGGGCAGGCGCATGAAGCCGCGCAGATGCCGCAGTGGGCGCGAGCCCGGCTCGGTGCGCGCTCGCAGGCGCCAGCGCAGCACGACAAGCAAGCCGGCGTGCGCCAGCAGACCCAGGCCCGTGACAAGGAACAGCAATGCGGCATCGGGATCGGAAAACAGCGGATGCAGATCTCCGCCCCCCATCTTGACGACCACGGCGAGCACCAGGTTGGCGCCACCGAGGGCCAGCAGCAAGGACTCGGCGCGCTGCCACAGGGAGACGATCAGCGGGTCATCGGGCCAGGTCGGATCGGCATCGTTCGATCGCATTGGAGACCTCCGCGCACTGGGACAATACCGGATCGACCTCGGCCCGTCGCCGGATGTTCCCGCCGGGAGTCGCGGTAGCGCTCAGCGCGCCGGCGTGCTCACTTCTTCTGGCGACTCGCTCGAGGCCTGCACCCACAGCAGCGCGTCGATCTGACGGCGGTTGATGTCGTCCATGGTGAGGCCCAGCCCGGTGGCGGCCTCTTCGACGACATCCGCCTGACCCAGTTCGAGCGCTTCGGCGATCTGCAGATAGGGGAGCCACGGCCCCTCGCGGCGCAGCAGTGCATCCGAGACCGTGTCGGGCACCTTGACGGGCTTCAGGGCGTCGGGCAACGGCACCCGCATGATGACGTCAAGCAGGGAGAACAGACCGGTCATGAACAGCTGCTCGCATTCGTCCTTGCCGACCCGGTCGGCACCCAGCAGCTCCATGAAGCGCGCCCGCGTCAAGGCCACCTCCATCAGGGCATTGGACCCCCCGTCCTTGCGCGCACTGCCGAACAGCAGCAGCGCCAGCCAGCGTCGGAGCGGCATCCGACCGAGCACCACCAGCGCGTGCTCGATCGAGGTGATCGGGTTGTTGATGCCCCAGGCCGCGGCATTGACGTAGCGCAGCAGCCGGTAGGTGAGGGCCACGTCGTGCTTGAGCACCGCGGCCAGCTCCCGCGTCTCGGTGTCCTCGCGCAGCCGGTTCAGCAGCATCGCGACCCGCATCGAGTGCGGCTGCAGGCGGTGGCCCTGCCAATCCTCGCGGTGGGTCACGAAGCCGCCGTGGAAGGCCTCGCAGCCGAGGCGGTGGAGGTGCTCGAAGTCCTCCTCGGTGGCGACGTTCCAGGCCAGCCAGTTCACGTTCGGCGCCACCCGCACGAGGCGCGACCCGAGCTGGCGCAACTCTTCGGGCGAACGCCTCGCACTGTCCAGCACGAAGTGGTCCGCGACCTGCGCAAAGCCGTCGAACCAGGGCGACTCGCTGTGATCGTCGAGGGCGATGCGCAGGCCCGCGTCGCGCAACTCGGCGGCCCGGCGCACGAGGGCCGGGTCCGGCGCCGCGTCGAGCCGTTCCGGCTGAAGGATGAGTACGCTGCCTGTCGGCGCCAGGCGCTCGAGCATCGGGTTCGGCAAAAAGCCGTCCCACACCGGGATGTAGCCGGTACGGGAGCGCAGCAGCCGCACCGCACCGCCGAGCAAGGTGCCGACCTTGAGTTCGTCGAGAAACTCGCGAGATCGGCGGGTACGCGCGCGCACCTTGCCGGCCGCCGATTCGTGCAGGCTGAAGACAAAGCCGTTGAGCGCCCGCCCTCGATCGAGGACATCGGCGCGGGCGAGCAGTGCACCGCCGTCGTCGCCACGCATCTCGGCGGGCGTCGAAACGGCCTCCGGCGCCAGGCCGGTGGCAGCCGCCGGCGCCGGCTCCACGGCTGGCGCGGGGTCGGCCACTGGCCGGGGTTTCGCCGGCGCCGCAGCGGGCGGCGCGTCCGGGGTGCCGGTCAGGAAGTGGAGCAGGCGTTTGAACATCGCTCAGTCCGTGATCATGTCATGGAAGCCCGTGCCGGGCGGCTCAGCCCTCGACCTGGCTGACGTCGCGCACCGCGCCGGTGTCGGCGGAGGTCGTCAGGGCCGCGTAGGCCCGCAGCGCCGGCGACACGTAGCGCTCGCGGGCGAGCGGCTTCCAGGCGTCGGCGCCGCGCGCGTTCATCGCCGCGCGGCGGGCGGCCAGGGTATCGGCCGTGACGTCAAGGTGAATGCGCCGGTTGGGGATGTCGATGTCGATCATGTCGCCCTCCTCCACCAGCCCGATCGCGCCACCGCAGGCCGCCTCAGGCGAGGCGTGGCCGATCGACAGGCCGGAGGTGCCGCCCGAGAAGCGCCCGTCGGTGAGGAGGGCGCAGGCCTTGCCGAGCCCCTTGGACTTGAGATAGCTGGTCGGATAGAGCATCTCCTGCATGCCCGGGCCGCCCTTCGGACCTTCGTAGCGGATGATCACCACGTCTCCCGCCTCGATGCGGTCGGCGAGGATGCCCTCGACCGCGGCGTCCTGGCTCTCGAAGACCCGCGCGCGGCCGCGGAAGGTCCAGATCGACTCGTCCACCCCGGCGGTCTTCACGATGCAGCCCTTCTCGGCGATGTTGCCGTACAACACGGCGAGCCCGCCGTCGCGCGTGAAGGCGTTCTCCCTGTCGCGGATCACGCCGGTGGTGCGGTTCATGTCCAGCTCATTCCAGCGGCGGTCCTGGCTGAAGGCGACCTGGGTCGGCACCCCGCCCGGCGCAGCCTTGTAGAAGTCGAACACGCTGGTGTCGTGGGCGTCGATGATGTCCCAGCGGGAGAGGGCCTCGCCGAGGGTCTTGCTATGCACGGTGGGGACATCCCGGTGCAGCAGGCCGCCGCGGGCGAGCTCACCCAGGATGCCCATGATGCCGCCCGCGCGGTGCACGTCCTCGATATGCACATCGGGCACTGCCGGTGCCACCTTGCACAGGCAGGGCACGCCACGGGAGATGCGGTCGATGTCCTTCATCGTGAAGTCCACCCCGGCCTCGCGTGCCGCCGCCAGCAGGTGCAGCACGGTGTTGGTGGAGCCACCCATCGCCACGTCGAGGCTCATCGCGTTCTCGAAGGCGCGAAAGCTCGCGATGGTCCGCGGCAGCACCGTCTCGTCGTTCCCCTCGTACCAGCGGCGTGCCAGGTCCACGATGCGACGGCCGGCCTCCTTGAAGAGACGCTCCCGGTCGGCGTGGGTCGCGACCACCGTGCCGTTGCCCGGCAGCGACAGGCCGAGGGCCTCGGTCAGGCAGTTCATCGAGTTGGCGGTGAACATGCCGGAACAGGAGCCGCAGGTCGGGCAGGCCGAGCGCTCGATCGCCGCGACCTCCTCGTCCGAGCAGTGGGTGTCGGCGGCCTTGACCATGGCGTCGACCAGATCGAGGGCGATCACCTTGTTTTCCCACTTGACCTTGCCGGCCTCCATCGGCCCGCCGGAGACGAAGAT
>JAGRGD010000002.1 GCA_020445665.1 Rhodocyclaceae bacterium
GTCGCAGATCTCCTCGAAGTGGGTGTAGAGGAAGCTCTCGCGGTGATGGGCCAGGCACCATTTGGCCATGATCGAGCCGCCGCGCGACACGATGCCGGTCATGCGGTTGGCGGTGAGCGGCACATAGCGCAGCAGCACCCCGGCGTGGATGGTGAAGTAGTCCACCCCCTGCTCGGCCTGCTCGACGAGGGTGTCGCGGAAGATGGCCCAGGTGAGCTCCTCGGCCTTGCCGTCCACCTTCTCGAGGGCTTGGTAGATGGGCACCGTGCCGATCGGCACCGGGGAGTTCCTGATGATCCACTCGCGGGTCTCGTGGATGTTCTTGCCGGTGGACAGATCCATCACCGTGTCGCCGCCCCAGCGGATCGACCAGGTCATCTTGTCCACCTCCTCGTTGATCGAGGAGCCCAGGGCCGAGTTGCCGATGTTGGCGTTGATCTTCACCAGGAAGTTGCGGCCGATGATCATCGGCTCGGACTCGGGGTGGTTGATGTTGGACGGGATGATGGCGCGGCCGCGGGCCACCTCGTCGCGGACGAACTCGGGGGTGATCTCGGCCGGGATGGCGGCGCCGAAGCTCTGGCCGGGATGCTGGCGGGTCAGCAGCTTTGCCATGCGCTCGCCCATCGGTCCGGTGCCCTGGAGCGATTCGAGATAGGCCGCCCGGTTCATGTTCTCGCGGATCGCGATGAACTCCATCTCGGGGGTGATGATGCCGCGGCGGGCGTAGTGCATCTGGGTGACATTGCCGCTGAGGTTGGCGCCGGCCCTGGCGCGGCGGGGCTTGCGGTGAAGGCCGGGGAAGCGCAGCTCGTCGAGCGCCGCATCGGCGGCCCGGGCGCGTCCGAACTCGGAGGACAGGTCGGGCAGCACCTCGGTGTCGCCGCGCGCCTCGATCCACGACTGGCGCAGCGCCGGCAGGCCGGAGCGGATGTCGATGGCGGCCGCCGGGTCGGTGTAGGGGCCGGAGCAGTCGTAGACGAAGATCGGGGGGTTCTTCTCGCCACCGAAGCCGGTGGGCGTGTCGGCCTGGGAGATCTCGCGCATCGGCACGCGGATGTCGGGGCGCGAGCCTTCGATGTAGATCTTGCGCGAGTTGGGCAGTGGCGCGATCGCGGCCTCGTCCACGTGGGCCGAGGCGGCGACGAATTTATCGGTGGCGTTCATGGGTTCTCCTCCTCCGGAATGTCAGGGCTGTGCTTCGTCTTGTGACGACAGGATCAGCAAGTTGCAGACCACGCCCGCCCGGGCCGCGGTGCCTGTCGCATGCCCCGCCGACGGGGGGGCGGCGGCCCGATCCGCGGTCGCTCACGCCCTGAGACGCCGATACATCTGTCGCACGAACGGCTGTCTCAATTAAACATCTGTCGCAGCTTTTTTGCGCTCATTTGACGCCAAATTGCACCAAATTGGCCGCTAAAGCACCGCAAAACGTCTCTGGCACGACTGCTGCCTAGTCCTCCTCCGACCCGCCCGTCGCACGGCGACAGCGCGGGACAAACCACGATCCACTCACAGGAGGCTAGGGAGGCATGAACATGAAAAACAATCACAGGCGATCGGGGCGCGGTGCGGCGCTGACCTGCGCGGCCGCTGCGGCCATCGCGCTCGTCGCGGCGCCGGGCGTGGCGCAGGCCGACACCACGATCGCGGACATCGGCGGCACCCAGATCTCGATCTTCGGGATCATCGACGCCGGTTTTCTCTACCAGAGCAAGACCGACCCGGACGGCGACGCCAAGACCTCGATGGAAACCAGCGGCCTGCGCCAGAGCGTGCTGGGCTTCAAGGGCAACCGGGACCTGAACAACGGCATGAACGCCTTCTTCAACCTGGAAATGCACTTCGACACCGACAACGGCGAGTTCCACGGCACCGGCGACGCCTCGGGCTCGGGCCGCATCCTGTGGCGCCGGCAGGCCAACGTGGGCCTGTCGGGGGACTGGGGCAGCGTCACGATCGGCCGCCAGTACGGCCCGGCCCTGATCGCGCATATCGGCACCGAGCCCCGCGCCTTCAAGGAGCAGTTCTCCAACCTCTACGCCTGGGCCTACAACCAGCTGGCGGCCACCTTCGGCCCGGTGGGCACCGAGCGCAACACCAACAACGACGTGGGCATCTTCTTCAGCAACGCGGTCCAGTACCGCAACACGCTGGGCCCGGTCAGCTTCGGCATCCTGTGGGCCATGGGCGAGCAGCCGGACACCAACACCGACAACAGCGTGTGGGCGGTCGGCGCGGCCTACAACGGGCCGGTCACGGTGTCGGCGTCCTACCAGGTCATCAAGGACCAGGGCACCGGCAACGACAACGTCAAGCATGCCGGTCTGGGTTTCGCGGTGCCCTTCGGTGACCTGACCTTCAAGGCCAACTACCTGAACGCCAAGAACGAGACGCGCGACGGTGGCGAGGTCTCCAACGTCGATGCGATCGGCGTCGGCATCGACTACCGCTGGAACGAGCACAACACCGCGACCGTCGCCTTCTACCGCAACAAGGATGACGAGAACGACGACGACGAGACCAACAACCTGGTCGTCAGCAACGACTACGCGGTGCGGCCCGACACCTCCATCTACACCCAGCTGGCCTACGTCGACGCCGGCGACGCGGCCACCATCAAGACCAGCATCGTCGCGGCCGGGGTGCCGGCCGTGGGCGAGAAGACCCTGCTCCTGAACGTGGGCATCAACTTCGCGTTCTGATCGGTTCCCGGCGACCCGCCCCGACCGTCACACCAGCCGGTCATGAGGGGCGGTAGTATCGATCCGGCAGCGCCGCGAC
>JAGRGD010000319.1 GCA_020445665.1 Rhodocyclaceae bacterium
CCTGCTGGCGAAGGGCATCTACGAGTTCGTCTGGGACGAGTACTGCGACTGGTACCTGGAGATCGCCAAGGTTCAGATCCAGGCCGGCACCGAGCCCCAGCAGCGGGCCACCCGCCGCACCCTGCTGCGGGTCCTTGAAACCGTGCTGCGCCTCGCCCACCCGGTGATCCCGTTCATCACCGAGGAGCTGTGGCAGACCGTGGCGCCGATGGCCGGCCGCAAGGCGGCGGACTCGACCGAGTCGATCATGACGGCCGCCTACCCCCAGGCCCAGTTGGAGAAGCTCGACGAAAAGAGCGAAGCCCGCGTCGCCGAGATGAAGGCCATGGTGCACGCCTGCCGCAACCTGCGCGGCGAGATGGGGATCTCGCCGGCCCAGCGCCTGCCGCTGGTGGCCGCCGGCGACCGCAAGGCACTGGAAGCCTACGCCCCATACCTCGCCGGCCTCGCCAAGCTGTCCGAAGTGGCTGTGGTCGATGAAATCAGCCGCGACGAGCTGGCCCCGGTGGCCGTGGTCGGGGAAACCCGCCTGATGCTCAAGGTCGAGATCGACGTGGCCGCCGAGCGCGAGCGGGTCGGCAAGGAGATCGCCCGCCTCGAGGGCGAGATCCGCAAGGCCGAAGGCAAGCTGGGCAACGAGAAGTTCGTCGCCCGCGCGCCGGCCGAGGTGGTGCAGCAGGAGCGCGAGCGCCTCGCCGGCTTCCAGGCCACCCTCGACAAGCTGCGGCCCCAGCTCGAGCGCTTGGCCGGGCGCTGACCCAGCGCCCGTCGCCGCCGCCGGGACGGGAACCGGGGGCGCGGCGAGAGAGTCGCATCGCACAGCAGCGCCGGCACGCGCCGGCGCCCACTGACAGGAGCTACGGAGCATGCCGATACCCTGGGCCGTCGCAGCCAAGGCCATTCCCTGGGGCGAGGTGATCGCCGCCGCGCCGAGCATCGTCCGCGGTGCGCGCGAGCTGCTGAGCCGCACCCGCGGCGAGGCCGGCGATGCGTCGGCGGGAACCCCTGCCACGCCGGAGGAGCGCATTGGGGCGCTCGAAGCCCGCGTCGAGGCGCTGGCTGGCGAGCTCGAGACCAGCACCGACCTGATCACCCAGCTGGCCGAGCACAACGAGCGCCTCGTCGTCGCGGTCGAACGGCTGCACCGCCAGCTGAGCCTGGCCCTGGTGGTCGGCGGCGTCGCCCTGCTCGGTGCCATCGCCGCCCTGCTGCTGCCCTGATGAGCGGTCGCTGCTTTACCTACGGCTCGCTGATGTGGGCCGACATCATGGCCCGCGTCTGTGGCTACAACCCGGATAGCCGGCCTGCCACTCTGCCCGGCTACACCCGCCATCCCGTGCGCGGCGAGGACTACCCGGCCATCGCGCCGGACGACAACGGCGAAGTGCATGGTCAGCTCTACGCCGGCATCCAGGCCTCCGCCTGGGAGCGCCTCGACGCCTTCGAAGGCAACCAGTACGAGCGTCAGCTGGTGAACGTGGTGCTGCCCGACGGCAGCCGGCTCGACGCCTGGACCTATGTCTTCCGACCCCAGTACCGCAGCCTGCTGCAGACGGGCGACTGGGACGTGGAGGCCTTCCGCCGCGATGGCAAGCGCCGTTTCGAAGCACGCTATCTGGGCTTCCGGCAGATTCAGCAGTAAGGCGATGACGGAGCCCCCGGCCCCCTCGCCTGCGGTGCCCGACGGCCTCTACCGCGAACCCCTCCGCTACGACCTGCTGGCCCAGATGACGGCGCCGGCCGATCTCGACTATTACAGGCACGCCCTCGGTGACCGGAGCGGCCGGCTGCTGGAGCTGGGCTGCGGCACCGGGCGCCTCACGATTCCACTTTCGCACGTGGCCGCTGAGACCGTCGGGCTCGACAACGCGCCGGCCATGCTCGACTTTGCGCGCGCCAAGGCGGCACAGGCGGGCGCGGCGGTGGACTTTGTCGCGGGCGACTTTCGTCACTTCGACCTGGGCCGGCACTTCGACCACATCCTGCTGCCCTACAACGCGCTCAACCACATCCTCGACGACGCCGGCCTGGCCGGGCTGTTCGCGTCGGTCGCCCGACACCTGAGCGCCGGTGGGCGCTTCCTGGTGGACACCTTCCAGCCCGACATGGCCGCCACCGAACGCCTGCGCCTGCGACGAAAGCTGCTGACCTATCTCGACCCCTACCTGCAGCGACGCGTCGAACTCTTCGAGGAAGCTTCCTACAACCCGGAGCGCCGGATCAATCGGGTGACCTGGCACTACGATCTCGACGGCGAGCCCGACTGGCGGGTGGACTGCATGGACATGCGTCTGCATTCACCGCAAGCCCTCGACGCCCTCTTCACGCACCACGGCTTCCGGATCGAGGCGAAATACGGCGACTACGACCGCTCGCCCTTCGGCGCGCGCTCGCCCAAGCAACTGCTCGTCGTACGTCTGACCGACGGCGGCTGACTGCGCCCTTGGGCGCGCGGCTGGCGGTCAGACCGCCAGCCCCCCCTCCATCAGGTCGCGCATCAGGCTCGCGCCGTTGTCCCGCAGGAAATCGAACACGGCACGCACCGCCGGCGTCACGGTGAGGTCGCTACGCACCACGACGTTCCACTGGCGCAGCACCGGCGTGCCGCTGACGTCGAGACGCGCCAGCCGACCTGCTGCCAGTTCCATGCCGAAGACGTGGTGGGACAGCAGGGCCACGCCTAGCCCGGCCATTGCCGCCTGCTTGAGGGTCTCGTTGCTGCCCAGCTCGTCCGCCCGGTAGGGGCGCACGCCGTGGGTCTTGAGGTAGCGCTCGAGGTGGTCGCGGGTACCCGAGCCCCGCTCCCGCAGGAGCAGGCGCTCGTCGGTCAGGCTGGCCGGCGGGATCGCCTTCTTGCCGGCCAGTTCGTGATCGGGCGCGGCCACGAAGGACAGGGCATGGGGCGCGAAGGGCACCGCGGTGACCGGGATGTTGCGGGGCGGCGCCCCCATGATCGCCACCACCATGCGTTGCTCGGCAAGCCGCGCGTGCACGCCGTCCCGGTTCTGCACCGACATCACGAAGCGGATGTCCGGGTAGCGGGTGTTGAGCTCGGCCAGCAGGCGGGGCACGAAGTACTCGGCGGTGCTGACCGCGACGATCTCCACCGTGCCGGCCACCACGCCGCGGCGGGCCAGCAGCTCGACCCCGGCCGATTCGAGGGCCGTCATCACCTCGCGGGCGCGGCGCACCAGGATGTCTCCGGCCGGGGTCAGCCGGATCTCGCGCCGGCCGTCCACCAGAACCTCGCCGACGATCGTCTCGAGCTCGCGGATCTGCATCGACACCGCCGGCTGCGTGATGTGCAGTCGCCGCGCAGCCAGCGTGAAGCTGGCCGTGTCGGCCACCGCGAGCAAGGCGCGCAACTGCTTCATGGTGAGCTTGTTCTCTAGCTTCATCAGTTTTTCTTATTTCAAGATCAAGTTTTTACAATTCGACCTTATTGTGCCAGCCCCGTATCGTCGAGTCACCACCAGGAAGGAGACAACGACGATGGGCGCACCCGAAGCCAACACCCAGATCACCGACCCCAGCAAGCGCTACAACGCAGGCGTGCTGAAGTATGCCCAGATGGGCTACTGGAACCCCGACTACGAGCCGAAGGAAACGGACGTGCTGGCGGTGTTCCGCATCACCCCGCAGGAAGGCGTGGACCCGATAGAGGCCGCCGCCGCAGTGGCCGGCGAATCCTCCACCGCCACCTGGACGGTGGTGTGGACCGACCGCCTGACGGCCTGCGACATGTACCGCGCCAAGGCCTACCGCATCGAGCCGGTGCCGGGCCAGGAAGGCCAGTATTTCTGCTGGGTCGCCTATGACCTGGACCTCTTCGAGCCGGGCTCGATTGCCAACGTGACCGCCTCGATCATCGGCAACGTGTTCAGCTTCAAGCCGCTCAAGGCGGCCCGCCTGGAAGACATGCGCTTCCCGGTGGCCTACGTGAAGACCTTCGCCGGCCCCCCGACCGGCATCGTGGTCGAGCGCGAGCGCCTCGAGAAGTACGGCCGACCGCTGCTCGGCGCGACGATGAAGCCCAAGCTCGGCCTCTCGGGCAAGAACTACGGGCGCGTGGTCTATGAGGCCCTGCGCGGCGGCCTGGACTTCACCAAGGACGACGAGAACATCAACTCGCAGCC
>JAGRGD010000320.1 GCA_020445665.1 Rhodocyclaceae bacterium
CGATGTACTGCACGGACATCTTCAAGATGGTCGAGGCGCCGATCTTCCACGTCAATGGCGACGACCCCGAGGCGGTGGCCTTCGTGACCAACATGGCCATGGAGTTCCGCAACGAGTTCAAGAAGGACGTGGTCATCGACCTGGTCTGCTTCCGCAAGCTCGGCCATAACGAGCAGGACGAGCCGATGGTCACGCAGCCGCTGATGTATCGCAAGATCAGCGCGCACCCGGGCACCCGCAAGGTTTACGCCGACCGTCTGGTGGGCGAGGGGGTGTGCACGGGCGACGAGCCGGACCAGATGATCGCCGACTACCGCGAGGCCCTCGACAAGGGCGAACTGCTCGAGCACCCGGCGCTGCCGGGCTACAAGTCGCAGTTCGCGGTGGACTGGTCGCCGTACATCAACCGCGGCTACACCGACAAGTGCGACACCACGGTCCCGATGGCCGAGATCAAGCGCCTGTCCAATGCGATCACCACGATCCCCGAGGGCTTCAAGCTGCACTCCCGGGTCAAGAAGATCATCGACGACCGCCGCAAGATGGGCGAGGGCGAGCTGCCGGTGGACTGGGGCATGGGCGAGAACCTGGCCTATGCTTCGCTGCTGGTGCAGGGCCTGGGCGTGCGCATTTCGGGTGAGGACGTGGGTCGTAGCACCTTCTTCCACCGCCACGGCGTGCTGCACGACCAGAACCGCGAGCACTGGTCCGAGGGTACCTACATCCCCCTCAACCACATTTCCGACGGCCAGGCCCAGTACCGCAGCTACGATTCGGTCCTGTCCGAAGAAGGCGTGCTGGCTTTCGAGTACGGCTATTCCACGGCCGAGCCGACCCAGCTGGTGGTGTGGGAAGGTCAGTTCGGCGACTTCGCCAACGGCGCCCAGGTCGTGATCGACCAGTTCATCACCTCGGGTGAGGCCAAGTGGGGCCGCCAGTGCGGTCTCGTGATGCTGCTGCCACACGGCTACGAGGGCCAGGGCCCGGAGCACTCCTCCGCCCGCCTCGAGCGCTACATGCAGCTGTGCGCAGAGATGAACGTCGAGGTCTGCGTGCCCTCCACGCCGGCCCAGGTGTTCCACATGCTCCGCCGCCAGATGCTGCGCCAGCAGCGCAAGCCGCTGATCGTCATGACGCCGAAGTCGCTGCTGCGCCACAAGGAGGCCGTGTCGACGCTCGACGAGCTGTCCAAGGGCACCTTCCAGACCGTCATCGGCGAGATCGACGAGATCGATGCCAAGAAGGTCAAGCGGGTGGTCCTGTGCTGCGGCAAGATCTACTACGAACTGCTGGCCCACCGTCGTGCCAACGACATCAAGGACACGGCCATCGTTCGTATCGAGCAGCTCTACCCGTTCCCGGCGGATGCCTTCGCCGAGGAGCTGGGCAAGTATCCGAACGCCAAGGAACTCGTCTGGTGCCAGGAAGAGCCGCGCAACCAGGGTGTGTGGTACTGGCTGATCTCGCGCCACCACCTCGACAACGTTCTGGGCAAGCGCAAGCTGCTGCTTGTGTCTCGTCCGGCCGCCGCTTCGCCCGCCGTGGGCTATTACGCCAAGCACAACATGCAACAGAAGGCCGTCGTCGAAAACGCTTTCGGCGATCTCAAGGCCTGAGGCTTTTCTGAAAGGGATAGGGAGAGAAAATGCTGATCGAAGTGAAAGTTCCGCAACTGTCGGAATCCGTCTCGGAAGCCTCGCTGGTTTCCTGGCACAAGAAGCAGGGCGACGCGGTCACCCGTGACGAGAACCTGATCGATATCGAGACCGACAAGGTCGTGCTCGAGACCCCGGCCCCGGCCGACGGCGTGCTGGTCGAGATCATCATGGGCGACGGCGAGAGCGTCACCTCCGGTGACCTGATCGCCAAGATCGACACCGAGGCCAAGGCCGCCAAGGGGTCGGCGCCGGCCGAGAAGCCCGCCGAGGAGAAGAAGGCCGCTGCGGCACCTGCCGCGCCGGCCGCCGCGAGCGCCTCGGGTGCCAGCCCCGCCGCACGCAAGATTCTCGAAGAGAAAGGCATCGACGCCTCGGACGTCAAGGGCACCGGCCGGGGCGGCCGCGTGACCAAGGAAGACGCCGTCGCCGCCAAGTCCGGTGGTGCTGCTCCGGCAGCCGCCGCCGCGCCGGCCCCGGCCGGTGAGCGCGCCGAGCAGCGCGTGCCGATGACGCGCCTGCGGGCCCGCATTGCCGAGCGCCTGATCCAGTCGAAGAACGAGAACGCCATCCTGACGACCTTCAACGAGGTCAACATGGCGCCCGTCATGGCCCTGCGCAAGCAGTACGGCGACAAGTTCGAGAAGGCCCATGGCGTGCGACTGGGCTTCATGGGCTTCTTCGTCAAGGCCGCCGTGGCTGCCCTGAAGAAGTTCCCGATCCTCAACGCCTCGGTCGATGGCAACGACATCGTCTACCACGGCTACATCGACATCGGCATCGCGGTGGGCTCGCCCCGCGGCCTGGTGGTGCCGATCATCCGTGACGCCGACCAGATGTCCATCGCCGACATCGAGAAGAAGATTGCCGAGTTCGGCCAGAAGGCCAAGGACGGCAAGATCTCCATCGAGGAACTCACCGGTGGCACCTTCTCGATCTCGAACGGTGGCGTCTTCGGCTCGATGATGTCGACCCCGATCATCAACCCGCCGCAGTCCGCCATCCTCGGTATTCACGCCACCAAGGATCGTGCCGTGGTCGAGAACGGTCAGATCGTCGTCCGTCCGATGAACTACCTCGCCATGTCCTATGATCACCGCATCATCGACGGCCGCGAAGCCGTCCTCGGTCTGGTGACCATGAAGGAAGCGCTGGAAGATCCGTCCCGCCTGCTGCTCGGCGTCTAATCGACGCTTGCCGGCGCCAGTTCCCTGCACAAGGGCGCTGGCGCCTTTGCACATCTGAATACTGAAAGGTTTACACATGTCCAAGCAATTTGACGTGCTCGTTATCGGTGGCGGCCCCGGCGGTTACATCGCAGCCATTCGCGCTTCCCAACTCGGTTTCTCGGCTGCCTGTGCCGAATCCAATCCCTATGCCGACCCGAAGGGCGAGCCGCGCCTCGGCGGCACCTGTCTGAACGTCGGCTGCATCCTGTCCAAGGCCCTGCTGCACACCTCGCACCTGTTCGAAGAAGCCAACCATAGCTTCGAAGCCCAGGGCATCAAGGTCGGCAAGGCCACCATCGACGTGCCGACCATGAAGGCGCGCAAGGATGGCGTGGTCAATCAACTGACCGGCGGCATCAAGATGCTGCTGAAGAAGAACAAGGTCACCTTCCTGGCTGGCCACGGTTCCTTCGTCGGCAAGGAAGGCGACTACTGGAAGGTCAAGGTTGGCGATGAGGAAGTACTGGCCAAACAAGTCATCGTTGCCACCGGC
>JAGRGD010000321.1 GCA_020445665.1 Rhodocyclaceae bacterium
CAGACAACGCCCGGCGAAGCGAAGGCGCGAATTATACACACTCAAAATGTTCCCGCAACAAGCAGACAGAAATTCCCTCAACCGAGCGTGACGCGAGCCCAGCGACGCTTCCCCACCTGCGCCACCAGCACGCACTTGTGCGACAGCGTCAGTCCCGCCCGCAGTGCGAGGGCCGGGAGTTTACGGCTACACGGAGGGGGCGTCTACGGCAGAGCGTGCGCGCACCTGCAAGGAGCGCGCCTAAAGCACGTGATAGCTGGAGAGCTCGTATCCCGACCCTCGAACCAGTGTCGACAGTCGGCGCAGTTTGCACACCCGGCCGGACTGGCTCAGGAAGACCAGGTCACCTCCACTCGGGTCGCCCGGAGAGTGGGCGATCCGCACGGAACCTCCCCGCCGGACCGGATCGCAGACAAGGGCGTCGGTCAATGCCTGGCCATTGTCTATTGACGCTGTTGTCACGGACTTGGCAATGGTTTCCATGCCGACGATGCCATCGCCGCCTTCGACCCGTACGATGCGCCGCACGATGCCGACGTGCCATGTCTCGCCGTCCTCTGCCTGGACGCCGAGAATGTCTCCCACGCAGATCTGCTCGCAGTCCGCTCCCGGCACCAGGATCCCGATCCCGTTGCGACTGACGTCCAGCATGTTCCAGTGCCATGCCTCCCCCGGCTCATGGCGCTCTTCCGCGAATTGCGACTGCAGGCGTTTGATGCCCATCAGCGCCCGGAGCCGTCCACTCAAGGGGTGGCGTCGATGCCGCCGGACACGCCGTGGCCCGGCCCAAAGGCGCCTGAGATGGTGGATACCTCCGAGCACCGTGTCTCGCGGCACGGCGCCATCGGCCAGAGCGGCCGGCACGAGTCCGCGGGTGACGACTCCGGCCAGTTCGTCGAGCACCGCGACCGCTTCGTCGCACCAAAGGTAGAGAACGTCTTCACCGTCAATCCCGGTGCCGCCATCCACGCGCTGAGGAGGCGCGTCCGTACTCAGAGCGAAGCCGTAGCGAACCCCTTCGGGCGGCGTGCTCTGAAGTCTGAGCGCCGGGAGAGCATAACGAATGATCCGGTCTGTAACATCGACAGAGCCAGGGGGCATCTGATCCAGCCCCGCAGACGACAGGGCGATCAGTCGCGCCAATTCCCTTTCAATGGACGTCTGGGCCGACCGCTCTTGACGGAGGGCGACCTGACGCCCCGTCAAACCCTCGGCACGCGCGGCGCGATACAGGGCGGCAGCCTCGTGCCACAGGGCCTTGTCCGCGGCATAGTAGGCCATGGCGCGCCACTTCAGCAGATTGCCGATGCATCGAAGCTGGCGAACCATCAGTTCTAGGCGCTTGCCCCGCTGCAGACGCCCGGCATTCTCGGCACCAAGCGTGAAACGGTATGCGCTCAAGAGGCCAGCGTAATAGCTGTCGCCGATGCGCCACTCCGTAGCGCTCGCGCCGGTCTCGTTCCGGGCCTGGAGGTAGCTTCCCGTCAATCGCCGCAGGTGCGGCCATGCCAGTTCGTCGAACAGGCAGATCCGCGTGACGGCAGCGGCACCGAGCTTGCCCATCTCGCTGACGCAATGCTGGATTGCCGATGCCGCGGTGTCGATCAGGGCGGCGTTGTCCGCCTGATCAGCGGGGACACGCATGGCGCGAACCAGCGCATCCAACGCCCCTTGCCTGCCCGCCAAACCCGTCGCTTCAGCCGCCAATCGACCGCCCCCCATGTTTCGCAACAGAATTTAGCACAAGCCCCGCCGGTTTCCAGGGTGCCTGCCCGCCAGACGGCTGCGTGGGTTGGCACGAACGGAAGCGTTTCGTCAGCGCATATACAATCCAGACTGACTCTTCCCTTTTGGGGCAATACCAGATGAAGCAGTATCTTGAGATGATGCAGCATGTGCTGGACCACGGTCACCGCAAGGAAGACCGGACGGGCACCGGTACGCTGTCCGTGTTCGGCTGGCAGATGCGATTTCCGCTGCCAGCAGGCTTTCCGCTTCTGACAACCAAGAAGCTTCACACCCGCTCGATCATCCACGAGTTGCTCTGGTTCCTGCGCGGGGACACCAACATCCGCTACCTGAAAGAGCACGGCGTCTCGATCTGGGATGACTGGGCCGACGAATCAGGGGATCTCGGCCCTGTCTATGGCAAGCAATGGCGACGCTGGGAGAGTGCAGACGGCCGGCAGATCGACCAGATCGCCCAGCTCGTCGAGGGGGTTCGCAACAACCCCGACTCGCGTCGACACATCGTGTCAGCCTGGAACCCTGGCGAAGTCGACCGTATGGCCCTGCCACCGTGCCACGCCCTGTTCCAGTTCTACGTGGCCGGCGGCCGGCTGTCATGTCAGCTGTACCAGCGCAGCGCCGACATCTTCCTTGGCGTCCCGTTCAACATTGCGTCCTACGCGCTCTTGACCCGAATGGTGGCGCAGGTCTGCAAACTGGAACCCGGCGATTTCGTCTGGACCGGCGGCGACTGCCACCTCTATGTCAACCATCTCGAGCAGGCCCGGCTGCAACTCGCCCGCGAGCCGCGAAGCCTGCCTCAACTGACCATCAATCCGGATGTCCGCGAAATCGGCGATTTCCGCTTCGAGGACTTTGAACTGGTGGGCTACGACCCGCACCCGCACATCGCCGCACCGGTGGCGGTATGAGCGGACGCCCGGAACTCGTGGTGATCGCCGCGGTAGCCCGTGACGGCGGCATCGGCATCGACAACCAGTTGCCGTGGCGCCTGCGCAAGGACCTGCTGCGCTTCAAGGCCACGACCATGGGCAGTCCGATCCTGATGGGACGCAAGACCTGGGATTCCCTTGGGCGGCCGTTGCCCGGGCGGCGCAGCATCGTGATCACGCGGGATTCCGGGGCCCGGTTCGAAGGCGCCGAGCCCGCCGGCTCTCTGGAGCAGGCCTTGTCGATGGCGGAAGGTGCAGCAAGCGCCTTCGTCATCGGTGGCGAGCAGATCTACCGCATTGCGCTGCCGATCGCCGACCGCCTGCTGCTCACCGAGGTGGACACCCGAGTCGCAGCGGACGCCTTCTTTCCGGCCTGGGACCGCACCCAGTTCAGGGAGGTCGCGCGGGAGCACCACGAAGCAGACGCCGACAACGACCACGCCTTCGACTTTGTCGAGTACCAGCGCCTCAGTCCTGGCGCACGCAATCCACGTAGTAGCGCCTGACGCCCTCCTCCTCGCTGGCGACGAGGCCGTGCACGTCGGTCTCGAAGCCTGGAAACTGCTCGTTGAACTCCCGCACAAACTGCAGATAGCGGACGATCGTCCGGTTGAACCGTTCGCCGGGAATCAGGAGCGGGATCCCCGGCGGGTACGGCGTCACCAGCATCGCGGTGACGCGCCCTTCGAGTTCGTCGATCGGCACCCGCTCAATCTCGCGGTGGGCCATACGGGCGAAGGCGTCAGCCGGTCGCATGGCCGGCACCATGTCCGACAGATACATCTCCGTGGTCAGCCGCGCCACGTCGTTGGCCTTGTAGAAATCGTGGAACAGCTCGCAGAGGTCCTTGAGCCCGATCTTCTCGTAGCGCGGATGTCGCGCGATGAACTCTGGCATGACCCGCCACAGGGGCTGATTGCGGTCGTAGTCGTCCTTGAACTGCTGTAACTCGGTGACCATCGTGTTCCAGCGACCCTTTGTGATGCCGATCGTGAACATGATGAAGAAAGAGTACAGGCCGGTCTTTTCGACGACGATGCCATGCTCGGCCAGGTACTTGGTCAGCACGCCGGCCGGTATGCCCCACTCGGCGAAATCGCCGTCCACGTCGAGGCCCGGCGTGATCAGCGTGGCCTTGATCGGATCCAGCATGTTGAAGCCCGGCGCCAGGTTGCCGAACCCATGCCAGCGCTCGCCGGCCCGCAGGGTCCAGTCGTCCCGCTCGGCGAAGCCGTCCTCCGAGAGGTAGTCGGGCCCCCAGACGCTGAACCACCAGTCGTCGTCGCCAAACTCCTCGTCCACCTTGCGCATGGAACGGCGGAAATCGAGCGCCTCGGCAATCGACTCTTCGACCAGTGCAGTGCCGCCCGGCGGCTCCATCATCGCCGCGGCCACGTCGCACGAGGCGATGATGGCGTACTGCGGCGAGGTCGAGGTATGCATCAGATAGGCCTCGTTGAAGAGATGCCGATCGAGCTTGCGGCCCTCTGACTCCTGCACCAGGATCTGCGAAGCTTGGGAGAGACCGGCCAGCAGTTTGTGGGTCGACTGGGTCGAGAAGATCATCGAGTCCTGGCAGCGGGGCCGGTCCGCCCCGATGGCATGGTAATCCCCGTAGAAATCGTGGAAGGCCGCATGGGGCAGCCAGGCCTCGTCGAAATGCAGGGTGTCGATCTTGCCGTCGAGCAGTTCCTTGATCTCTTCCACGTTGTAGAGCACACCGTCGTAGGTGCTCTGGGTGATCGTCAGTACCCGCGGCTTGGCGTTCTTGTCCGTCGCAAAGGGATTCGCCGCGATCTTGCGCTGGATGTTCTCCCAGGCGAACTCCTCACGCGGGATGGGTCCGATGATGCCGTAGTGATTACGGGTCGGCATCAGGAACACCGGAACAGCCCCCGTCATGATGATCGAGTGGAGCACCGACTTGTGGCAGTTCCGATCCACCACCACGATGTCACCCGGCGCCACGGTCGAATGCCAGACAACCTTGTTGGAGGTGGAGGTGCCGTTGGTGACGAAGAACAGGTGGTCCGCGTTGCAGATTCGCGCGGCGTTTCGCTCGGAGGCCGCCACCGGCCCGGTGTGGTCGAGCAGCTGTCCGAGTTCGTCCACCGCATTGCAGACGTCGGCCCGCAGCATGTTCTCACCGAAGAACTGGTGGAACATCTGCCCGACCGGGCTCTTCAGAAACGCAACGCCACCGGAGTGGCCGGGGCAGTGCCACGAGTACGAACCATCGGCTGCGTAGTGGGTGAGCGCGCGGAAGAAGGGGGGCGGCAGGCTCTCGAGATAGACCCGGGCCTCGCGCACGACGTAGCGCGCGATGAACTCGGGTGTGTCTTCGAACATGTGAATGAAGCCGTGCATCTCGCGCAGGACTTCATTCGGGATGTGCCGGGAAGTGCGTGTCTCGCCGTGCAGGAAGATCGGAATGTCGGCGTTGCGGTGGCGGATCTCGATGACGAAGGCCCGCAGGTCTTCGATGGCTTTGCTCGCCGCCTCGGGCGACGAAAACTCCTCGTCGTCGATCGACAGGATGAAGGTCGAGGCGCGGCTCTGCTGCTGGGCGAAGGACGACAGATCGCCATAGCTGGTCACGCCGAGCACTTCCATGCCCTCGTCCTCGATTGCCTTGGCAAGCGCGCGGATCCCCAGGCCCGAGGTGTTCTCGGAGCGGTAATCCTCGTCGATGACGATGATCGGGAAATGAAATCTCATCGAAACGCTCCCTTCATTGGAGAAGGCCCGCGGGCGCGGCGCCAACCGGTATCTGCTCGCCGCGAGACGGCGAAATCATCGGGTCATGTTCTATGCGGCTAGCGCTCGTGCCGTGCAGCAGCTTCAGATCCGGGGCAGGGTCACGCCCCGCTGCCCCTGGTACTTTCCGCCGCGGTCGCGGTACGACGTCTCGCAGATTTCGTCCGACTCGAAGAAGAGCATCTGCGCGACACCTTCATTGGCGTAGATCCGCGCCGGCAGCGGCGTGGTGTTCGAGAACTCGAGGGTCACGTGCCCCTCCCACTCCGGCTCGAGCGGGGTCACATTGACGATGATGCCGCAGCGCGCATATGTGCTCTTCCCGAGGCAGACCGTCAGCACACTGCGCGGAATCCGGAAGTACTCGACCGTGCGCGCCAGGGCGAAGCTGTTCGGCGGGATGATGCAGACCTCACCGTCGAAATCGACGAAATTTCCCGAATCGAACTCCTTCGGGTCAACGATCGTCGAGTTGATGTTTGTGAAGATCTTGAACTCGCTGGCGCAGCGCACGTCGTAGCCGTAGCTCGAAGTGCCGTAGGAAACGATCTTGCCGCCCTCGTTATGGCGCACCAGGTCGGGCGCGAACGGCTCGATCATGCCGTGTTCCTCGGCCATGCGCCGAATCCACTTGTCAGACTTGATGGACATTTCGACCGGCCCCTCCAGCGGGCCAAGGCAACCGGATAAACGGCCGCTATTCTAATCGTTGCCCGGCCCGCGGTCACAAGTCATGCCCGCGGGGCGCAGAGCGCCATATCGTGGGGAGCGTCAGGTGTTCTGCACGACAATGTTCGGAAACCGGCTGGTCATGTCCTTGGCCTTCAGGGCCACGGCCACGGCCACGCGCCGGGCGATCGCCTTATAGGCATCGGCGATCTTGCCGTCCGGCTCGGCGGCCACAGTCGGCGCACCGGAGTCGGCCTGCTCGCGGATGCCGAGGTCGAGCGGCAGGTCGCCCAGGAACGGAATCCCGTAGTCCTCGCACATGCGCTGGCCGCCCCCCTGGCCGAAGATGTGCTCGGAGTGGCCACAGTTCGAACAGATGTGGATGGACATGTTCTCGACCACGCCCAGGATGGGGATGCCGACCTTTTCAAACATTTTGAGGCCCTTGCGGGCGTCGAGCAGCGCAATGTCCTGAGGCGTGGTGACGATCACGGATCCGGTGACCGGCACGCTCTGGGAGAGGGTCAACTGAATATCCCCGGTGCCCGGCGGCATGTCGACGACGAGGTAGTCAAGCTCCTTCCAGTTGGTCTCCGAGAGCATCTGCTTGAGGGCCTGGGTGGCCATCGGGCCACGCCACACCATGGGCGTTTCCATATCGATCAGGAAGCCTATCGACATGACCTGCATGCCATAGGCCGTCAGGGGCTCCATGCTCTTGCCGTCCAGCGTCTCGGGGCGCTGGTCGCCGATGCCGAGCATCTGTGGCTGCGAAGGTCCGTAGATGTCCGCATCGAGCACGCCGACGCGGGCACCCTCGGCCGCCAGGGCCAGGGCCAGGTTGGCCGCCGTGGTGCTCTTTCCGACCCCACCCTTGCCCGAAGAGATGGCAATGATGTTCTTGACGCCCGGCAGCAGCTTGACGCCATGCTGGACCGCGTGGGCCACGACGTGGCTGCGAATCGAGACGCTGATCTTGTCGACACCCGGCAGCGCCTCGCGCAGCCCTGCTTCAACCAGATCGCCGAGAACCGCGAACTGGCTCTTCGCCGGATAGCCGATCTCGATCTCGAGCGTCACGTCGTCGCCGGACACGTCGAGACGGCGAACCGCCCTGCCCGTGGCGATCTCGCGGGCCGTATTGGGGTCCTTGATTGTCTTCAGTGCCTCGGTGACCTGATCGGCCGTGATACTCATCATTCTCTCCGTGGAAACGCAATTTGACTGAGGAACTTGCCTGCGCTGCCGTTGAATGATACCCAAGTCCGCGATACTCCCGCATCGCGGCAGCGGTTCGCAATGGCGGGCCAGGTATGGTTTAGTCCCAGCGCGGCCCCGGCCGCCAGAAACTCAGCAACAAGAGATGGAGATCCCTTTATGAAGTTTGGCACTCCGGTCATCTGCTTGCTCGCAGCCCTGCTTGCCGCGTGCGCCTCCACGGGGCCCACGCCGCAGGCTGCCGCCGAGCCCGCCCCCGCCGCCCAGGCGGCGCCTCCCGTCGAAGCGCCGCCGCCAGTGCCTGCCGCGCCCGAGCTGTCGGGTGACGTGCGGGCCCTGCTCGCCGAGAGCGGTGCCCAGCTCGCCGATGGCCCCGAGGGTAGCGTCCGCCTGACCCTGCCTGGTTCCATCGCCTTCGCGTCGGGGAGCCGCAAGGTGAGCGAGCCGGCTCAGCCTATCCTGGACCGCATCGCCGAGGCCCTGCTTGAGCATCCGGGCTGGCGCGTCGTCATCGAGGGGCACACCGACAGCGTGGGGCGCGAGCTGTTCAACCAGGAGCTCTCGCTCAAGCGCGCGGCTTCGGTGCTCGACTACCTGGCCGGGCGCGGACTCGCAGCAGACAAGATGCAGGCCGACGGCCGCGGCGAGCACGCGCCGATCGCCGACAATGCCACCGCCAAGGGGCGGGCAGCCAATCGACGCATCGAGATCATCGTGACACCGGCCGAGGACTGACGGGAGCGGCGCAGTCGGGAGGGTCCGGCGGGGGCGCGGTTTGATAAACTGAATCCTTTTTCCGCCGGTTCTTCCATGTCGCGCCAGATCCTCGTCACCAACGCCCTCCCCTACGCCAACGGGGATATCCACCTCGGCCATCTTGTCGGCTACATCCAGGCCGACATCTGGGTCCGGTTCCAGCGCATGTGCGGGCACACGGTGCACTACGTCTGCGCCGACGACACCCACGGCACGCCGGTCATGCTGCGCGCCGAGAAGGAAGGCGTTACGCCCGAGGCCCTGATCGCCCGCGTTCACGGCGAGCACCTGCGCGACTTCACCAGCTTCGGGGTCGCCTTCGACAACTACCACTCGACCCACTCCGACGAGAACCGCTGGTACGCCGAGGACATCTACCGCAAGCTCCAGGCGGCGCGGCTGATCGACACCCGCTCCATCGAGCAATACTACGACCCGGTCAAGTCGATGTTCCTGCCAGACCGCTTCATCAAGGGCGAGTGCCCGAAATGTGGCGCGGCGGACCAGTACGGCGACAACTGCGAGGTGTGCGGTGCCGCCTACGCCCCCACGGATCTGAAGAATCCGGTTTCCGCGGTATCGGGCGCAACGCCGGTGCTGAAGCAGTCGGACCACTATTTCTTCCGCCTCTCCGATCCGTCCGCGGTCGCCTTCCTGCGCCAGTGGACGACCGGCGCCAACCATCGGGGCGTCGTGCGCCTGCCCGGCGAGGCCGCAAACAAGATGAAGGAGTGGCTCGGCAGCGAGGGCGACAACACCCTGTCCGACTGGGACATCTCCCGTGACGCGCCGTATTTCGGTTTCGAGATTCCCGATGCCCCGGGCAAGTACTTCTACGTCTGGCTCGACGCGCCGATCGGTTACTTCGCGAGCTTCCGCAACCTGGCCGCCAAGCGCGACGACATCGACGTCGCCGCCTACACCGAGGCTACCGCCGCCGAAGCGGCCGGCACCGAGCTGGTGCACTTCATCGGTAAGGACATCCTCTACTTCCATGCCCTGTTCTGGCCGGCGATGCTGCATTTCTCCGGCTACCGCCCCCCCTCCCAGCTGTGCGTGAATGGCTTCCTGACCGTCGACGGCGCCAAGATGAGCAAGAGCCGCGGCACCTTCATCACCGCCCACTCGTACATGGCGCAAGGCCTCAACCCGGAGTGGCTACGCTACTACTTCGCGGCCAAGTCGAACGGCAGCATGGAGGACGTGGACCTGTCGCTCGACGACATGATCGCCAAGGTCAATTCCGACCTGGTGGGCAAGTTCGTCAATATCGCCAGCCGCTGCGCGGGCTTCATCGCCAAGCGTTTCGACGGTCGGCTGGCCGCCTGCGACAGCGCGGTGTTCGCGCCCTGTGCGAACGCGGCTGCCAGCGGCGACATCGCCCGGGCCTACGAGGCGCGCGACTTCGGCAAGGCACTGCGCGAGATCATGCGCCTCGCCGACGTGGCCAACCAGTACGTGAACGACGAGAAGCCCTGGGAACTCGCCAAGGCCGAGGGCCAGGAGGCGCGCCTGCACACGGTCTGCTCGACGGCGCTTTCGCTGTTCAAGTCCCTCTCCGGTTTCCTCAAGCCGGTGCTGCCGGCCCTCGCCGGCGAGGTCGAGCGCTTCCTCGCCATCGCCCCGATCGCCTGGCAGGACGTCGCCACCCCGCTGCCCGAGGGTCACGCCATCAACAGCTACCAGCACCTGATGAAGCGGGTCGAGCGCAAGCAGATCGACGCGTTGCTTGAGGCCAACCGGGATTCGCTCGCGCCGGCCACCGAGCCGGCCAAGCAGGCCACCTCGCAGCAGCGGCACGCAGAGCACCAGGCCCACGGCGCCGCCCAGGAGGCGGCCAGCCCGACGATCGTGATCGACGACTTCACCAAGGTCGATCTGCGCATCGCCCGCATCGTCAGCGCCGAGCACGTCGAGGGTGCCGACAAGCTGATCCGCCTGACCCTGGACATCGGCGAGGACAAGCCGCGGCAGGTCTTCGCCGGCATCAAGTCGGCCTACGATCCGGCGACGCTGACCGGCCGCCTGACCGTGATGGTCGCCAACCTAGCGCCCCGCAAGATGAAGTTCGGCCTCTCCGAAGGCATGGTCCTGGCGGCCTCCGGTGACGGGCCAGGGCTGTTTATCCTGTCGCCTGACGCCGGGGCCCAGCCGGGGATGCGGGTCAAGTGACCGCCACTGGACACCGCTGCGTGGCGAGATCCGCCGGTGGCATCGGGGAACCACGATGCCCCTGACCGCCTCCAGGCGCTGGATGGTCCAGCACCGCACCGGCCCCGGGGCGTCTCCGCTGGCGTACTGACGCAGGCGGCCACTGCGGCCGCCCGGCAGAACCTGCGGAGACACCCATGGATTTCCGGTTTCACCCCAAGCTGTTAGACACCCTGCCCGCCTACGACCGGGGGCAGTTCCTGCAGGACGCCTCGTCCGGCGCGACCGTGGGCGTGCTGGCCCTGCCGCTGGCGATGGCCTTCGCGATCGCCAGCGGCATGAGCCCCACCGCCGGCATCTGGACCGCCATCGTCGCCGGCTTCCTGATCTCGCTGCTGGGCGGCTCACGGGTCCAGATCGGTGGCCCGACCGGGGCCTTCATCCCGATCATCTACGGCATCGTCGCCGACTACGGGGTGCAGAACCTGCTGGTCGCGACCATGCTCGCCGGCCTGATGCTGGTGGCGATGGGCGCCTTCCGCCTCGGCAGCATGATCCGCTTCATCCCGATCTCGGTGGTGACCGGATTCACCAACGGCATCGCTGTCGTGATCTTCCTGTCCCAGGTGAAGGACTTTCTGGGGCTCTCCATCGACCACCTGCCGGGCGATTTTTTCGGCAAGGTCGCGGCGCTCGCCAGTCACCTGCACACGGTGCACGGGCCAACCCTGGCCCTGGCGCTCGCCTCCCTCGCCGTGTTGCTGAGCTGGAACCGCCTCGCCCAGCGGTACGCCTGGATGCGTCGCCTTCCCGGCCCGCTGGGCGTACTGGTCGTGGCGACCGCCCTCAATGCAGCGCTGTCACTGCCGGTTGAAACCATCGGCTCACGCTTCGGCGGAATCCCCCAGGAGTTGCCGGACTTCGGCCTCCCCGCGCTGAACCTCTCGGAGCTGGGCAAGCTGGTGGCGCCAGCGCTGACCATCGCCCTGCTCGGCGCCATCGAGTCCCTGCTCTCGGCCCGGGTGGCCGACAGCCGTATCGACGACCGGCACGACCCGAACCAGGAGCTCATCGCCCAGGGCATCGCCAATGTCGCCGCGCCGCTGTTCGGCGGCTTCGCCGCCACCGGCGCGATCGCCCGTACGGCCACCAACATCCGCTCCGGCGGCCGCAGCCCGGTGGCCGGCATGGTCCACGCCCTGGTCCTGCTGGCGGTGGTGCTGGTGCTGGCTCCGCTGGCCCGTCACATTCCACTGGCGACCCTGTCGGCCATCGTCGTCGTGGTGTCGATCAACATGGGCGAGTGGCATGCCTTCGCGCCGCGGGAACTGCGCCGCTACTCCAGCCAGTACCGGACCATCCTGCTCGGCGTCTTCCTGATTACCGTGCTGTTCGACCTGACCCTGGCGGTCGAGATCGGGATGGTGCTGGCCAGCCTGTTCTTCATTTACCGGGTGTCCGATCTGACCCGCATCGAGCGCATTCCGCTCGAGGATTACTACGGCGTTGAAGCCCTGGCGCGCGCCGACGGCAGCCACCGCATCCTCGCCTACAAGATCCATGGCAGCCTCTTCTTCGGCGCCGCCAATAAGCTCGAAACCCTGCTGCTCGAGGCCGACGGCCGCCCCGACGTGGTGATCCTCGACCTCGACAAGGTGCTCAATGTCGACACCACCGGGCTCGATATTCTTCAAACGCTGCACCGGAATCTGCTAAAAAGAGGAGCGTCTCTGGTGCTGTGCGACCTGAACACCCAGCCGGGATCCCTGATCCGCCGCTCGGGGTTCTTCGAACGGCTGGGAGAGGAGAATATCGCGGGCAATCTGACGGATGCGCTGATGCGTGCCCAGTCGATCCGGCCCGTACAAGACGCGCCCTGAGGCCACCGGCCCGGAGGCACGGGAGGGGAGACACGATGCAGGATTTCATCTGCCGCCACCTGTTCATCAGGGGCAAGGTCCAGGGCGTGTACTATCGCGCCTCGGCCCAGAGCGCCGCGGTCGCCAACGGCCTCACGGGCTGGGTACGCAACCGCCGTGACGGCTCGGTTGAAGCGGTGGTCAGCGGACCGCTCGGCGCGGTCCAGGCCTTCATCGAATGGGCCTACCAGGGGCCGCCCGAGGCTCGCGTCGAAGACATCGAGATCGAGGATGCCGACGCGTCCGATCTCACCGGCTTCGAGTTCCGCGCCACGCTCTGAGCCCCTGCCCCTTCAGCCCGCGTAGACCACTTTGACCGCGGCCGGCTCCAGCCAGTCGCGAAGGCCCTCAAGCAGCGCGTCCTCGGGCCGCACCTTCCAGCCGCCGCCGAGGGGCAGTTCGGCCTGGGCATCGGCATTTCGGTAGCACACACTGACCGGGCAGTCGCCTTCCCGGAATGGCGACAGCAGCCCCTGCAGGCGCTCGACCGCGGCCACCGCGCCACCGGCCTCGGCCACTTCGCCGTTGAGGCGGATCTGCAGGCCGCGCGCAAAACGCGCGCGGGCCTCGCCGAGGGACATCAGGCGATCGGCCACGATCCGGAGGCCACCGGAGAAGTCGTCGTTACTGACCTTGACGTCGGCCACCAGCACCTCGTCAACCACGATCCGGTTGCGTTCCCGCTCGAACAGCTCGGAGAACACCGACACCTCTCGGGGTTCGCTGCCGTCGTCGATCAAGACGAAGGCGATCTTGCCCCGGGCCGTCATCTTGGCCCGCACCTCCATCACCACGCCCGCCACGGTCGAGATGTCCTTGCTCGGCTCGAGGCGCGACAGGGGGCGCCGCACAAAGCGCCGGACCTCCTCCTTGTAGGCGTTGAACGGGTGGCCGGAGAGGAAGAAGCCGATTGCGGTCTTCTCTTCCTTGAGCAGTTCCTTCTCGCTCCAGGCCCTCACGTCGGCGTAATCGGCCGGCGGCCCGGCCGACTCGGGCAGGTCATCGAATAGCCCGCACTGGGCCGCATTCGCGGCGGCCTGCTCGGCGGCCTCCATCGCCACCGGCACGGTACCGAGCAAGCGCGCCCGGTCATGGCCTTTCGGACCCTCGATCGGATCGAAGGCGCCACCCCGGATCAGGGCCTCGACCACCCGGCGGTTCACCAGCCGGCGATCCACCCGCGCACAGAATTCGAACAGGTCGGAGAACGGACCGTCTGCCTCGCGGGCCGCAATGATCGCCAGCACTGCCGGCTCGCCGACGCCCTTTACCGCCCCCAGGCCATAGCGGATGGTCTTGGGGTCGGTCGGCACGAAGCGGTAGTGGGAGGCGTTCACGTCCGGCGGCAGCACGGTGATGCCGTTGGCCAGCGTGTCCTCGAAGAAGATCTTGACGGTGTCGGTGTTGTCCAGATCGGAGGACATCGTCGCGGCCATGAAGGCCGCGCAGTGGTAGGCCTTGAGCCAGGCGGTGTGGTAAGTCACCACGGCATAGGCGGCGGTGTGCGACTTGTTGAAGCCGTACTCGGCGAACTTCGTCATCAGGTCGAAGAGGTGTTCGGCCAGCGCCGGGTCGTAGCCCTGCCTGACCGCCCCGTCGCGGATGATCTCGCGGTGCTTGGCCATCTCGGCCGGCTTCTTCTTGCCCATCGCCCGGCGCAGCATGTCGGCG
>JAGRGD010000322.1 GCA_020445665.1 Rhodocyclaceae bacterium
CGCAGACGAGGGCAAAAAGCGCCCGGCGCAGGGGCCGGGCGCAGTTGGCGGCTGGCCCCATCACAAGGCTGCCGGTTCGCCGCTATCGTCGGTCGGGGCGACGAAGCCGTCGAGGTCCACCGGCAGGGCGGTGTCGTCCTGGGTCGCGACGATGCCCTGCAGGTAGTCGATGAAGCCGCCGCTCGACTGGGCCGCCGAGGCCGGTGGGGTGTTGGCGGCCGGGGTGCTGCCGCCCCCGCCGCCGCCCCCGCCGCCGCAGGCGGCGAGGGTGACGATCGCCAGGCCGAGGGCCATTCGCGTGATGCGCGGTTTCATGGCGGGTCTCCTTACGGTGCGCCCGGGATCGGCGTGGTCAGGTAGGGGAAGCTGGCGTCGAACTGGCTGGCCTGCTGCAGCACCCCGTCGGTCAGTGGTGCGTCGCCGACCGGGGCGTCGCCCGGGGCGCAGCCGACCTTCAGCGCGTCGGTGTCGCCGGTCGCGGTGCATAGCGCACCCATCACGACCCGCAGCGCGACGTCCACCACGTCGTCGCCCGGCCGGCGCCCGTTCGGGAAGCCCGCGCTGTCGCCCCCGAGCACGCCCAGGTTCGACTGGGAGCCGCTCTCGGTCGCCGGCGTCGAGGTGTTGAGGCGCAGCATCTCCGAGGCCGTCACGTTGGCCGGCTGGTTGATCCCCTCGAGGCCGGTCAGGAAGGCGGCCACCAGGTCGGTGCGGGGGAAGTTCGTCGGCGCCGGCACTGAGAACAGGATCTCGAGCAGGGCCGGCAGGGTCGGGTGGGTGACGTAGTCGGCAAAGCGGCCGTCGTCCATCGGCTGGCCGGCGTTGAAGGCGTCCTTGTCCTTGAGGCCGATCACCACCTCGTTCACCAGCGGCATGCCGAGGCGCGAGACCTGGACCCAGGCGCCGCCGTTGCGGTCGCTGGCCTTGTGTCCCGAGCCGGGGTTGCCGTCGAGCAGCCGGCCCTGGCGCAGGCTGGCGGTGGTCCACGCGCCGATCACCGGGTCGGCGCCGCGCAGGCAGTCGATCGGAACCTCGAGGGCGAGGGTCGTGACGTTCTTGTCGTCGATGGTGTTGGGCGAACCGTCCGGCGCGCCGAGGGGGTCGAGATTCACCAGGTCGAAGACGCGGCCGAGATTGACCGCGAACGGGTCCTTGCGCTGGCCGACGAAGACCCGCGCCGGTGCCGCGCAGTCGGGCATCGTCGCGTCATGGACGTGCTGCATCGCGTAGCCGGCGTACTGTCCCGCGCCGCCGAAGGTCTTGTCGCCGATGTTGTCCACCGGCTTGTCGAAGCGCTCGCCGCCGCCGGTCGGTGTCATCCGCTGGCGGCTGCCGGCGCGGCGGTCGCCCTGGACCACGTCGATGGTGTAGGTCTCGCGCAGGTTCAGGGCCGCCGGATTGACCCCGGACAGGCCGCCGGCCTGGATCAGCGGGATCGACACCTGGCGGTCGCCGATCGACAGGGCGATGTCCTGCAGGGCGTTGTCGAATCGGAACTGGAAGCTGATGTCCTCGACCGCGTCGCCGTTGTTGTCCACGTGGATCTCGTAGACGGCGTCCGGGTCCATCGAGAAGTAGTTGGGCCCGCCATAGGCGTCCTGCAGGGGCTGGTAGTTGGCGATCAGCGTGACATAGTCGCCGCGACCCGCCTCGTAGCTGCGGAAGAGGTAGAAGTCGGTCGCGTCCACCTTGGGCATCGTGCTGATGAACGGGGCCTCGCGGTGGCTCGAGGCCTGGGCGCCGCCGGCCGCCAGGGCGGTGGCCGTGGCCAGGGCGAGGGCCGCCGGGCGGAACCAGGGCGTGGATAGGTGTGTGCGTGTCATGATCTCTCCCAATCGTCGCGGGTCTGAGGGGCCCCGGTTGCGGTGGCCGCCTCGGCGGGACCAGAAGCGGCCCCGCTTGAACCCGATACGCATGGCGGGGCAGACTGGATGCAGCCTTGCCGCAAAAACTTTCTCAGGGTCTGCCGGCTGCATCCGGTTTGCGACGATGTGCGTAAGGTGTACGGAAGAACGAACAAGGGAACACGATGAGCGAGCGTTCGGATTCGCCATCAGACCAGGCGGCGCTCAAGGCACTCGTCGAGCGCATGCGGTCCCGCGACGAGGCGGCGCTGGGGGCACTGTACGACCTGACACTGGGCCGGGTGCATGGGCTCGTGGTCCGCATCGTCGGGGATCCGATGCTCGCCGAGGAGGTCGTCGAGGATGTGTACTTCGCAGCCTGGACGCAGGCGGCCCGCTACGATGCGTCGCGCGCCGCGCCGCTGGGCTGGCTGCTGATGATGGCCCGGAGCCGGGCGCTCGACGCCCTGCGCCGGCGTGATGAGGCGATGAGCCACCCGGAGCCGACCCAGCTGCTCGCCAGCGAACCCCACAGCGATGCGTCGGCGCCGGACCTGATCGATCTCGCGCGGGACAACCGGCGCCTCCACGAGGCCCTGGGCCGCCTCGACGCGGTGCCGCGCCAGCTGGTGGCCCTGTCGTTCTTTCGCGGGCTGAGCCACGAGGAGATCGCGAATCAGGCCAGCCTGCCGCTTGGAACCGTGAAATCGCACATCCGGCGTGCCCTGGCGACCCTGAGGGGCGCCCTGGCCGCCGGCGTGCAGGAGAGTGCGGGAGCGTCATGAGCCACCACAGCGACCCCTTCGACCCGGACGACGAGGACAACATGATCGAGCAGGCCCTGTCCGAATCGCTGACGCCCATCGGCCTGCCGCCGGCGCGCAGCGACGCGTTGCGCCAGCGCCTGCTGGCGCGCGCCGCCCGTGCCGCCGAGGCGGGGCGGGACTTCATCCGCGTGCCCCTGTCGGGGGCTGACTGGGAACGCATGCTGCCCGGGGTGCGGGTGCATCGCCTCGACCCGGCCCAGCGCGCGGTGCTGATCGAGCTGGCACCCGGCGCTGCCCTGCCGGTGCACCGTCACCACGAGGACGAAGAGTGCGTGGTGCTGCGCGGCGCCGCCGAGCTGGGCGATGTCACGGTGCGGCCGGGCGACTACCACCTGGCGCGGCCGGAGAGTCGCCATGGCCGGGTGCGCAGCCGCGAGGGCGCGCTACTGTACCTGCGCGGTACGCCGATCGGCCACGCCGGCGAGGTATTGCGCGATCTGGTCACGGCGCTGCTGCCCGGTGCCGGCGAGGTGCCGACGACGATCCGCGCCGGCGAGGGTGTGTGGGCGCCCCGGGGCGCTGGCATCGTCGCCAAGCGGCTGCGCGAAGATGCGGTGAGCCGATCCGAGATGCTGCGCATCCCGCCGGGCACGCGCCTCGCGGGCGGTCTGGCGCCGCTCGGCGACGAGTGCCTGCTGGTGGAGGGCGACCTGGCCCTGGACGACTGGGCCATGGTGCCGGGCGACTATCAGCTTGCCGACGGGGGTGGCCGCCACGCCGAATTGAGTTCGGTGAGCGGGGCGGTGGTCTTCGTGCGCTCTGCGCAGGCGACCTGAGGCTCTGCGCCGCTTCAGCCTTCGACGGGCAGCGCAACCCGGTGGTCTGCGAAGAGGATCATGTCGTCCGCTTCGATGATCGCGACCCGCTTCAGGCGTTCGCCCTCGCACATCACGCTGAGTGAGGTGCCGCTGTCCGGCGCGTAGATGATGCCGTGCATGGAGCAGCGCAGGTAGCGGCCGCTGGGGTCGAAGATCATGTCCTGCTCGCAGTCGAGGGCCCGGGGCATGTGCACGCAGCGGTTGAGGTAGGCCTGCACCTGGCCGGCGTGGCGGAGCACCAGGCACTCCTCCGTGCGCCCCTCGAAGACGATGGTCCGCTTGAGCCAGCCGCCTTCGTCCAGGGCATCGGATGGGCAGATCGGCAAGCGCGGCGGTTCGGGACTCATGTGCTCCTCCGTGATGTCAGTGCCGCCTGCAGCAGCAGCGCCACATGCATGCCCTCGCGGCCGCTGCCGTGGTGGATCTGCTGGCGACAGCTCATGCCGTTGGCGACGATGCACGTCGCCGCGTCCGCCTGGCGCACGGCGGGCAGCAGCGCGTCCTCCGCCATCGCCATCGACACCGGGTAGTTGTCCGCCTGCAGGCCGAAGGCGCCGGCCATGCCGCAGCAGCCGGCGTCGATGGTTTCCACCGCCAGGCCCGGGATCAGGCCCAGCGTGGCCTGCATCGCCGGCATCAGGCCGAAGGCCTTCTGGTGGCAGTGGCCGTGGACCAGGGCCCGCTGCCACGGGACCGGTCCGAGGGGTAGCGCGAGGCGTCCCGCGGCGGCCTCGGCGGCGAGGAGTTCCTCCAGCAGGATCGCCTGCCGGCTCAGGCTCGCGGCGGCGTCGCCGAGACCGAGCATCTGCAGGTCGTCGCGCAGCATCAGATGGAAGGACGGCTCGAGGCCGATCACCGGGCGGCCGGCCGCCACGTGGGGCGCCAGCGCCGCCACCAGCGCCGCGGCCTCCCGCCGCGCCTGAACGACGAGGCCGGCGGACAGGGCCGGCTTGCCGGTCGGGTAGCCGCCTGGCCCGTCCGACGGCCGGGGCAGGTGCACGCGGCAGCCGGCGGCGACGAGGACCGCGAGGGCGGCACGCGCCACGTCTGGCTCGAAGAGGTCGGTGTGGTCATCCACCAGCAGGACCACCTCGCGCCCGCCCGCGGCGCCGATTTCGGCCGGCTGGCGTGCAAAGAAGGGGTGCCGGGCAGCGCGCGGGACCGTCCGGCGGGCGTCGAGGCCGAACACGCGCTGCGCCAGGCGTCTCCCGCCGGGCAACGCCTCGCGCAGGCGGGCCAGCACACCCAGGCGCCGGACAAGCCGCGGCGCACTGGCCAGCAGCCGGACGGCCAGGGGTGCGCCGCCCCGCGCCTGCCACCGGCGCGCGCGGGCCTCGACCGCCAGGGCGGCCAGGTCCACCGCCTGCGGGCACTCGCGCTTGCAGGCCTTGCAGCCCACGCACCACGC
>JAGRGD010000323.1 GCA_020445665.1 Rhodocyclaceae bacterium
CGCGCCGCGGGCCGCTGGCCGGCCTGCGGGTCGTCGAGTTCGCCGGCCTCGGCCCCGGCCCGTTCTGCGGCATGCTGCTGGGCGACCTCGGCGCCGAGGTGGTGTGCGTCGACCGCCCCGGCCGCGGCGCCGCGGCGGGCCTCTTCGAGCCGACCCGGAACATCCTCAACCGCTCGCGCCGCAGCGTCGCGCTGGACCTCAAGTCGGAGGCCGGCCTCGCCACCGCCCGCGCCCTGATCGCCCGCGCCGACGTGCTGATCGAAGGCTTCCGACCCGGCGTCATGGAGCGCCTCGGCCTGGGCCCGACGCCCAGCCTCGAGGCCAACCCCAGGCTCGTCTACGGCCGCATGACCGGCTGGGGGCAGGACGGCCCGCTGGCCGACAGCGCCGGACACGACATCAACTACCTGGCCCTGTCCGGCGCCCTGCACGCCATCGGGCGTTCGGACTCCGGCCCGGTGCCGCCCCTCAACCTGGTGGCCGACTTTGGCGGCGGCGGCATGCTGCTGGCCGTCGGCGTCCTGGCCGCGGTGTTCGAGGCCCGCCAGTCGGGCCGCGGCCAGGTGGTGGACGCGGCGATGACCGACGGCAGCGCGCTGCTGATGGCGATGACCTACGCCCTCAAGGCCATGGGCCGCTGGCACAACGCGCGCCAGTCGAACGTGCTCGACGGCGCCGCCCACTTCTACGACACCTACCGCTGCGCCGACGACCGCTGGCTGGCGGTGGGCCCGATCGAGCCCCAGTTCTACGGCCTGCTGCTCGAACGTTGCGGGATCGACGATCCGGCCTTCGCCGCCCAGTGGGACGAGGCCGCCTGGCCGGCGCTCAAGGCGCGCCTCGCCGCGGTGTTCCTGACCCGCGCGCGGGACGCCTGGTGCGAGGTGTTTGCCGACTGCGACGCCTGCGTGACCCCTGTACTCGACCTCGACGAGGCGCCGGACCACCCCCACAACCGCGCGCGGGCCACCTTCATCGAGGCGGACGGCGTGGTCCAGCCGGCGCCCGCGCCGCGCTTCTCGCGGACACCGGCGACGGTGGGCCAGCCGCCCTTCCCGGCCACCGGCCGCGACACCGACGCCGTGCTCGCCGACTGGGGCATCGTCCCGCCGGCTGCATAGCCGAACACGCTCGCGCCCCGGCGCCCAACGCTGGCAGAATGGCGGCAACCACCCATTCGACATCATGACCGTCACCGTTCGCATCGACACCGACCGCTGCCTCGTCGTCGCCCGCTTCTCCGGGGCGATCGACTTCGACGACATCATGGGGTGGCTCGAGTCGCTGCGCGACTCGCCCGACTACCACCCGAGCTTCATGGCCGCAGTGGACCTGCGGGCCATCTCGCTCAAGCAGACGCGGCCCGACAAGGCCGAGGAGCTTGCCCGCCATATGGTGGACAGCCACCTGTCCACCGGACGCTGGGCGGTCATCGTCAGTGGGCCCGTCGCAACGGCGCTGACCGTGCTCTACCAGGCGATCGCGTCGACCCAACATCCGATCGGCGTGTTCTCGACCCGCCTGGCGGCGGCCGAATTCCTCGGCTGCGACCTCTCCACCGACCTGCCCTGAGCGGTTCGCAGGTGGTCGTGCCCCGGCGCCGGTGGCGAAGCGCGCTTCCGCTATACTCCGGCCGCCCGCCATGCCCGTCGACCACTACGAGAACTTCCCTGTCGCCTCGCTGCTGTTGCCGGCGCGCCTGCGCGAACCGGTCGAGGCGATCTACGCCTTCGCCCGCTCGGCCGACGACATCGCCGACGAGGGCGAGGCCGACGCGGCCACGCGGCTCGCCGCGCTGGACGCCTACCGCGACGCGCTGGACGCCATCGCACGGGGCGAGACCCCGCCAGACCCGCTCTTCGCGCGGCTCGCCCGCAACGTGCGCCAGTGGGATCTGCCGATTCCGTCGCTGCGCGACCTGCTCGACGCCTTCAGCCAGGACGTGGTCCAGACCCGCTATCGGGACTTTGCCGAGCTGCTCGACTACTGCCGACGCTCGGCCAATCCGGTCGGGCGGCTGCTGCTGCGGCTCTACGGCCACGAGTCGGCCGAGGACCTGCGCCAGTCCGACGCCATCTGCAGCGCGCTGCAACTGATCAACTTCTGGCAGGACGTGGCCGTGGACTGGCGCAAGGACCGGATCTATCTGCCCGCCGACAGCCGCGCGCGCTTCGGCGTCGGCGAGGACCAGATCGCCGACGGTCGCGTCGACGACCACTGGCGCGCCCTGATGGCCTTCGAGTGCGACCGCGCCCGCAGCATGATGATCGACGGCGCCCCGCTCGCCCGTCGCCTGCCCGGCCGCATCGGCTGGGAGCTGCGGCTGATCGTGCAGGGCGGGTTGCGGATTCTGGAACGCATCGAGGCAGTCGGCTACGATGTCTTCGATCACCGCCCCGTGCTGGGGCGCCCGGACTGGCTGCGCCTCGCCTGGCGGGCCGCGACCCACGGATGAGCATGGACTTCCACCAGTATTGCCAGGACAAGGCCGCCGCCAGCGGCTCGAGCTTCTACTACAGCTTCCTGTTCCTGCCGCCCGAGCGTCGCCAGGCGATCACGGCCCTGTACGCCTTCTGCCGCGAGGTGGACGACGTGGTCGACGAGTGCAACGACCCGATGCTGGCCGAGAGCAAGCTCGACTGGTGGCGGGGCGAGGTCGCCGCGATGAGCGAAGGCGGCGCAACGCACCCGGTGACCCAGGCGCTGCAGGACGTATCGCCCCGTTTCGACCTGCCGGTCGAGCAGCTGCTCGAGATCATCGACGGCATGCAGATGGACCTGCAACTCGCCCGCTATCCCGACTTCCGGAGCCTGCAGCTCTACTGCTACCGGGTGGCCAGCGTGGTCGGCCTGCTCTCGGCGGGCATCTTCGGCTACCAGGACCGCCAGACGCTGAAGTACGCCCACGACCTGGGCATGGCCTTTCAGCTCACCAACATCATCCGGGACGTGGGCGAGGACGCCCGCCGGGGCCGCATCTACCTGCCCATCGACGAGTTGCAGCGCTTTGAGGTGCCGGCCGGCGAACTGCTCGAGGGGCAGCACTCCGAGCGCTTTGCGGCCCTGATGGAGTTCCAGTACCAGCGTGCCGAGTCCTTCTACGACAAGGCCTTCGCCCAGTTGCCAGCGGTGGACAGAAAGGCCCAGCGCCCGGGCCTGGTGATGGCGGCGATCTATCGCACGCTGCTGGCCGAGATCCGGGCCGACGGCTTTCAGGTGCTGGACCGGCGCACCTCGCTTACCCCCCTGCGCAAGGTCTGGCTGGCCGGCACCACCTGGATCCGCGGGTGAAACCCGAGATCGCGGTCATCGGCGGCGGCTACGCCGGCCTGGCCTGCGCCGTGGCGCTCGCCCGCTCGGGCAAGGTGCGGGTCACGGTATTCGAGGCCGGCCGGGTGCTCGGCGGCCGGGCGCGGGTGGTCGCCCGTCCCGACACGCCCCTCGACAACGGCCAGCACCTGCTGATCGGGGCCTACACCCAGACCCTCGGCCTGCTCCGTTCGGTCGGCGTCTCGCCGACGGTGTTCGAGAGCCTGCCCCTGACCCTTGCCTATCCGGACGGATTCCTGCTGCGCGCCGCGCGCCTGCCGGCGCCGCTCCACCTGGCCGTCGGCATCCTGCGCGCCAGGGGGATGAGCTGGGCGGACCGGCGGGCGGCCGCGCGGCTAATCCGCCACCTCAGGCGGCTCGACTGGACGGTCGCGCCCGACCGTCCGGTGGCGAACCTGCTGCTCGATGCCGGCCAGACGCCCACGATGCGCGAGCGGGTGTGGGAGCCCCTCTGCGTCGCGGCCTTGAACACGCCGGTGCGCGAGGCCTCGGCCCAGGTCTTCGCCAACGTGCTGCGCGACAGCCTCGCTGCGGGCGCCTCGGCCAGCGAGCTGCTGATTCCGCGAGTGGACCTCTCGGAGCTGTTTCCGGTGCCGGCCACCCGCTGGCTGGGGCGGCGCGGACACACGATCCGCACCAGCGACCCGATCAGGGGCATCCGGCTCGAGGATGGGGCCTTCTGGCTCGATGGTGGGCCCACCTGGGCGGGCTACCACCAGGTGGTGGTGGCGACCGCGCCCTACCATGCGGGCGCGCTCCTCGAAGGCTTTCCCGCCCTCGGGGATCTGACTCGTTCGCTGGGCGCAATGGCCTACCAGCCGACCATCACCGTCTACCTGCAGTTCGAGTCGGCGCCTCCGATGCCCTGTCCGATGATGGGGCTCACCGGCGGCCCCGCCCAGTGGCTCTTCGACCGACACCAGGCAGGCGGCCCCGCCGGCCTGCTGGCAGCCGTGATCAGCGGCGGCGGCGATCACGAGGCCCTCACCCACGCCGACCTGGAGCTGGCCGTGCAACGCCAGATCGAGCAGGCCTTCGGCCGCCTGCCGAAGGTCGCCTGGATCCAGACGATTGCCGAGAAGCGGGCGACGTTTGCCTGTACGCCCGGGCTGGCGCGGCCGGCCAACGTCACCGCGGTGGATGGGCTGTGGCTGGCTGGCGACTACACCCGCGGGCCGTACCCGGCGACCATCGAAGGGGCGGTGCGCAGCGGCCAGGCGGCCGCTGGCGGGGTGCTGTCGCGCCTGGGCTGAGCCCGCAGCTGCGGCTTCAGGCCGGCTCGCGGTTCTTGACCAGCGTCGCAGCGAGCTGCTTGTCGGTGCCGGTGATGTGCAGCATCAGCCAGTCCTTGAGGAACTGCAGCAACTCCTGGGGGTGGATCTCGCCCCGCTCGCACTGGCCCTGAAACTCGAGCACCTGGTCGAGCAGGCGCTGGTGATTGGCCTTGTGGGCTTTCGCCACCTCGGGCGGAACGCGCTCCATCAGCGCCTCCTCGCTCTCGAAATGGTAGTGGGTGTATTCCACCAGCTCGTGGAGGATCAGCTTGGTGGACGCCTCGGCCTCCCCACCCTGAATGGCATCGTGCAGCCGGTTGAGGATCGCCACCAGCACCGTGTGCTGCGCGTCAATCTCCATCTGGCCGGTGGCCAGCGAGGGTGTCCATTCGATCAGCGACATTCTTGACCGCCTCTTCCCAAACAGAAACGTGGATGTTAGCGCGACCAGCCGCAGCATGCGCTGGCGAGTCCGGCCGCGCGCGCCTGTCAGGGTCATTCCAGCACGATCGCCCACCCTGCGATACGGTGACGGACGCGAACCTTGATCCGACTCACAGTCCCGCCGAGGCAGAGCGCAGGACCGCTTCGGCCTCGCCGAGGGTGCCCGCATGCATGCGCAACTGCCGGTCGCAGCGTGCGGCCAGTTCCTCATCGTGCGTCACCAGCAACAGCGTGGCCCCACGCTCCCGGTTGAGGGAAAACAGCAGTTCGATGATCGCCGCGCCGGTGGTGGCATCCAGGTTACCGGTCGGCTCATCCGCGAGCAGCAGCGAGGGCTCCGTCGCGAAGGCCCGCGCCAGCGCGACCCGCTGCTGTTCGCCCCCGGAGAGCTGACGCGGATAGTGGGCAACGCGCCCGCCCAGGCCCACCCGCTCCAGCCAGTCGCGGGCCGTGGCCTCGGCGCGGCTGACACCGGCGAGTTCGAGGGGCAGCATGACGTTCTCGAGGGCGCTGAGGGCCGGCAGCAACTGAAAGGACTGAAACACGAAGCCCACCTGCTCGCCCCGCAACGCGGCGCGGGCGTCCTCGTCGAGGGCGGCGAGGGACTGGCCACGGATCAGCACATCCCCGCTGCTCGGCGTGTCGAGGCCGGCCAGCAGACCGAGCAGGGTAGACTTGCCCGAGCCCGAGGCGCCGACGATGGCGACCGTCTCGCCCTCGCCCACCGCGAAACTCACGGCGTCGAGAATGGTCAAGGGCTGTGCGTTGCCGGAAACGGACACGACGCGACCGAGGCCACGGGCTTCGATCACCGGAGGGGAGTGAGGAATGACAGGGTTGCGATCCATCGCGGTATTCATTGTCCTTTCATGGGCCGGCCTGGCCCAGGCCGCCACGATACTTGTCTGGGGCGACAGTCTATCGGCAGGCTACGGATTGCGCGCCGAACAGGCCTGGCCGAGCCTGCTCGAGAACACCCTGCGCGACCAGGGGCGCGAGGCCCGTGTGGTCAATGGCAGCATCTCGGGCGAGACCACCGCAGGCGGCCGCTCCCGCCTGCCCGACGCCCTGGCCCGCCATCACCCCGACATCCTGGTCCTCGCCCTCGGCGCCAATGACGGCCTGCGGGGCCTGCCGGCGCGCCTGATGCGAGGCAATCTCGAGGCAATGATCCGGGCCGCGCAGGATGCGGGGTCGAAGGTCCTGCTGGTCGGGATGCGGATGCCACCGAACTATGGCCCGGCCTACGCCGCCAAGTTCCAGGAAACCTTCGAAAAGACCGCCAGCACGCTCGACGTGCCCCTCCTGCCCTTCCTGCTCGAGCCGGTGGCCCTCGACCGGAGCCGTTTCCAGAGCGACGGCCTGCACCCGACCGCGGAGGCCCAGCCGGCCCTGATGCGCCATGTGCTGGCGGCGTTGCGGCCGCTGCTCGATTCGGCCCCCTGAGCCGCTGCGCTTCCCGCCTGTCGCCGGCGCCCCGTCAGACCACCGACAGCGAAACCAGACCGGTGGACAGCGCACCGATTTCCGCGGCCTGGTCGAAACCGGCCTGATCGAAGCAGGCCAGCACGTCGGCCACCGCTTCCGGCGCGCAGCTCACCAGCAGGCCACCGCTGGTCTGCGGGTCGGTCAGCAGCTTCTGCTGCCAGTCCTGCATGCCCGGCGCGAGGTGGACCTGGTCGCAGTAGCCGGCCCAGTTGCGCCCCGACGCGCCGGTGGCGATCCCGTCGCGGGCAAAGCCCGCCGCGGCATCGATCAGCGGAATGCGATCGAAGTCCAGCCGCGCCGCGAGTCGGGAACCGCGGCACACCTCCAGCAGGTGCCCTGCGAGCCCGAAGCCGGTCACGTCGGTGACGGCGTGCACCGCGTCCATCGCCGCGAGGGCCGGCCCCGGCGTGTTAAGCCGCGTCGTGTGGCGGATCATCTCGGCGTAGCCGTCCGCATCCAGCAGGCCCTTCTTCAGCGCCGCCGACAGGATGCCGACGCCCAGCGGCTTGCCGAGCACCAGGCGGTCGCCCGCCCGGGCGCCGGCGTTGCGCTTGACCAGGGCCGGATCGACGACCCCGAGCGCAACCAGCCCGTAGATCGGCTCCAGCACGTCGATCGAGTGACCGCCGGCGATCGGGATGCCCGCTTCGCGGCAGATGCTGGCGCCGCCTTCAAGGATGCGCCCGATCACCTCGCCCGGTAGCTTGTCGAGGGGCATGCCGACCACCGCCAGCGCCATGATCGGCGTCGCACCCATGGCGTAGACGTCCGAGATGGCGTTGGTCGCCGCAATGCGGCCGAAGTCAAAGGGGTCGTCGACGATCGGGGTGAAGAAATCGGTGGTGGCGACAATCGCCTGCCGCTCGTTGAGCTGGTAGACGGCCGCATCATCGGCCGTCTCGGCCCCCACCAGCAACTGCGGGGGGACGATGCCGGCGGGCGCACGCGCGAGCAGATCGGCGAGGACGGCCGGCGCAATTTTGCAGCCGCATCCACCGCCATGGGAAAATTGCGTCAGTCTGATCGTTTCCATTGACCCAGAATCCGCTCCAGGGCGGAGAACAAAGAGTTGCCCGAGCGGGCAGGGATGGCATGCACAAAGGCGTCGCGACCGTAGCACAGCTGGATGGGTTTGACGAGATCATCGACGTGCGCTCGCCCGCGGAGTTCGAGGAGGACGCGATCCCCGGTGCGATCAACTGTCCTGTACTCGACAACGAGGAGCGGGCCCGCGTCGGCACGATCTACAAGCAGGTCTCGCCCTTCGAGGCGCGCCGGCTCGGGGGCGCTCTGGTGGCCGCCAACCTGGCCCGCCACCTGCTCGACAAGTTCCAGGACCGCCCGAAAAAATGGCGGCCGCTGGTCTATTGCTGGCGTGGCGGCCAGCGCAGCGGCAGCTTCGTCAGCTGGATGCGCATGATCGGCTGGGACGCCCACCAGCTCGACGGCGGCTACAAGGCCTGGCGACGGGAGATGGTCCAGGAACTGGACACCTTGTCAGAGCGCTTCGACTGGCGTGTCGTCTGTGGCGCCACCGGCAGCGGCAAGACACGGCTGCTGGAGGCCCTCGCCGCTGCGGGCGCACAGGTGCTGGATCTGGAAGGCCTGGCACGCCACAAGGGCTCGGTGCTGGGCACGATCCCGGGCACGCCGCAGCCGAGCCAGAAGCGCTTCGAGTCGGAGACCTGGGCCATCCTCCGGCGCCTCGACCCGGCGCGGCCCGTCTTCGTCGAAGCCGAGAGCAAGAAGATCGGCCGCACCCACGTACCGGACGCGCTGATCGGGGCGATGCGGGCCAGCCCCTGCGTGGCCGTCGATGCAACGCGTGATGCCCGCCTCGAATTCCTGCTGCGTGACTACGCCTACCTGGGCGACGACGTCGACGACCTCAAGTTCCGGATCTCCTGCCTCAAGAGCCTGCAGAGCAACGAGACCCTCGAGCGGTGGTCTGCCCTGGCGGACGCCAGGGACTTCCGGACCCTGTTCGGCGAGTTCATGGACCAGCACTACGATCCGCTCTACCACCGCAGCCAGAATCGCAACTACGTCCGCTTCGGCGAGGCCCGCCATTACGATTGCGACGACCTCGGCGAGGCCGGGGTCCGGGTTCTGGCCGGGCGGATCCTGGCGGACGAGGCGGCCTGAGCCCTCAGGCCGCGGGCGGCAGCGCGGTCGGCACGTTGCCGCGGACCGCGCAGATCCGCTGCACCATCGCCGGCTTCGGCGTCTCCACCTGCCCCTGCTCGAAGGCCACCACCGTAAAGTCCGCCGCGACGCGCTCGAGGAGTTCCCCCGGGCACAGCAGGAAGTCCGGGTTCGAGGGCTTGCCGAAACGTTCGTTGCCGAGCATGAAGGTCTCGGCCAGGAGCATGCCCCCCGGCGCGACCAGATCGAGCATCATCGCGAAACGCGGCCGGAACAGATAGTTGGTCATCACCACCGCGTCGAAGCGCCGACCGCCGAAGGGCCAGGGCCCCTCTTCCAGATCGGCCCTCACCGGCCGGATGTTGTGGAGGCCGGCGAGCAGGTCGAGCGACGGAGCATCCCGGTCCACGGCCTCGACCCGGTAGCCCCGAGAGGCCAGCCAGCGGGCGTGGCGTCCGCCGCCGCAGGCGTAGTCGAGCACTTCCCCGCCGGCGACGATCAGCGGCGCGAAGCGCACCAGCCAGGGCGACGGAGCCCCGTAGGGCGTATGGGCGAGGCCGCTCACCGGTCGATCCCCGCCAGGCACAGGTACTTCATTTCCAGATATTCGTCGATGCCGTAGCGGGAGCCCTCGCGGCCCATGCCCGACTGCTTGATGCCGCCGAAGGGCGCCAGTTCGCTCGACATCACGCCGGTGTTGATCCCGACCATGCCGTACTCCAGTTCCTCGCCGACACGGAAGATCCGCCCCACGTCGCGCGAGAAGAAATAGGCGGCCAGGCCGTACTCGGTCTCGTTGGCCATGCGGATCGCCTCCTCCTCGGTGTGGAAGCGGAAAAGGGGCGCCACCGGCCCGAAGATCTCTTCGCGCGCCACCCGCATGTCAGTGGTCACGTCGGCCAGCACCGTCGGCTCGAAGAAGCGTCGACCCCGCGGGTGGCGCCGCCCCCCGGTCAGGATGCGGGCCCCCTTGGCGACCGCATCCTGGACGTGGGCCTCGACCTTTGCGATGGCCTCAGCGTCGATCAGGGGCCCCAGGTGCGTTTCGCTGTCTCGCCCGTCTCCGACCCGCAAGCGGGCGACCGCCTCGGCCAGCTGTTCGGCGAAGCGGTCATAGACGCCGTCCTGCACCAGCAGCCGGTTGGCGCAGACGCAGGTCTGGCCGGTGTTGCGGTACTTGGAGGCCAGGGCGCCCTCGACCGCGGCGTCCACGTCGGCGTCGTCGAAGACGATGAAGGGCGCGTTGCCGCCCAGCTCGAGGGACAGCTTCTTGATGGTCGGTGCGCACTGGGCCATCAGCAGGCGCCCCACCTCGGTCGAGCCAGTGAAGGAAAGCTTGCGCACCAGCGGGCTGTCGGTGAGCTCGCGGCCGATCACCAGCGGGTCGCCCGTCACCACGTTGAAGACCCCCGGCGGAAAGCCGGCCCGTACGGCCAGCTCGCCGAGTGCCAAGGCGGTCAGCGGCGTCTGCTCGGCCGGCTTGACCACCACCGGGCAGCCCGCCGCCAGCGCCGGCGCCACCTTGCGCGCGACCATCGCCGCCGGGAAGTTCCACGGCGTGATCGCCGCGCAGACCCCGACCGGCTGGCGGATCACCATCAGGCGACGGTCCGGGCGGTTGGTGGGGATCGTGTCACCGTAGACCCGCTTGCCTTCTTCGGCGAACCACTCCACATAGGCCGCCGCGCTCGCAACCTCGCTGCGGGCCTCACCGAGGGGCTTGCCCTGCTCGGCGGTCATCAACTGGGCGAGGTCCTCGGCGTGAACCAGCATGAGATCGTGCCAGCGACGCAGGATCCGGAACCGGTCCCGCGCGAGCAGGTCCCGCCATGGCTTGCGCGCCCTTTCTGCAGCGTCGATCGCCTCCCGTACCTCGGTCGCCGACAGCGCCGGCACGACGGCCAGCGGCTGCTCCGTCGCGGGATCGGTCACGGGCATCGTCGCGCCATCGCCAGCGGCCCGCCACACGTTGTCGATCAGACAGCGCTGGCGCAAGAGGTCGGGGTCGTTCAACGGGGACATGGCCTTGGCAATGGGGTCGATCGGGCGGGTGGAGGGAGACGCGATTCTAAGCCGCCGCCGCGCCACGCGCATCCCGCTGCCCGTGTGCGTGCTCCGGATCGCGCCAGGACGTATCATTCCGCCCATATGGACAGAACGCGAGCGATCGTGGCCGCCGCCAGCCAATTCATTCCGAACGCATTGCCGGGACCGCCGACAAGGCCCGCGCAGCGCGCCCCTGCGGCCGCCGACGGAGTCGGTCGGCCGTGAGCTCCGGCTCGCGCATCCAGCGCCTGGCCCAGCGCAAGATTGTTGCCCGCGCGGTCCTGGCGATCGGCCTGCTCCTCGCGATCCTGGCCAGCCTCGCCGTGCACCGGGCGCTGCAGGAGAATGCCCAGCAGCGCCTCGCCTCTGCCGCCCGCAGTGGCGCCACCTACATCGCGGCCTTTCTCGACGCCCTCGACCTGCTGCTGGTGGCACGCCCCGAGTCGTCCGACGCCGCCCGATTGCGCGAGGAACTCGCCAAGCGGCTCGGCCAGCCCCTGGCCAATGCGGTCGCGGTCGAGGGCACGCCCGCCGTCAGCCTCGCCGAGCACCTGCCGACCGACACGCTTCGGCTCGAACTCCGTCTGCCGGACGGCTGGTCCCAGACCTACTCGATGGCCCGCCTCCTGGAGGAAGCGGGCGCTGGCGACGACCGGGTCTCGCTGCGCCTCGGGCGGGCCGCCCCCGAGCCGCTCGAAGGCATCGCCGTGGCGTTGCCCGGCGCATTCCCCGCCTGGGCTGTCCATGCCGGCTACCGGGGGCCCGAACTGACCGGCTGGCAACGCTACCTGCCCCTCGCGAGCGGAGGGATCATCGCGCTGGCGGCGCTCTTCGCCTACCAGATCCTCAAGCGCCTGCAGAACCGCTACGAGTTCGCCGTCGCCTTCAGCCAGACAGTCTCGGAGATCGCCGAATCCAACCAGCGCCGGCTCCTCGACTTCATCGAGCTGTCGGCCGACTGGCTGTGGGAGGTGGATGGCCAGCACCGCTTCACCCTGATCAGCAACGGCATCCGATCGACCACCACGATGGATCCTGCCGATTTTATTGGCCGGCGACCGTGGGAGATGGACTTCGAGGAACTGGCCGAGGGCTTCTGGGACGACTATCGGCAACGGGTCGTGGCGCGCGAGGAGCTGCGCGTGGTCACCCCCCGCCGCGACCCCTCCGGACGCCTGCGGCACCTGGAGTTCATCGGCCGCCCGATGATTGAACGCAACGGCCACTTCCTCGGCTACCGCGGCGTCGGGCGCGACCTGACGGCCCGTATCGAAGCCACCCAGGTCCAGCGCGCCAGCGAAGATCGTTTCCGCGACCTGGTCGCCCTCTCTTCGGACTGGTACTGGGAGCAGGACGCCGCACTGCGCTTCACCGACATCGCCACCGCCGGTGGCACGCTGGCACCCTGGATCCGCGAGCGCTGGCTGGGCCACAGCCTGCCCCAGATCGCCAACGAGCCGGAGGAATCCGGCACCTGGCGCGCGCTGGTGGACGCCCAGCGCAGCGGAGAGGATTTTTCCGACTACATCTTCCGGATCGCCGACGACCGCCCCGATGCGGGCTGGTATGCCATCTCCGGCAGGCCGCTGCGGAACGACCAGGGCGAGGTCATCGCCTACCGCGGCGTGATCCGCGATATCACCGCAGAGCGGCAGGTGCAGGAGGCGCTGGCGGAGAGCGAGGCGCGCTACCGCACGACCTTCCAGCAGGCACCCGTCGGCATCGCCAGCCTCAGCCTCGACGGCAAGTGGGTCGAGACCAACGACACCCTGTGCCACATGCTAGGCTTCAGCCGTGACGAGCTGGTCGGTCGCGCCGCCCTGCTGGTGACGCACCCGGACGACCGGCCGGCCGAGCGCCGCGCCCTCGAGTGCATCGCAGATGGCTCCTGGCCGACCCACACCCGGGAGAAGCGCTTCACCCGCAAGGACGGCAGCGAGTTGTGGGTGCGGATGAACCTGAGCCTGCTGCGCGACCAGGGCGGCGAGGCGCGTCAGTTCATCGCCGTATTCGAGGACATCGACGAGCGGATCGCCGCGTTGCGCGCCCTGCACGACAGCGAGGCGCGCTACCGCAGCCTGGTGGATCTCTCGCCCGATGCGATCTTCGTCCATCACCAGGGCGTGATCCGCTTCGCCAACCCGGCCTGCGTCAAGGTGTTCGGTGCCGCCTCCGAGGGCGAACTGGTGGGGCGGCAGATGCTCGACCTGGTGGACGACGAGCGGCAGGCCGACACCCGCCACCGCATGGCCGGCCTGCTCGAGCGCGCCACCGCAGGCGGCGCGACGCCCGAGCAGTTCCAGTTCCGGCGCATGGATGGCGCGCCGGTAGACGTCGAAGCGACGGCCGTGAATGTCGAACTCGACGACGAGCGTGTGGTGCTTTGCGTGCTGCGCAACATCGCCGAGCGCCTCGCTGCCCAGCGCGCCCTGCGCGAGAGCGAGGCGCGCTACCGGGACGTGGTCGAGTCGGTGAACGAGGTCATCTTCCAGACCGACGCCCAGGGCCGCCTGACCTTCCTCAACAGCGCCTGGCCGAAGATCTCCGGCTTCGGCATCGCCGAGAGCCTCGGCGCCCCCCTGTCGGACTTCTTCCATCCGGACGACCGCAGCAAGTTCCAGCGGCGGGTCGCCCATCTGCTCAGCTCGCCGGGGTCCCACTTCGAGGCCGAACTGCGGCTGCGGACCGCCGGCGGCGAAATCCGCTGGATCGAGGCGACGACGCGCCCCATTCCGGCCAACGACGACACGGTGTCGGGCGTCAACGGCTCCCTCGACGACATCTCGACCCGCAAGATCGCCGAGCTGACCCTGAAGAACATCAATCACGAGCTGGAAAACCGGGTCCAGATGCGCACCTCCGAACTGGAGGCCTCGAACCGCGAGCTGGAGGCCTTCTCGTATTCGGTCTCCCACGATCTGCGCGCGCCACTGCGGGCCATCGATGGTTTTGCCCATGTCCTCGAAGAGGACTACCGCGACCGCCTCGACCAGCTCGCCCTGCAGTACCTGCAGCGCATCCGGGCCGCCAGCCACCGGATGGCCAACCTGATCGACGACCTGCTCGAACTGGCCCGCCTGACCCGGCAGACCCTTCGCAAGGAATCGGTGGATCTGTCGGAGCTGGCGGTCCAGATCGTCGACGACCTGCGTGCGGAGAGCCCCGACCGGCGTACCGACCTGGAGGTGACCGCCGGACTGGTGGTTCAGGCCGACCGGGTACTGATCCGGGTCGTCATGGAGAACCTGCTGCGCAACGCCTGGAAGTTCAGCGCCGAGCGCGAGACCGCCAAGCTGCGCTTTTTCGCCGAGCGGCGCGACGAACTGCTGGCCTACTGTGTCGCCGACAACGGCACCGGCTTCGACATGAACCACGCCGGCAAGCTGTTCCAGCCCTTCCAGCGGCTGCATCGCCACAGCCAGTACGAGGGCTCCGGCATTGGGCTGGCGACGGTCCAGCGCATCATCCAGCGGCACGGCGGTCGGGTCTGGGCCGAATCGGCGCCCGGCGAGGGCGCCCGTTTCTACTTCACGCTGGGCTGATGGCGCTGTCGCATTCACGCAACGCGTGTCGCGCAAGCTGGGGCTTTGTGCCAGAATTCCTGTGCTGCACTGCAATAGTCCGCCCGCAGATTCAACTCTGGCGGCGCGGGTCCGATAATCCGGAGTCAGCATCACCACAACAAGGCGCCTGAACGCGCGACCCCGCCGGCAACCGGTCAATGCGGCGGGACGGCATCAACAAGAACCGGATCCGCACCCACTCCCGTCCCGGGGCCCCAAGATGAAGGAACGCCACTACCTCACCCCGCTTTTCGAGCCCCGCTCCGTTGGCATTGTCGGCGCCAGCGAACGTGAGGGCTCGATTGGCGCGGTCCTGATCCGCAACATGCTCGATGCGGGCTTCAAGGGCCGACTGTTCGCCGTCAATCCGAACCGCGAGAAAGTGTTCGACGTCCCGTGCTACCGCTCGGTCGAAGACATTCCCCAGCGCCTCGATCTGGCCGTCATCGCGACACCTGCGGCGACCGTACCGGCCATCGTCGACGCCTGCGGCCACGCCGGCACCAAGGCCATCGTGATCCTCTCGGCCGGCTTCAGCGAGGCCGGCCCCCGTGGCGCCGCCCTCGAGCGCGCAGTCCTCGAGACGGCCCGACGGCACCGGCTCCGCATTCTCGGCCCCAACTGCCTCGGCATCATCCGGCCCGATCTCGGCCTCAATGCCTCCTTTGCCCAGGGCCATGCCCACAAGGGCTCGATCGCGCTGGTGTCCCAGTCCGGCGCCCTGTGCACGGCGATTCTCGACTGGGCCAAGCCGAACAATGTCGGCTTCTCCAACGTGATCTCGCTGGGCGCCTCGAGCGACATCGACTTCGGCGAGGTCGTCGAATACCTGATGTCGGACCCGCGCACCGAGAGCATCTTCCTCTACGTCGAGGGCGTACGCGACGCGCGCCGCTTCATGAGCGCCCTGCGCGGCGCCGCGCGGGTCAAGCCGGTGCTGGTGATCAAGGTCGGGCGCAATCCGGCGGGTTCCGCCGCCGCGCTGATGCACACCGGCGCCATGGTCGGCGAAGACGCCGTGTTCGATGCGGCCCTGCGCCGCTCGGGCGCGGTGCGGCTCTACAACATCGGCCAGATGTTCGCCGCCGCCAGTGCCCTGTTCACCCACTTCCATCCCCGCGGTGATCGCCTGCTGCTGATGACCAATGGCGGCGGGCCGGCCGTGATGGCCGCCGACCGCGCTGCCGACCTGGGCATCCCCCTGGCGCAGCTCACCGAGGGCACGGTCGCCAAGCTCAATGAGTTCCTGCCGCCGGCCTGGTCCAAGGGCAACCCGATCGACCTGCTCGGCGACGCCGACGCGGAGCGCTACGGCAAGACCCTGAGCACTGTCCTCGAAGATCCCAACGTCGATGGCGTGATGGCCATCATGACGCCTCAGGCGCTGACTTCGCCGACCGAGGTGGCTCGCAAGATCATCGAGATCGACAAGAAGGCGGACAAGCCGATCCTGGCCTGCTGGATCGGCCGCGAGATGGTCCTCGAGGCGCGCAGCCTGTTCATAGAGGCCGGCGTCCCGTCCCTGCGCACGCCAGAGCCGGCGGTCGAGCTGTTCAGCCAGATTTCGGCCTACTACAAGAACCAGAAGCTGCTGGTCCAGACGCCGGCGTCGCTGCTCTCGCACCTCAAGCCGCCCTCCATCGAGAGTGCCCGCCTGGTGATCGAGACCGCGCTCTCGGAGCGCCGCAAGGTGCTCAACGAGATGGAGTCGAAGGCACTCCTGGCCGCCTTCCGGATTCCCATCGCCCAGACCGTCGTCGCCCGCTCGGCCACCGAGGCCATGGTGCTGGCCGAAGAGATCGGGCTGCCCGTGGTGATGAAGATCGATTCGCCCAACATCACCCACAAGGCCGACTCCGGGGGTGTGCGCCTCAACCTGAACAACCTGGCGGCGGTCCGCACGGCCTACCAGGAGATCCTCGAAAGCGTCCGGCAGAAGCACCCGGAGGCGCAGGTCAATGGCGTCGCGATCGAACCGATGATCTCCAAGCCCAATGGCCGTGAGCTGATGGTGGGGAGCACGCGGGATGCGGTCTTCGGTCCGGTGGTGACCTTCGGCGAGGGGGGTAACCGGGTCGATGTGCACCGCGACCGCTCGGTCGCCCTGCCGCCGCTGAACCCCTATCTGGCACGGGACCTGATCCGCTCGGCACGGATCGCGCCGATGCTCGACGAGTTCCGCACCATGCCGCCAGCCGACATGAAGTCGCTGGAGTTCGTGCTGCTGCGCGTCTCGGAGATGATCTGCGAGTTGCCGTGGATTCGCGAGCTGACGATCAATCCGCTGATCGTCGATGAGCATGGCGCAGTGGCGGTCGATGCTCGCATCGTGGTCGACAACGTCGCGCCGGGTGCCGATCGCTACTCGCACATGGCGATCCACCCCTATCCGTCGCACCTGATCAGCACGTGGCAGTCGGAAGGGACCGAAGTCACGATCCGGCCGATCAAGCCGGAGGACGCGGACATCGAGGTGGAGTTCGTCCGCAATCTGTCGCCCGAGACCAAGTACTTCCGCTTCATGAACACCGTGCGGGAGCTGCCTCCGGCGATGGTCGTGAGACTGACCCAGATCGACTATTTCCGCGAGATGGCCTTTGTCGCGACGATTCCCCGCGGCGGTGGCGAGGACGGCGAGATCGAGATCGGCGTCTGCCGTTACGCCGTCAACCCGGACGGCGAGAGCTGCGAGTTCGCCGTCGTCGTGGCCGACGAGTGGCAGCATCGCGGGCTCGCCCGCAAGCTGATGGGCATCCTGATCGAGACCGCCCGCGACCGCAGCCTGAAGTACATGAACGGCGTCTTCCTGGCCGAGAACGAACGCATGCTGCGCTTCGTCCAGAATCTCGGCTTCGTGCTCTCGAACGACCCCGAGGACAACACCGTCAAGCTCGGCGTACTGGCCCTGCAGCAGTTCTGAGCAGAGTCCAGCGCCCACGGACGCCGCCCCTGACCGGGCGGCGTTTTTGTTTTGGCGGGGTGTTCATTCGAAGCTGCCTCAGACTCACGCCTTTGGGACGACGAGCCCCGCAACCCACCCCCAAAGAGAACCCGGCAACCACCCAAATGCGCATCAAGAATGTTGCCTATAATGCACATTCATTACGTCATGCATGCCGTGCATTGAAAGGGAAGCGCCATGAAAGCCGGGACTGGCCACACATCGCCCCCCAAGCGCGCCACCAACGTGTCTTTGGCAGAGAACCTTCTCGATGAGGCCAAGAAACTGCGCATCAACGTGTCGCAGGCTGCCGAAGCCGGGCTGGCCAGAGCGGTCGCCGCGAAGCGCGCAGAACTCTGGCTCAAGGAGAATCAAGAGGCCATAGAAAGCTCGAATACGTTCGTTGAGCGGCATGGGCTGCCCCTGGGCAAGTACCGGATGTTCTGATGAGCAGATTCAACGTCTACCCAAACCCGTCGGGCCATGGGTACCTCATCGATATCCAGGCCGACTTGATGGCTCACTTCAACACGCGCGTCGTGGTTCCATTGCTGCCGCTGGAGATGGCGCCCAAGGCCGCGAAAATGCTGAACCCGTTGTTCGATATCGACGGCAAGTTGCATGTGATGGCAACGCAATTCATGGCCGCCGTGCCGGTCAGCGAACTCAAGAGCGCCACATTCAATGCCAGCAATCGTCAAAACGAAATCGTGGCTGCGATAGACCTCCTGCACCAGGGGTTCTAGGGTCTGTGGACATTTGTATGGCGGATCGCGTTGAGACTTTGAGCCTGTGCCACAAGGCGCGGAAGGAAGGCAAGGGTGGCGGTCCACTGCGGGCTTTGCACAGCCCGCCGGCTTCGCTGGCGCGGAGCAATGCTCCGCGAATTCCCAGCTTCGCCCTTGGCGACGAGCGCAACGAAGTGGCGCGGGCTCA
>JAGRGD010000324.1 GCA_020445665.1 Rhodocyclaceae bacterium
CGCAGCGTCATCCGCCGGGTGCCCGGGCACGCTGCGTTCCGTCCGGCGGATGACGCCTTCGGCGCTTCCGCCCTACCCGTCGAGACGCATGAGCCCTGCACAACGGCTTTCAGCAAACGCAGGCTGAGGGCGCACGAAAAAAAAGGGGCGGCCGCCCGTTCGCGCCGCCCAAGGGAGGAGAGCTGTCGTCTCCGGAGGGATCAGCCGGTCTCGATGGCGATGGCGGCGGCCTCGCCGCCGCCGATGCACAGGGCCGCGATGCCGCGCCTGAGGCCGCGGCGGCGCAGGGCGTGGATCAGGGTCACGACGAGGCGGGCGCCGGTGGCGCCGATGGGGTGACCGAGGGCGCAGGCGCCGCCATCCACGTTGAGCCGATCGGCGGGGATGTCCAGTGCCTGGCGGGCGATCAGGGCGACCACGGCGAAGGCCTCGTTGATCTCGAACAGGTCCACGTCGGCCACCTCCCAGCCGATCTGCGCCAGCAGCTTGTTGACGGCGTGGGCGGGGGCCGTCGTAAATCGCGACGGGGCCTGGGCGTGGGTGGCGTGGCCGACGATGCGGGCCAGCGGCGTGCGGCCGTGGGCGGCGGCGGTGGATTGGCGGGCCAGCACCAGGGCGGCGGCGCCGTCGGAGATCGACGAGGCGTTGCCGGCGGTGACGCTGCCGTTCGGCCGGAAGGCGGCGCGCGCGCTGGCGAGCCGTTCGGCGTCGCAGGTGGCGGGGGTTTCGTCGCGCACCAGCGCGACCCGGGCGCGGCCGGCGTTGGCGGCCACCGGCGCGATCTCGGCGTCGAAGGCGCCGCTGGCCACCGCGGCCTGGGCGCGGCGGACGGACTCGGCGGCACAGGCATCCTGCGCGGCGCGGCCAATGCCGAGCTCCTCGGCGATGGTGTCCGCGTAGTAGCCCATCAACTGCCCCTCGTAGGCATCCTCGAGGCCATCGAGGAAGAGGTGGTCGTGCAGCTGGCCGTGGCCCAGCCGGTAGCCGGCGCGGGCGCGGGTGAGCAGGTGGGGCGCGTTGGTCATCGACTCCATGCCGCCGGCCAGCCCGACCGTGATGCTGCCGGCGCACAGCTGGTCGTGGATCAGCGTGATGGCGCGCAGGCCGGAGCCGCACATCTTCGACAGGGTCGTGCACGGCACCCGGTCGGGCAGCCCGGCGCCGAGCACCGCCTGGCGGGCCGGCGCCTGTTTCAGACCGGCGAACAGGCAGCAGCCGAGGATCGCGTCGTCGATGGCATCGAGCGGCACGCCGGCGTCGGCCACCGCGGCGGCCGTGGCGATGCTGCCCAGGGCCGGCGCGGCCAGCGGCGCGAGGGCGCCCTGGAAGGCCCCGATCGGCGTGCGGCGGGCCGACAGGATGACCACCGGTTCGTCAGCGCGTGGCATGGGCGGCTCCCGGTTGGCGGAAGGTGGTGGCCGGGTCGTCGCCGAGGCGGGCCGCGAGGTCGATGAAGAACGCGAGGGAGGCCGGGTTGGCCATGGCGTCACGGTTGGCCACCTTGTCGGGCGCGGCGCCCATCAGGATCTTGCGCACGGGCACCTCGAGCTTCTTGCCGGTGAGGGTGTAGGGGATGGCATCGACGGCGAAGATTGCGTCGGGCACGTGGCGGGGCGAGCATTCGGCGCGCAGGCGCTCGCGGATGCGTTCGGCCAGTGCCTCGTCCATGCCCTGCTCCGCATCGAGGCGAACGAACAGGGGCATGAAGAAGCGCCCGCCCGGCAGGTCGAGATTCACCACCAGGCTGTCGGCCACGCCGGGCGTCGCCTCGACGGCCCTGTACACCTCGGCGGTGCCGATGCGCACGCCGTAGCGGTTGAGGGTCGAATCCGAGCGGCCGTGGATGATGCAGCCGCCGCGGGACTTGACGGTCAGGTAGTCGCCGTGGCGCCACAGGCCGGGGAAGACGTCGAAGTAGGCGTCGCGGTAGCGGCTGCCGTCGTCGTCGCCCCAGAAGAAGAGCGGCATCGACGGCATGGCCTGGCGCACCACCAGCTCGCCGCGCTGGTCCACCACCGGCCGGCCCTCGTCGTCGCAGGCGTGCACGTCGACCCCCAGCATGCGGGTCTGGATCTCCCCTGCCCGCACCGGCAGTGTCGGCGAGGCGCCGACGAAGCCGGTCGCCACGTCGGTGCCGCCGCTCTGGGAGGTCACCCACAGGTCGGCCTTCACGTTGTCGTAGCACCACTGCATCGACTCCGGCGTGGCCGGCGAGCCGCCCAGCAGGATGCCCTGCATCCGCGAGAGGTCGAATCGGTCCTTCGGCACGATGTCGTGCTTCATCATCAAACCCACGTAGGTGGGGCTGGCGCCGAAGAAGGTGGTGCCGGATTCGGCTGCCATGCGCCACAGCACGTCGGGGCCGGGCCAGGCCGGGTTGCCGTCGTAGAGCACCGCCGAGGCGCCGGAGAGCAGCGACGACACCACGATGTTCCACATCACCCAGCCGGTGGTGGAGAAGAAGAACATGGTGTCGCCGGGATGGAGGTCGAAGTGGAAGTGGGAGAGCTTCAGCATCTCCAGCACGATGCCGCCGTGGCCGTGCACGATGGGCTTGGGCAAGCCGGTGGTGCCGGACGAATAGACGATCCACAGGGGGTGCTCGAAGGGCACCGGCTCGAAGGCGAAGTCGTTCCCCGCGTCGTTCGCGAGCAGCCCGGACCAGGCCAGGGCGCCGGCCACCGGGCTGTCGGCCGCCGCGTCCAGCACCGGCACGAAGATCGTGTGGTCGAGGCTCGGCAGGCCATCGACGATGGCGCGCAGCTCGTCGCCCCGCTCGAAGCGCTTGCCGCCGTAGGCATAGCCCTCGCAGCCGAAGAGCACCTTGGGCGCGATCTGGCTGAAACGGTCGAGCACGCTCTGGACGCCGAAGTCGGGCGAGCAGCTCGACCAGATCGCGCCGACCGCGGCGCTGGCGAGCATCGCCACCGCCGCCTGGGGCGTGTTGGGCAGCCACGCTGCGACCCGGTCGCCGGGCTGCACGCCCAGCCGCCGCAGGGCCGCGGCCAGGGTGCGCACCTGGCGCGCCAGCGCGTTCCAGCTCATCGACTGCAGCGGGTCGGATTCGTTGAGGTAGTAGAGGGCCGGCGCCTCGCCCCGGCTGCGGGCCAGCACCTGCTCGGCGAAGTTGATCCGCGCACCGGGGAACCACTTTACGCCCGGCATCCGGTCGCCCACCCGGACCGCCGCCCAGGGGGTCGGCGACTGGAGCCCGAAGTAGTCCCAGAGGCTGCCCCAGAAGCGCGCGGTGTCATCCACCGACCACTGCCACAGGGCCTCGTAGTCCGCCATCGGCGCATCGCCGCGATCCCGCAGCCAGGCCATGTAGCGGCTCACGTTCGAGGCCGCGGCCCGCTCCGGCGAGGGCCGCCACAGGATGTCGCCTTCGTTCAGCATCGTGCGCCTCCGTCGCGCTCATACACCGTCACCACGCAGGCGCCGCCCAGGCCGATGTTGTGCTGCAGGCCCAGCCGCGCGTCTGCCACCTGCCGCGCGCCGGCCTGCCCGCGCAGTTGCCACACCAGCTCGGCGCACTGGGCGAGGCCGGTGGCGCCGAGGGGGTGGCCCTTGGCGAGCAGCCCGCCGGACGGATTGACCACGTGGCGGCCGCCATAGGTGTTGTCGCCGTCCACCACGAGGCGCTCGCCCTCCCCTTCGCCCACAAGGCCCAGGGCTTCGTAGCTGATCAGCTCGTTGGTGGTGAAGCAGTCGTGCAGTTCCACCACCTGCGCCTCGCGCGGATCGACGCCGGCCTCCTCGCAGGCAGCTCGGCCGGCGTCCCGGCCGAGGCCGTAGCCGACCACCTGGCGCAGGTCGTGGGGGTCGAAGCTCGCGGGCCGGTCGGTGGTCATGGCCTGGCCGGTGATAGCCACCGTGGTGTCCAGGCCGTGGCGCCGCGCGAAGCCCTCCGAGACCAGCACCGCGGCGGCCGCGCCGCAGGTGGGCGGGCAGCACTGCAGCCGCGTGAGCGGATCGAAGATGGGCTTGGAGGCCAGTACCTCGTCCACGGTGAGGGGCTCGCGGAAGACCGCGTTCGGGTTGCCCGCGGCGTGGGCGCGCGCCTTGACCGCGATACGCGCGAAGGTCTCGGGGCGGGTGCCGAAGCGCTGCATGTGGCTGCGCCCGGCACCGCCGAAGAGCAGCCCGGCCATGGGCACGCCGGTGTCGTCGCCGAAGGCCTCACGGGCGGCGTCCACGAAGGCCGCGAGCGGGCCGGGCCGGTCGTCCCACAGCTCGGCCAGCGCACCGGGGCGCATCTGCTCGAAGCCCAGCGCCAGCGCGCACTCGGCGGCGCCGCTGGCGACCGCCTGGCGGGCGAGGAACAGCGCGCTGGAGCCGCTCGCGCAGTTGTTGTTCACGTTGACGATGGGGATGCCGCTGGCGCCCACCAGGTACAGGGCCCGCTGTCCGCTGGTGGAGTCGCCATAGACGTAGCCGCAGCTGGCCTGCTGAATCTGGTCATAGGTGATGCCCGCGTCGTCCAGGGCCTGCAGCGTGGCCCGCGCCGCCATCCGGTCGTAGGTCTCGCTGGCGCCGGGCTTGGCGAAGGGCACCATGCCCACGCCGGCGACGATTACCTTGGCTGTCATGAGGTCGTCCAGGTTGGGCGGCGCAGCGGGGCGTGCCCGCCGCGCCGGGTTCGGCCGGGGCTCAGCGCCCCATCTGCTCGAGCTTCTGCAGCGTGACGGACTGACGCCCCCAGCCCGGCGGGTTGGACTCCGGGTTCGAGACCCACACGGTGCCGTGCATGCGCTTGAAGTCGAGGATGTGGGCCGTGACCGGGATGACCGACTGGAAGCCGTCGGGCGCAGTCACCGGCTTGCGGCCGGTCCAGTACACCTTCCAGAAGGCGTCATTGCGGTCGAAGTACTCGGCCATGTACACCCCCGGGTAGTCGGCCTCGGCATAGACCACCTTCTTGCCGTAGGGGTGGGCGTCGGGCGCGATGGCCTCGAACACATAGACCTCCCGCGGCTGGACCCGGAAGCCGGCGTCCGGCATGAAGTACGGCGGCGCCTTGACGTTCACCGTGGTGAAGGTGTCGTCGCCCGGGTCGGTCGGGAACTGCACCTGGGTGTTGGCCGCGGCGAGCATCCAGCGCTTGCCCACCAGGCGGATACTCTTGTACTTGGGCGGCTCGGCGTCCCAGCCGTCCCAGTCGTCGTTGAGCTGGTCGCCGCCGCCGATCGGGTCCATCCACGCGCCGCCGGACAGGCGCCGGGTGCGCCGCACGCTCTTGATGTAGGCCCAGGTCTTCTCGGGCTCGGCGTAGTCGTTGGGGCGGATCGTGAAGGTGCCGATGCCCTTCACGTCGCGCGGATAGGTGAACACCAGGATCGTGCGGTGCATCTCGTCGTCGGCGGTGCGGGTGGGCCCGTCGTCGAGGCGGCCCTGCATGTAGGTGCGCACCCCCTCGATGGTCTGGTTGCGCTCGAGGCCGCTGTTTCCGTCGATGAAGAGATAGCGCGCCGACGGGAAACGGATGGTGTGGCCGTAGGTCTGGCCGAGGATGATGTTCCAGGCCGCCTTGTCGCCGGCGTGAGGGTCGGCCGGGTCCAGATCGGGGAACGGGATGCCCGCCTCCCAGCCTTTCACGGAACGGGTCGCCGGGTCGAAGCTCACCGCCGACCGGTTGGCCTGAGTGGCCGCCTCGAAGCGCGGGTCCATGCGGATCTCGCTGCGTTTCTCCAGCGTCAGCCGCATGCCGTGCTCGCGGATCAGCCAGGCCATGCGCTCGGGGATCAGGTCGGCCATCTTGTGGCCGTCGAAGGTGTCGCCCAGCAGGCTGTCCAGGTTGTCCCTGGAGAGCACCGTGCCCTCGGCCACCTCGGCCAGCGCCGGCATCGTCAGGGCCAGGCTGCAGAAGAGGGTCGCCAGGTGTCGCGACCGCCACGGGATGATTCGCATCGCTTGTCTCCTTGTCGTCGTGTTGTCGCGGATCAGAACTGGTAGGTGGCGCGCAGCATCAGCTGGTCGTTGTTCGAGAACCAGCCCAGCAGGTGGGTGTCGTTCTCGGGCACGCCCAGGCCGCCGTTGCCCGGCTCCTTGTCGTGGGCCGGAAAGAACAGGTCGGCCTCGACCCGGAAGCGCCAGCTGTCGCCATAGGCGATGTCCACCGAGGGGATCAGGAAGGCGCCGCCGTGGGTCAGGTCGAAGCCGGCCGCGACGGTCGGGTTGATCCGGTCCGCGTCGAAGTTCATGGCCAGGAAGGCCGTGAGGATCGTCGTATCCTGCTTCTTGCGGCCGCTGTACATCGCGAAGTCGACCAGGTCGTCCTCGTCGGCGTCGTAGTCGAACAGGTGGCGGTTGAAGAGCTGCACCGAGAACAGCGACGGCCGGTTGGTGCCGATGAGGCGCTCGAGGCGCAGGTTCTTGTCGGCCCGGAACATGGTCACCAGGGTGTCCTTGGTGCGGACCCCCTCGAGGCCGGGCGTGAAGCCGGTGTCGGCCGGGAAACCGAGCGCCTGCAGCAGCAGGCTGGTGTAGGTCGAGCCGTAGTTGTACGGCACGTCCATCTGGTAGGCGATCTCGGTGGACAGCACCGCGTCCAGGGTCTCCGAGTAGCCGTTGGCGGTGAGGCCGACCACGTCGATGATCGGGTGGATCACGTCGGCCAGCAGCCCGCTGGTGGCCTTGCCGCCGTGGGGATTGTCGGCGGGGCTGAAGACCGGCTCGTTGTAGAAGGTCTTCAGGTAGGCGATCGAGTAGTTGATGTCGCCCAGGGTCTGCTTCCAGCGCACGCCCCAGGTGACGTCGTCGGCGTCACCCTCGGGATGGTGGTAGTCGTAGTCGGTGAGGGTGCCGAAATCGACCCCCTTGTAGGGCTGCACGGCCCAGCGCCCGGCGTGGATGTCGTAGCTGTTGCCGATCGCGTCGCCGCCGTCCATGCCCGGCCGCACCAGCAGCTGCACCGAGGCATCCTGGTCCGGCAGGCTGAAGACGAAGTTGCCGAGGATCAGCGGCTTGCGCAGCTCGGCGTTCTCCGGCTCGAGGAAGCTGCGCCAGCGGTAGTCGTAGCCGTTCACCAGGTCCATGGCCTGGAAGAAGTCGGTCTCGCCCCACACCACCTGCTGTTTGCCCAGGCGCATCGAGAACAGCGGGCTCGGCGTCCAATCGACGTAGGCCTCGCGGAACTCCTCCCGGTCGTACATCTCCATGATGTCGCCGGCCTGGAGGCCGAAGGCCGCCGCGTTGGCGTCTGCGACGTCCTGCAAATCGTCCAGGTAGTCGGTGCGCGCCTCCCGTTCGGCGCGGCCGATGACCCGCACCGCCACGTCGCCGGTGGTGTAGGCGCCCTCGAGGGACACCGCACCGCGCACCATCGATGGCGCATAGCGGTCGTTGCCGGCCGTCTCCGGCACGTCGCTGAGGTTCAGCGACAGCCAGCTTCGGGCGTAGCCGCTGAACTGGAACCCGTCGGCCGCCCAGCCGGGACACGCCGTTGCCATCAGGGTGACCAGCAGCGGACCGCGCCAGCCCCCTGCAGCATCTCTTGCTGCTCCTCTGCCCATACCTGCCTCCTCCGTGATCTCGCGGCCTCCGAAACCGCGTGATGCAGTGTCGGAAACGCGGCCCGGAGGGGCATCGCCAGAAGGGATGATTTTCGGCGGGCGGGGTGTCGTCCGAATGGACGAGCCGGCAGGTGGGGCGGAACGGGTGCCGGCGGGCGATGCCGCCGGCACGCTCCCGGGGGATCAGGCGCGCAGGCGCGCGCCCTCGATTCGGGCCTGCTCGTCTTCGATCAGCCGCTTGAGGTGGCGGCGGACCTTCACCGGCGCGATGTCGTTGCTCATCAGCACCGGGTTGAGGTCGAAGAACTCCTCGCCCCCCATCTCGGCCTGGACGGCATCGAGGATCGGCCCGTCCTCGTTCATGAAGGCGCCGTGCATGGCCTCGATCTTGATGCGGTTGTACTCGCCGTCCTCGACGATGTGGTTGCGCCGGGTGGCGAAGAAGTAGTGGGTGCTCTCCGCCGTCTCGGGCGTGCAGGTGTGCAGGTCGTACTGCCCCACGCAATCGTCCAGGTCGAGCTTGCCGGGGCCCTGCACCGCGCCGACCGAGAGCTGGATGTTGGCCGGTGCCGACCAGGTGATGTCGAAGAAGTGGCGGGCCTCGCCCTCGGGTTCGGGCAGGAACTGGTTGAAGATCAGCATCGCCGGTTGCTGGCTCCACTCCCACCGGGCCGCGACGGTATCGGCGCTCTCGCGCAGTTGGGGCACCAGCGGCGAGAGCTTGCCGCGGGTGGTGATGATCTCGCCGTGCACGTGGTCGATGTGCGAGAGATCCATCACGTTGTCGAGGATCAGCTGGTAGTTCGCCTTGGGGCGCATGTAGGTGTAGGCGACGGCATTGGGGTGCCCTTCGTCGAGCGGGCTGTAGTCGGGAATGGTGGCCGGGTCGGCGGCCGCCTCCCCCATCCAGATCCACAGGAAGCCGTGCCGCTCGACGAGGGGGAAGGCGCGCGTCCGTGCGGCATCCGGAATCTTCTGGTTGCCATGGGGGTTGTGATTGCACTTGCCCGAGCAATCGAACTTCAGGCCGTGATACGCACAGACCACGTCGTCGCCCTCGCGCCGGCCCATCGACAGCGGCACGAAGCGGTGGGGGCAGCGGTCGTGCAGGGCAACCGGCGTGCCATCCTGCTTGCGGTAGATCAGCACCGGCGTGTCGAGCAGGCGGCGCCGGAAGAGTGCTTCGCCGTCCACCTCGGTGGACAGGGCGGCGACATACCAGACGTTGGTCAGGTAGGGGGTTTGTTGAGCTTGCATCGATGTCTCCTGGTTGGGTTTGTGTTCTAGCGTGCGAGATCGATCACCAGCCGCGCCGATCGCGAGCGCGAGCAGCACGGCGTGAAACGGTCGTTGGCGGCCTTCTCGGCCTCGGTCAGGAACATGTCCTGGTGGTCGGGTACGCCGGCCAGCACCCGCGTCGCGCAGGTCCCGCAGATGCCCTGCTCACAGGACAGCGGTACGGCATGCCCGGCCGCAGCCAGGGCGGCCGCCACGCTCTGGCCGGCCGGCACGGCGATCACCGGCCCGTCGTGGCCGATCTGGATCTCGAAGGCGTCGCCCGGATCGCGCTCGGCAGGCGCCGAGAAGCGCTCGAGGTGGATGTGCGCGTCGGCCCACCCCTTGGCGTGCAGCACCTCGACCACGTGATCCATGTAGCCGCCGGGGCCGCAGACATAGGCGTGGGTCTCCGGCGCGGGGTCGGGCACGTGGCGGGCGGCGTCGAAGCGCTGGGACGGCACGTCATCGACATACAGGCGACTGCGCCAGGCAAAGGGCGCCTCGGCGAGGCGCTCGCGAAAGGCCATGCGGGCCGTGCTGCGGGCGCTGTAGTGGAGCTCGAAGCTCCGTTCCTCGCGGGTGAGCTGGGCGGCCATGGCCATCAGCGGCGTGATGCCGATGCCCCCGGCCAGCAGCACCGCGTGACGCCCGGCCTGGAGCGCGAAGAGGTTGCGCGGCGAGCCCACCTCGAGCCGCGTGCCCACGTCCACATGGGCATGGGCCGCCTGCGAGCCGCCGCGTCCGGCCGGCTCACGCTGGATCGCAAGCTCGTAGCGGTCCGACTCGGCGGGGTCGTTGCACAGGGAATACTGGCGGATCGCACCGCCCGGCAGGCGCACATCGATATGGGCACCGGCCGTGAACGGCGGCAGTGGCCGGCCGCTGGCCGGTCGCAGTTCGAACAGGGCGATGTCGTCGGCCACGCTCGCGCGGCGGCTCACCTCGACGGTGGTCCAGTCGGGCGGCAGCGCCGCACCGCTCGGTGTTGGTGTCATGGTCGTCTCCGTGGGGTTGTCGCGATCGCCACGGCGCTCCGGCAGAGCCTGTGGCAGCGCGATCTCGTGTTTTCTGTAGAGACGAATACGCAACCGCCGTGCCAATCTCGAGATTTTTCGCTAAGCTATTGATATCCCTTGTACCGTGACGGAAGTTTCGGCCGTCTCCATCCGAATGCCCCGCCGGCAATTCACGCATTTGCAGAACTCAGCGAGAACGCTCTCTGTAAATGCTGAATATGCGACGACACCCAGGAACCCCCGATGCCCGCCAGACACGGCCGAGACGAAGCCCTGCGCCGCAGCAGCGACGACGCCCTCACCCGCAGCCTCATCGCGCATCTGCACTTCTCGCCCGACACCGGGCACATCCGGCTGCTCGAGCAGCGCATGCTGCTGCTCCATGCGGACTCCTTCGCCACCCTGCGCCAGGAGCTGATCGACGCGCTGGGGCTCGACAGGGCGCGCGAGCTGCTGACCCGGCTCGGCTACCAGCAGGGCTTCGAGGACGGCCAGCGCATCCGCGCCCTGCCCCCGGGCGACACCACCGGCCTCGACCTCGGCCCCCGCCTGCGGGAGATCGAGGGCTTCGTGCGCAACCAGCCCAACGAGACGATGCGCTACGACATCGCGCAGGGGGAGTTCTATGGCGACTACCACTGGCGCGCCTCGTGGGAGGCAGAGGCGCACCTGCAGCACCACGGGGTCAGCGGCAGCCCGGCCTGCTGGATGATGGTCGGCTACGCCGACGGCTTCTGCACCGCCTTCACCGGCATGCCCATCCACTGGCGCGAGACGGAGTGCGTGGCGATGGGGCACAGCCAGTGCCGCGTCATCGGCCGTCCACTGGCCGAGTGGCCGGCCGAGGAAGCCGGCCATGCCCACTTCCTGCAGGTGGACACCTTCGTCGACTCCCTCGCCGGCACCCGTCACCGGCCACCGCACGAGCCGGGCGAACTCGAAGGCTTCGTCGGCGCCTCGGCCGGCTTCAACAACGTGGCGCGGCTGGTGCGCAAGGTCGCGCCGACAGAGTCCACGGTGCTGTTCAAGGGCGAGAGCGGCGTCGGCAAGGAGTGCTTCGCCAGGGCCCTGCACTCGATCAGCCCCCGCGCCGATGGCCCGATGGTGTCGATCAACTGCGCCGCGATTCCCCCCGATCTGGTCGAGGCCGAGCTGTTCGGCGTCGAACGCGGCGCCTTCACCGGCGCCACCCAGTCGCGCCCGGGCCGCTTCGAGCGGGCCGACGGCGGCACCCTGTTCCTCGACGAGATCGCCAGCCTCGACCTGCGCGCCCAGGGCAAGGTGCTGCGCGCGATCCAGGAGCGTGAATACGAGCGCGTCGGCGGCATCGAGCTGCGACGCGCCGACGTGCGCATCGTCGCCG
>JAGRGD010000325.1 GCA_020445665.1 Rhodocyclaceae bacterium
CTGCTTCTTCAGCACGCGCACGGCGGTCGGCGCCGAGAACATCACGCTGACCTTGTACTTCTCGACGATCTGCCACCAGATGCCGGCGTCGGGGCGCAGCGGCGTGCCCTCGTACATGATCGTGGTCATACCGGCCAGCAGCGGGCCATAGATGATGTAGGAGTGGCCGACCACCCAGCCGATGTCCGAGGTGGCAAACATGGCCTCGCCGGCTTCGCCGGTGAAGATGTGCTTCATCGAAGCCGCCAGGGCCACCGAGTAACCGCCGGTGTCACGCTGGACGCCCTTCGGCTTGCCGGTGGTACCGGAGGTGTAGAGGATATAGCTCGGGTCGGACGACTCGACCCAGGTCACGGGCACTTCGGCATCCATGTGCTTGGCGCGCAGCTCGGCGTAATCGACATCGCGCCCTTCGACCCGCGGGAAGCCCTTGTCGAGGCCGCGATCGATGATCAGCACCTTGGCCGGCGGGAACTCGGCAATGTTGCAGGCCTCGTCCACGAGGTGCTTGTAGGGCACCGGCTTTCCGTTACGCATGCCGGCGTCCGAGCTCACCATCAGCACCGGCTTGGCATCGTCGATGCGGGTCGCCAGCGAACCGGAGGCGAAGCCACCGAACACCACCGAATGGATGGCGCCGATACGCGCGCAGGCCAGCATGGCGAAGGCAGCCTCGGCGATCATCGGCATGTAGACCAGTACGCGGTCGCCCTTCTTGACGCCGAGATCCTGGTAGATCGCAGCCATGCGCTCCACTTCGCGCTTGAGATCGGCGAAGGAGTAGACAACCTCTTCGTCGGTCTCGGTGGAGATATAGACCAGCGCCTTGTCGTTCGGACGCTCGGCGGCGTGCCGATCGACGGCGTTGTAGCACAGATTGGTCTCGCCACCCTTGAACCACTTGACGAAGGGCGGGTTGGAATAGTCGCAGATTTCCTGCGGCGGCTTGTTCCAGTGAATCAGTTGCGCCTGCTCGCCCCAGAACTCGTCACGGTTCTCGATCGAGCGACGGTGAAATTCCTTGTAGTTACCCATGGACAACCTCTCCCAGATTTATTCCCATCAAGTCGGAACTCAGGGGTTCCGTTCGGATTCGTCCGGTCTTTCTGCCGGATCGTGGTCTGGATGTGCTTCTGCATGCAGCCGCAGGGCTTCGAGCGGCATGCCACAACCAAGCCGTGATTCTAACAATTCGAACAGGGGCATCAGGGTCGCGACGATGTCCCCGCTGCGGGCCAGCGCGCTGTCTGGCGCCCCGGTGCGCAACTGCATCAGGAGGTGATCGATGCTGACCGGCAGGCGTGCATAGCGGCCGAGCGACTCGACGCTCACCTGACCGGAGCGGGTCATGACGCGACCGCCCCCCTGCCCCTTGCCCAGCTCGACCCGCTGAACCGCGAGGCCGATCAGCTGGCTCAGGGTGTCGATTTCGTCCTGATGCGAGCCGGCCACACCGACCGTGATGGTCATCTGGATGCGGCTTTCGCGATAGGTCATCACCATCTTGTCGATGGTGCGCTGCAGCCGCAGGGCAAAGGCGTAGCAGCCTTCCAGGTCGGTGCTGGGCGAGAGGACGGCGAACTGGCTGTCCGCCAGCTGCGCCACCGTATCCTCGCGCCGGACCTTGGTGCTGAGGATCTTCGACAGCTTGCGCGATACAAGTTGCGCCACGTGCCGTCCGTGCTTGTTGACGAGGTCCTCGAAGCGGTCGATCTCGATCGCCATGACGGCCATCTCGCCCCGCTGGCGCTTGGCCAGCGACAGCTCCTGGGCACCGTGCCACTCCAGGTAGGCTTTGGTGGCGAGGCCCGTCGTCGGATCCACCGGGCTCTGGGTCGCAAGGGCCTCGCGGCTTTGCTCGAGCTCGCGCCGGGCCTGGGTGAGCGTGGTCAGTGACTCCAGTCGCGCCAGCAGCTCGGACGAACCGACACCCTTGGTGATGAAGTCGTTGGCCCCGAGTTTGCGGGCCTTCTCGCGCGAGTCATCGTCTTCCTCGCCGGAAATGATGATGACCGGAATGTGGTGAATGCGTGAGACCTTGGATTCGCGAATCCGCTGCAGCAGGCCATAGCCGTCAAGGCCCGGCATGCCGATATCGCTGACCACCACCGAAATGGTCGGATCCACCACCAAGGCTTGCCAGCCCGCTTCGCCGTCCGCCTCCTCGCGCACGTCGAAGGTACTGCGGATCTGCTTCGCGATGGTCGCACGGACCATCCGCGAATCGTCGACGATCAGAACGCGGGGCTGCTGCTCGGAGTCGCCACTCATCGGCTGGCCGCTCCGATCCGCACCACGGTGCGGCCACGGGCGGCGCCCTGGATGAACCCATCGAAGGCGCCGGGCAGGTCGTCGAAATCGATGACCGTCGCCATCCCATGCATGTGCCTCGGACGCAGATCACCGGCCAGACGGTCCCAGACCTGCCCACGCAGCGGGAAGCCCATGTAGCCCGAATCGACACCGAGCAGGCTGACGCCCCTCAGGATAAACGGGAAGACGGTGGTCTTCAGTTCGATGCTCGCCGCATTGCCAATGCTCGCCACGGTACCGGCCTGCTGCATCGTCGCCAGCATCCAGTGCAGGATCTCACCGCCGACGTTGTCGACTGCCCCGGCCCAGCGGCCGGCCTCGAGGGGGCGTGTCGCGCCGAAGTCGATGTCCCCACGCAGCAGCACATCGCTCGCCCCCAGCGCCTGCAGGCGCTCCCGCTCCTCTGCCTTGCCGGTCAGGGCCGTCACCTGGTAACCACGCCCGGCCAGCATGTCGACCGCCAGGGCTCCCACACCGCCGGTCGCGCCGGACACCACCACCGGCCCGTTCTCAGGCGCCAGGCCATTGGCTTCCATGCGCACCACTGCCAGCGCCGCCGTAAAGCCCGCGGTGCCGAGAATCATCGCCTCAAAGAGGTCGAGCCCTTTGGGCAGGGCGATCACCCACTCGCCCGGTATGCGGGCGAACTCGGCATAACCGCCGTGGTGGGAAACGCCGATGTCGAAACTGGTGGCGATCACGGGATCGCCGGGGCGGAACCTCGGGTCATCCGATTCGACGACCTCGCCGCAAAGATCGATGCCGCCCACGCAGGGAAAGCGCCGGATGATCTTGCCCTTGCCCGTCGCTGCGAGGGCATCCTTGTAGTTGATGCTCGAGTAATGGACGCGGATCAGGACCTCGCCCGGATCCAGCTCGCCCGCGACCATGGCGTGCCAGCCGCCGGCAACCTTGCCGTCGGCATCGCGATCGATCAGGTAGGCCCTGAAGTTCGGCTGCACGTCTCCTCCCGTGGATCAGTTTGGCGTTCCGGGCACTCGACCCGCGAATTCTCGATTATAACCAAAGCAGCGGCTCATCATGGGGCGCATGGACAGCCTGGGCGACGCTCAAGTTGGTGCGGATGGCGCCGATAGCTTTCGCATAATCCTTGAAAGGCTTCGCCCGTGGGTCTGATTGAAGCGCCTCTCGACAGTATTGACGCCTACGTCGCGTTCTTCTCGAGCCGGCCGCTGCCGGTTCTCAAGCACACCGTGCGCGAGCTCGAGGAACTTCGCGCCGACGAGGAGTCGGTCAGTGCGCGTCGGCTGGCGAGCGTGGTGCTCAGCGACCCCCTCATGGCCATGCGGGTCATCACCTTTCTGGAAGAGCGGCGCCGCAGCTCCCAGAATCACGACATCACGACGATCGATCGCGCGATCATGATGATGGGGGTCTCGCCCTTCTTCAAGGCCTTCTCCGATCTGCCCACCGTCGAGGCGCAGTTGGCGGACCACCCCAAGGCCCTGCTGGGTCTGCTCAAGGTCATCAACCGGGCCCGCCGGGCCGCCCACTTCGCGCGGGACTGGGCCATCGTGAGGCACGACCTCGACGTCGAGGAGATCACCCTCGGCGCCCTTCTTCGCGAAGCGACCGAAATCCTTTGCTGGAGTTTCGCGCCGGCGCTGGCGCTTCGCGCCCAGAGCGCACAGCTCGCTGACCGCCAGTTGCGCAGTTCGATGGCGCAGGCCGACCAGTTCGGCTTCTCTGCGCTCGACATCCAGCGCTCGCTGATCCGAACCTGGCACATGCCCGAGTTGTTACTCAACCTGATCGACGAATCCCAGGCCGACAGCCCGCGCGTGCGCAACATCGTGCTCGCCGGCCAGCTTGCCCGTCATACCGCGCGCGGCTGGGACAATGCCGCCGTGCCAGACGATCTCAAGGCGATCAGCAATCTGCTGCACATCGGCATCGAGCCGCTGATCAAACGTCTCGGGATTCCGGCAGAATATGCCATCCGCTATCTACCGAACGCCAGCGACTAGCCCGCCTCCTGAACCGGACCGCTCATGCCCGTATCGACCGTCATCTTCCTCGCCGTCCTGACTGCCGTCCTGCTCTACGGCGTCGTCATCTACAACAACCTGGTTCGCCTCAAGCACAACATCGCGAAGGCCTGGGCCAACATCGACGTGCTCCTCAAGCAGCGCCACGACGAGTTGCCCAAGCTGGTCGAGGTCTGCCGCCAGTACAAGCAGTTCGAGGCATCGACACTGACGCGCGTCATCGAGGCAAGGGCGCGTGTTTCCGACGCCCGGGCCCAGCATGACGTGGCCGCGCTGGGCGCCGCCGAGGGCCTGCTGCGCTCCGGTCTGGGTCAATTGTTCGCGGTCGCAGAGGCCTACCCGGAACTGAAGGCCAATGAGCACTTCATGCAGCTGCAGACCCGCATCACCTCGCTGGAGAACGGCATCGCCGACCGGCGCGAGTGGTACAACGAGAGTGTCAACGTGCACAACGTCCGCATCGAGCAGTTTCCCGACGTGGTCGTGGCTCGCCTGTTTGCCTACACGGCCCAGCCGCTGCTGGAGTTCTCGTCGTCCGAGAAGCAGGACGTGGACCTGAAGGCCCTGTTCAGCAACTGATCGTCGCCGGAAGCGTCCGGCCCCATGCTGGTCTCCCTGCGCCCCGACCGGACCGCCGCCATCACGGCGGCGGTGTGCGCCGGTCTCGCCTTCGGCGTGTTCAGGCTGCCCCCATCGGCCCATCCGACCGTGCTCGGGCTGGCTGCCGTCGTCGCGGTCTTCGGTTGGCTGCGCTCCGTCCATCACAGTCGCCTGATCCTTGACACACCGACATCCCGCGTCGGTTCCGCCGCCCAGGGCTATGTCGAGTTGTTCGGCAACGGCCTTCCCCTCGCCGGCAACCCGCTCCATTCGCCGATGAACGGGCTGCCCGTCCTCTGGTACCGCCTGCTCGTCGAAACCCGCGAAGGCAACAAATGGGTGCGCGAGCGCGAAGTCGTGAGCGACGACTCGTTTCTCCTTGATGATGGATCGGGCCTCTGTGCGATCGACCCCGACGGCGCCGAGATGCTGGTAGACCGCAAGGACGTCGAGCGCCGCGGCGACACCCGCTACACCCAGTGGTGCCTGATCCGCAACGATCCGATCTACGTGCTGGGGGAGTTCACGACCCTTGGCAGCATCGACCCGGAGCGCAACAGCTCCCGCCAGGTGTCGGAGCTGCTCGCCGAGTGGAAGGCCGATCACCCCGGCCTGCTCGCACGATTCGATGCCAATGGCGACGGTGAGATCGACCTCGCCGAATGGGAGGCCGCCCGGGCGGAAGCCAAACGGGAAGTGGCGCGTCGGCAGCGCGAACTGGATGCTGCGCCCGAAGCGCACCTGATGCGGCGCCCCGCCGGACGGCGCCTGTACCTGATCTCCGATATGGATCCGGCCCGCCTGGGTCGGCGCTACCAGCTGTGGGGCTGGATCTTCTTCGCCATCGCGCTGGCGGCGGGTGCTGGCGTGGCCTGGACCCTCACCACCTGACGTCGGCTCAGCCGGCGCGGGACTCGAGCGCCTCCCAGCGCTCCAGCGCCGCATCCAGTTCTGCCTCGATGGCCTCGGCGCGTTGCTTCAGGGCCGCCACGTCCTGGCCGGCATCCTGATAGGTGGCGGGATCGCCCAGTCGGGCATGGACGGCAGCCTGCTCGTCTTCCAGCACCGCAATCCGGTCGGGAAGCGCCTCGAGTTCGCGCTTCTCATTGAAGGACAGCTTGGCGGGGCGCTTCGGTCCGTCGGGTCGCGACGCGGTTTCGGACCTGGGCCGTGCCGTCGACCGGGGGGGCTCCGCCGCGGCCTGCCGTACCCGCTGCCAGTCGGCATAGCCACCGGCGTACTCCCGCCAGCGCCCGTCCCCTTCCGCGGCGATCACCTGAGTGACCACGTTGTCGAGGAAGGCGCGGTCGTGGCTGACCAGGAACAAGGTGCCGTCGAACTGTTGCAGGAGATCCTCGAGCAGATCGAGGGTTTCGATGTCGAGGTCGTTGGTCGGCTCATCGAGGACGACTACGTTGGCGGGCCGGGCAAACAGGCGCGCCAGCAGCAGCCGGTTCCGCTCCCCGCCCGACAGGGACTTGACCGGCGAGCGGGCCCGCGCCGGCGAGAACAGGAAATCGCCAAGATAGCCGATGACGTGTTTTCGCTCGCCACCGATCTCGACGAAGTCGGAGCCGGGGCTGATCACTTCGGTCAAAGGCAGCTCCGGGTCGAGCTGCGTACGTAACTGGTCAAAATAGGCCACGCTCTGCCGCGAGCCACGGCGGACCGTGCCCGCATCCGGCGCGAGCTCACCGAGGATCAGCTTGAGCAGGGTCGTCTTGCCCGCGCCGTTGGGTCCGATCAGGCCAATCCGGTCTCCGCGAAGGATGCGGGTCGAGAAGTCGCGCACCACGCAGCGGTTTCCGTAGGACAGCTCGACACCCTCCAGCTCCGCCACCATCCGGCCACTCTGCTCTCCACGCTCCAGCGCCAGGCTGACGTCACCGAGCCGGTCGCGCCGTGCCGCGCGCTCGACCCTCAAAGACTCCAGACGACGGACACGCCCCTCATTGCGAGTCCGGCGGGCTTCGATGCCCTTGCGGATCCAGACCTCCTCCTGGGCGAGCAGCTTGTCGAAGCGGGCATTGGCCTTCTCTTCCGCATCGAGTTGCTCGGCCTTCTTCCGCCGATAGTCGGCGAAGCGTCCGGCATAGCTGCGGAGCACACCGCGATCGAGTTCGACGATGCGGGAGGCCACGGCGTCGAGAAAGGCGCGGTCGTGGGTGATGACGACGACCGCGCCGGGGAAATCGCGGATCAGCGTCTCGAGCCAGAGGATGCCGTCCAGGTCCAGATGGTTGGTGGGCTCGTCGAGCAGCAGCACATCCGGCTCGGCAGCCAGCGCGCGGGCCAGCGCCACGCGCTTCAGGCCGCCGCCGGAGAGGTCCCCCACGCGCAGGTCGGGCGCCAGCCCCAGGCGCGAGAGCACCTGTTCGACCCGCTGGTTGGCGCGCCAGCCATCGACCGCCTCGAGCTCGTGCTGCAGGGCCTCCAGTTCTTCCAGCGCCGCCTCGCCGGCGCCGGTCGCCACATCGAGGGCCGCGCGGTGATAGCGGCCAAGCAGCGTCGAGACCTCGCCCATGCCCTCGGCCACCGTGGTGAACACGTCGCGATCCAGCGGAAAGTCGGCCTCCTGAGGCACGTAAGCGACGCGAGCGCCGGGCTGCACCCAGACGCTGCCGTCGTCGAGGCGCGCGACACCGGCACAGACCTTGAGGAGGCTCGATTTGCCGCTACCGTTGCGCCCGATCAGCGCGACCCGCTCGCCCGGATCGAGCTGAAACGCCGCGCGATCGAGCAAGGCGACATGGCCGAAAGCGAGGGAGGCGTCGTCGAGGGTAAGGAGGGGCATCGGCAGCAGCGGGAAGTGGCGCGGAAGGCCCCGATTCTATCCGACCGTCTTGATTCCCGCGCCCCGCGCACCATTTGGACCGGTGTGGGCAAGCGGCTACAATACGCCGCCCTCTCCGTAGTTCATGGGGTTGAATTACACGCCACCAAAGGCCAAACAGGCCGCCCGGCACAAATCTGGCACACCGCAATCGCGCAGGCTACCCCCGTGGGGCCAGCCGCACGGCCGCCAGGTCGAGCCGCCACCATCCATCCCAGTCGCCGCCGCGGATCCGCTCGGCCATGGGCATCACCCGGCCTGGCGCGCGGTCGATGTAGGCGAGGCGGTAGCCCTGCTCGAGCAGCAGGCGGACGACCAGGCGCATGTGGCGGCGGGACATGGCGCCGGAGGCGGCGTGTAGCTTGACGATATCGGCCGACAGGCGGGTGACCTCGCAGACGGCGACGTAGTCGGGATGGTCGTCGCCCGGGACGTGGTCGATGGCGCGAATGGTGCCGCCGCGGTCCTCATAGCTGATCGCGACACGGCCGTCATCGATCAGCATGGGTCACGGGGTCTGCACCTGGGCGCCGCGGCTCTTGGCGACGCTGCTGCCGAGCCAGAAGCCGAAGGCCGTCAGGGCGGCGCCGATGTCGGCCTGCATGATGATGGCAGCCATGCTCAACAGCTGTTCGGCTGCCGGGTTGGCGGCCAGGACGGCCCAGACGGCCGGCGGGATGATGGCGAGGTTGGCGAAGGCCAGGAACAGCAGCGCGGCCATGGTGACGCGCTCGACCACGCGACCGAAGCGCCCGCCTTCGTGGTCGGCGGCAAACTGGCGGGCAGCAGCGATGCCACCGCCGCCGGTCTCGGCCAGCTCGAACCATTCGGCCTTTACGGCCTGACGGACGGCCGCGCGCACCTTGGGGTCGGCCGCGACCTTCTCGGCCAGATGCTGTTCATTGGCGGCGCCTGCCGCGACCTTGGCGATCTCGACCACCTTGGCGGCAGCGGGCGACTGTTCGGTGATGCGCGCCCCGATTTCAGGCAGCGCGCTGGCGACGGCCTGAAGGCCGATCTGGACAAAGGGGTTCATGGCGTTGCGCTCCACAGGTTGGATGGTGGCCTCGGCCACCGGTGCAGGCTGCCGACGCGCCAGCGGCGTGTCCGACACGGGGCCGAATCGACCACCGGCCGCAACGTACCAGGCGCGGCACTGCTCGAGCGTGCGGACCGGCTGGCCATAGGGCGCACCGGGCAGGCTGGCCCATTCAAGGCTGCAGTCGGCCACCGCCCGCGCGAATTCGCCACACAGGACGGAGCCGAGCGCCTGCCGGCGATCGATCAGCCAGACGGCCGCGCGGTCCTGATTCGCCGGGCCGAAATCATCCAGGCCGAGCGCCTTCTGCGCGTCGGCCCAGGTGCCGGCCAGGAACTGGTAGGCACCGGCGGCGGAGCTGGTGATGCTGCCGCCAGAGGCCGGCAGCGTGACAACGTCGCGCGGGTGGTCTACCAGGCCGTCGAGCAGTCCGCCACCGAAGCGGGTGCGGTATCCGTTGAGTCCCGCCGTGCCTTCTGCGTGCCGAATCATGACCAGGAAGGCCCGCAGGTTGGGGTTCTGCAGGGCGGTGTCGATGGAGGCGCGCGAGATCACGGCAGCATCCCCAGCATCAGATGCAGGAAGGTATCGATCCCCCACCACAGCCCGGCGAGGATGACGGCAGCAACGATGGCCAGGGCGAACAGCAGGCGCTTCATTGCTTGCCCCCGCCGTCGTAGAGCCGGAATTCGCTGATGGTGTCCCATAGCGGGTGGCAGGCGTGGCGGGTGCGCAGGGTGACGACCGAGCCGATGTCGGAGAGGTCGATCCGCCACGGGCCCCAGGCCTGCCGCATGGCCGGCCGGCTGATGGTTCTGCCGCCGGCCCGCCGCCCGAAGTCGACGTCGTCGATGTGCGCCGCACCGCCCGGTGGCGTTTCTATGGCATAGATCTCGAGCAGGCGGCAGTCTCGGCGCTTGTCCATCCATCCGGACAGGTGGAGTTTGCCCCCGCTTACTTCAACCCAGGTCACGACGAACGGGTCAACGACCGGGGCAATGGACTTGTCCAGCCACGGGCCGAGCACGCCCACGAACGAAAGCGGACCGAGGAACAACAGCCACCACGTATAGCTGGAGGCGATGATGCGCCCAGGCATCAACGGCCACCGGATCGCAAGATGCTTTCGCGCAGCCGCAGCCAGAGCGCGAGCGCGCGCGTACCCTCGTGAGCAGATACCGAGACCACGATGGCCATTTTCCAGCCCGAGAGGGACATTTCCTGACAGGCCATGAAGGCGATAAGCCCCGAAAAGCTGCACGCCAGCAGGTCGAGCACCAGGTTTCCCCACTGCCATTTCTCCCCAGCCCTGACCCGGGCGGCGTACTGCACCAGGCCACCCCACAGGGACAGCACGAGGCCGTATATCCACGGCAGATTCTCCTGAGCCAGTTGCGCCAGTCGCTCCATCGGCCTACACGTCGATGGTGACCGGCGCCAGCGCGGGGGCCGGGCCCTCGATCACGCCGCCACGCACGAAGACCACATCGTTCACCGAGGCCGAGCCCCTGGCCCGGATCGCCGCCCCACCCGGCAGCGTGACCACGACACCGTCGGACTGCACGGACGTGACGGTGCCGGCCAGCAGCGGCTGGCTGCCGAGCACTGTCTGCAATTCACGGATGAGTCCTGCTGTCATATGGTTCGCGCCTCAATCTGCACCGCACAATACTCCGCCGCCTGCTGCGCTGACCTGTCGCCAAACTTTGCCGAAACCCGCCTGCACTCGGCCGCGCAGGCGGCCCGCTCGACGGCCATCAGGGCCTTTCCGAATGCGAGCACGTCGATATGCTCGCCGTGGCTGTGTTCCTCGAGGAGGCGGTGCAGGACGGTCTCAGGCATGGCACTCGACCTCGATGGTCTGCCGCAGCTTCGGGTGGCGGTATTGAACGGAGACGGCCCGCACAACACCGACGCGAACCGATCCGCCATCGTTGAATCCGAGCACCGTCCCCAGCTCGATCACGCCGGTCTCGGGCAGCACCTGCAGCTCGAGCCGCAGCAGCGCCGACCGCCCGGGAATGCCGATCTCCGAGATCCCCCGCTGGCGCGCCGCGTCGGCGTGGGTCACCAGTGGGTCGATGGCCATGTCGGCCAGCGTGGTGCCGGCGAAGCCGGTGCGCTTCACCAGGGCCAAAACGCCCTGATCGGTGCCGCTCACGTAGACGCCATCGAACTCGGCCCGCTCGACCAGCTGCAGGGACTCCCGCGCCACGGCGGCGTCTGGAATCGTGACCTCGGGCGTGGCCAGGTCCAGTTGCCAGGGCAGAACTGGCCAACGCGGGCGGACGTACAGCACTTTGCCGACGCGGTCGCTGCGCACGTAGCCGCCTGCGGCCTTGGCGACCGCCTGAACGGCCTGCATGTGGGTACCGCGGTGCGACCATGCGCCGGCGGGCACCAGCCAGTCGGTCAGGCCGAAATCCACCGACCAGCCGATCGACGTTGCATTGATGGTCAGGGCATCGTTTGCGATCTGAGCCGCAGTCATCGCGCCCGATGCGTTGTCGCGATCCACGGCGGGCACGTAGGGGTCCGCCAGAGCCGCCGAGATACCACGGCCGGATATCGACAGTCGCGCCGCCGGGAAGCGCCGGTCGCGTTCGATCTGCTCGACCAGCAGGCGAAATACGTCGCCATTGATGGAGGCCTCGAGTTCCACCGGCTGGCCGACCCCGGGCGGCTGCACCAGCGCGAGCGCGCTGCCGTGCACCGACGCCGACCAACCGAGCGTCCATGAATCGGCATCGAACTCGATCGACAGCCCCTGCGTTTCGATCAGCGCCAGGTCGCTCGCCCGGACAAGGGTCACGTTGTTCAGCACGACATAGCTCCGCAGCGTTGGGACGGCGCCGAAGACGACCGGCGGAAACTCCGGCGAGAACAGGGCGACGTAGTAGCGCTTGGTGTAGCGCCCGAAGACGATGCGCCAGGTGTCGTCGAGAGGCCGGGCGCGGGGCACGCGCAGGGCCAGGCCGTGGCCGAGCGGGGCAAAGAGGCCCCACGGCGCGCGGCGCTGGTCATCCAGGATGCGGCGCTTGACCCACGGCGCGCGTGCCGTGCTGTCGAGCCAGACCGGATACACGCCCCACGGCACCCGCACGAGCTGGTCCGCCCGAGCAGAGCGCACCCAGGGCGCTGCGATACCGGCCGCTGCCCGGCGAGGGTATGGCACCCACAGCGCACGCCGGAGGCGGTCGGCACGGTCGGATACGCGCCAGGCGAGCCGGCCGGCCGAAGCCGAGGGCGTGCCCTGCCCCCACGGTGCGAGGCGCTGCCGGTCGGTAGCGAGGGCAGCAGGCCGAACCGCCCGCAGCACCCGGCCTCGAGCGTTGGACTGCCCCCAGCCACCGCGCAGCCCGGTGCCGATGGTGGGCATGGGTCAGTCCACATCGCCGGCGGCCGCCAGGTCGAATGCGTCGCCCGTGAGGGCCGCGCCCGACAGCACGGTGCGGGTCAGCCAGGCCGGCGCCGAGGCGCCCACGGTGTTGAACCGCAGATTGTTGCCGATGCTCCACCCTGCGCCCCAGCCAGAGGCCCGCAGGGTGAAATAGGGCTGGCCTGTCACGGGGTTGACCGGGGTGATGTCGGCGCCCGTGGTGCCGGTGGCGATCACGCCGAGGTTCTCGCCGATCACCTGAAAGGCGGTGGAGCCGGTGAAGTGAATGCGCCAGCGCTCGGTCACCGCGCCGGCGTTCACCACCTCAATGGGGAAGTTGATGTCGTCGTATTCGCCGGTGGCCTGAGAGCCGATCAGCACGTCGCTCCACTCGTTGGTCCAGGTCTGCTGATCGAAGACGTTCTCGGCGCGGGCGAACAGATCGCCGGACAGCAGCGCGCTGGACACATACGAACCGCTCGCGCCGTAGCTGTTGAGGAGCGCCGCCGACAGCGTGATATCGCCGTTGATCTGCACATCGGAGATGAGCGACCGCTCCTCGATGCGGTGCTGCGCGATCAGCGGCTCGGTGTAGGCGGAGAGGTCCAGCGCGGCATCCATGGTCACCGACCCGGCGACGAGATCCACCGTGTATTGCGCCCGGTCCACCACCGTGCCGACCTGATCCACCAGGCGCAGCGCCGACAGGTCGCCCCGCGGCATGACATAGGTGGCCGACGCCACGGCCGGATCCGGCAGTGTCTCGGGCAGGGTGTTGTGAATCACCGCCACGTCGCCGGCGCGGAAGATGGGCACGCGGCCATCCAGCGGCAGGCGCGTGTTTTCAATGCCCAGGATGCTGGCGTCGAGCGGCACGCTCGAGGTGACCACCGCCGAATAGCGCAGCGTCTCGGGCTGCACCGGTCGGGCGAACACGAGCGACACGCTCCCCATGGTCTGGCGGATGGTGCCGGTGATATCGGTGCCGGTGATGTTGCCGTCGGTGTCCGACACGCCCGATAGCAGCGTGCCGTCGGTGGCCGTGACCTGCACAGTGTAGCTGGCAGGGCGCACCGGCGAGCCCTGGGTGCGGTGGAAATAGTCATCCACCGGCGGGCGGCCGTAGAGGGTCAGGCACGCATCCACGGCGAGGGCCAGCGCCACGCCGTTGGACCATGTCGTGAGGTTGGCGCGGCCGGTGGCGTAGTCGATGGTGCCGGCCAGCAGCGCGGCCCCGGTCTCCCGGTCCAGATCGGTGTAGAGCTGCCCGTTGCGGTCGATGTACTCGCGCCCGGTGGCACGGAAGACCAGCGAGCCGGCCACCACCTCGTCACCGATGGTCCGGGTGATATCCACCCAGGGCGGGTTCGCGGTGAGTGCCGACACGAACTGCGGCGCAGGCACCAGCGTTGGCGAGGCGCCGACACGCACCGAGAAATCGAAGTTGCCGGCCGTGGCCCCGGCGCCCGTGCTGCCCTCCAGCCACGCGAACGAAATCCACGATTTGCGCTCGGCCGTCAGGCCAGACGTCGAGAGGGAGACGTCCCCCGTCGTGTAGTTGATCGTGCCGACCGCCTGCGACGGGATACTGACATTGCCGGCGGCTGTCGCGAAACTCACGATGCCGCCGCTGCCATTGTCGCCACACCGCACCCGCGTGGGGGACGTCTCGCCGTCCACGAGGATGTCGATGGTCAGAGAGACCCCCACCGGCGTGATGTTTGTGACGCCCAGGTTGAACGACCCCGGGGCCCCCACCGCGATGGTGCCGGACTGCGCCGAGGCGCCGCCGCCGCCGTCCTGTTCCTGGCTGTAGTCGATGGTGATCGAGGTGCTGGCGTCGGGCAGGGCCGAGAATTCCAGCTCGATCTCGCCCGTGGCATAGACGATGGTGCCAGTCACCCCGGTGCCGGTGATCGTGCCGGCGGAGTCGGTGGCGGTGACGTTGCCGCCCCGCACATACACCAGCGAGACGGAACCCGGCTCGACCGGCGCATCGGGCAGCACGGCCGACCAGCGCACCGTCGTGCCGGCGTCGGAGGTGCCGCCGGCACGCACGGCGTGCGACACCGGCGTGCCCCAGCTCCACACCACATCACTATCCACATCGGGCAGCGCGCCCAGGGTGACGGTGGCCGATCCGGTGGCGTAGTCCACGATGCCCGAACCATAGGCCGCATCGTCGCCGGCAATCTGCCCCGTGCCGTCGTCGCGCAGGTCATACCAGCGCCCCAGAGCGCGATAGCTGACGCGCACCGTACCCGGCGCCGGCAGCGGCTGCAGTGTGCGGTTGTAGACCGTGCCGCGGGTTCCGATGGTGATGGCGCTGGCGGCGGTGTGGGCGGTGGTCACGACATAGGCCGCCGGCGTGTAGTCGATTTCGATTCGGCGTGCCGCCGACAGATTGACCGAGAGCAGGACGACGTCGCCGGTCTCGTAATCCACCGACTCGGCATAGACGCCCTGGGCAGTTGGCATTGCGCCGAAACCGCCGGCGCCGTCATCGGTGCGCGTGCTCTGCACCACGGCGCTGGAGTAAACACGCACCGTCACCGACTCCGGGGCCACTGCCCGCCCCAGCCGCATCGTCACGCGCGCGCCGGCGGTGAAGACCACATCGTTAACGGTGGGGTCGGATTTCCACGTCAGCGAAGCCGGGCCCGCCGCCACGATGTGCTCGGCGCCGATGGCAGACACCAGCGAGAGGCCCGTCTCGCGCGTCGCAGTGGGCACCAGGTTGGCGTAGACACTGGCCGCGGTGACCGTGAGCGCCCCAGCAGAAACGGCCTCGATCGGCGAGAGCCCGAAATATCGCGCCGCATCCTGCACAGTGGTGGTGCGCACCACGGTGCCGGCCTCGGCGTCCTGTCCGGACACCACGAACTCCGCGCCAGGGAAATCCTGCCGCAGCAGCGAATCGATCTTGAGGGTGAGCAGGCGGCGTAGGAAGGTGGTCTCGCCGCCGGAGGTGACCTCGACGGTGAACTCTCGCACCTCGTTGCCCACCACCTCGGCAATCCGCACGTACTGCTCGGCCGGCGTGAATCCATCGCCCTCGATGGAGAGACACAGCACGCTGGCCACCTCGGGCACCGGCTCGCTGGTGCGCTGATAGACGGTGATCGAGCTCTGCCCGCTGAAGTGGTTGCCGTAGAGCGTCATTCGCGAGGGCGGGCCCTTGACGATGTAGCTCTCGACCCGGTTGACCGCGTCGGTGCGCACGTCGAAGTGCGAGCCTGTGGCGAACAGGGTGAAGCCGACGCCGGGGTTGTCCGGCGGGTCGGTCAGGTACAGGTGCGACCCGGCGTAGACGTCCTGGGTGGCGGTCTGCACGGCAAGATAGATCTTGCGCAGCTGGAAGCGGCCATAGACCGAGTCGATCCGGCTGACCTTCGGAAAGACGTTGCCGGCGACCCCGTCGGGGATCTCGGACACGGTCATCCGCCCGCCGCCGTCTGCGGTGTCGGCCATGCGCTCGGACTCGAACAGCTTGATATCGTCGGCAGTGATTGCCATTCGTCAGACCTCGATCATTCGTATGGTTGCGATGTACTTCCAGTCGGCCGATGGGTCCTCGACCTCCAGCGCCTGGCGCGCCGACACATCGGCGACGACCACCTGAAACGCGCGGCCGTCGGCATGGACAAAGGTGTAGATCTGGCCGGCGTCGCCGGCGCGGGTGAGCAGCGAGAGCAGCACGGAACGATCGATCCAGCCGCCATCGTCGGACGCCTCGAGCGTGATCGGCCGCCCTGAGAGCCGCACACCAGCATCGATCAGCGTGGCGCCGGTGATGCTAGGCTCGGATTCGACCACGGCCGGGGACCAAATCTCGTCTGTCCAGATCATTGCGGCCGGCAGGGCGATGCCATCCAGGGTGTGGCTCATCAGGACCTCATCTGCAGGCGTGACAACTGATTAACGAGGCGCTCGGCATCTGCCTGCGACGCCGTATCCACATCCACGGCCCGACCTGCCACATCGAGCGTCACACGGAACACGCCCCCCGCCCGAGGCCGAAGATTCGCCCCCACATCGCCGCCGCTACCACCCCGCGCACGGCGCGCCGCCTCCCGGATGGCTTCTCGCTCGGCCGCGAGCATCATCTGCTGAAAGCGCTTCGACTCGACCGGCTGATTTGGCCCGGTCGAGGCGCGGAGCTTTTGAAAGGCATCTGCCCGCTCGAACGCCAGGAGGTCGCCCACCAGCGCCTCGAACCGATCAAGCTCGGCCGAGTCGCGGAGCCCCGCCTTGGCGCCGAGCCGGCGCAGATCGACCTCGTCGGTCGACACATCGCGCTGCACAACACCCCGCTCCGGCGCGCCGTCTGGCGACAGACGGCTGTCGGCGCCAATCACGCCCACCTTGGCGGTGCGCTTCCCAACATCGTCAAGCGCCCGCCCGAGAGACTCGACACTGCCGCGCGCCCTGTCCATGGCCACGGCGATGGCGCTGCCCGCACCGTCTGCTTCCAGGGAGATGCCCCGCATCGCCGCCTCGGTCTTGAGCGCCTCGCTGACGACGCCCCCATTGGCGTCGATGGCCTTTTTTGCGTAGGCAATGAAAGCCGCCTGCAGGTCCGCCGCGGTGGCGGTGCCGCTGGCGCGGATGGTCTCGTAGTCCGCCTTTGCCTTGGCCGCCACCTCACTCAGAGATGCACTCGAACTGACGCCCAGGGATTTGAAGGCCTGTTCCACGCGCGCCGCTGTCTCGGACGCATCCTGACCGAGCGCACGGATTGGCGCGCCACTGCTGCCGGCGGCGTCACCCACACGGGATATTTCGCCCGCCGCCTGCCCGGCCGCCGTGCCGAGTTTGCCGACCTCCACGCCGGCCGCAGCAGCGCCCCGCCCCAGATCGCCCACCTTCGGCTCGACTCGCTCTGCGGCCTGGCCGGCACCATCGACCGACGCGGTCAGCCCGTCCCAGCCCAGGGCGGCCTGGTCGGCGCCATCGAGGGCATCGCGGAAGGCCTGCCGGCTGCGATCGCCGAAGGCCTCGGCAGCGGCACCGATGCCGCCGGCCGTGCGCGCGATATCCTCAGCCGCCCGCCGGAAATTGTCTGACAGGTCACCGAAGGTGATGCGCGAGAGCGCGGTGGCGATCGTGCCAACACCCTCGACAATGTTGCTGGCCACGCCCGAGAACGACTCGGCCACCTTGAAGATGGTTCCGAGCACGACGTTGAAGCCGGTGCGCATGATGCCGGCGAGCAGGTTGAAGGCGTCGCCCGCCGTGCGGGCCTTCTCGCCGAGAGACTCGAAGAACGCGCCTGTCTCGTCTGCGAAGGCGCGGATGCGCGCCACGATGGCGTCGAAATCCAGCTGCCCGAGGAACTCCTGCAGCCACTTGCCGGCGGCCTGGAAGGCCTCGCGGAAGGCCTCGCCGATGCTCTGCGCGGCACCGGACGACACGAAGCTGCGGATGCGATCGGCCAGCGCCCGGAACTGCTCGCCCAGCACGTCGAGCACCGGGTCGGCCAGGGCGATCTTGAACGACTCCCAGGCGCTGGCGAGGCCGCGCACGGCGCCGTCGAAGTTGGCATCCATGCGCTGCGCCGCCGCGTCGGCCGCGCCGCCGGCCTCAAGCAACTTTCCGCGCAGCTCGTCGAGGGCGCCGATACCCTGCCCCAGCAGCGCCCGCAGCGCCGGTCCGGCCTCCTGGCCGACCGCCAGGATGGCGTCACGACCCGCCGGCCCGGACGCAGCCAGCTGACCGAGCGCCGCGTTGAAGTCTTCGGTGACGATGCCGATCTCGCCCAGCTCGCGGCGGAAGGTGCTGGCCGGGTTGCTGAACTGGCTGAGAATGGAGTTTAGCGCCGTACCGGCACGGCTGGCGTCGATGCCGGCATTGGCGAACTGCCCGACGATGGCCGCGGTGTCCTCGAGGGAGAGGCCCAGGGCCGAGGCCGTGGGCGCCGCGAACGACAGCGCCTGCCCCAGGCCGGTGACATCGGTGTTGGCGGACTGCGCCGCCCTGGTGAGCACATCGGCCACGCGGGCGGACTCGGCGAATTCCAGCCCCATACCCTGCACCGCACGGGTGACCAGGCTGGACGCCTCGGCCAGCTCGATGCCGTTGCCCTGCGCGAGCGCCAGGACGCTGGGCAGGGTGGCGATCGCGTCGGAGGCCGTCAGACCCGCCCGAGCGAGGGATTCTAGCGCCTGACCGGCTTCGGTGGCGGTGAAGCGGGTGGTGGCGCCCATCTCGCGCGCGGCGCCCTCGAGCCGCTCCATGTCCGCGGCGCCGGCACCCAGCACCGCGCCGACCGTCGACATCTGCGCTTCGAACTCGCGCGCGTCGTCGATGGCACCGGTGAACAGGCGAATGCCGAAGTAGCCGGCAATGGCGGCACCAAGGCCAGCCGCGTTGCGACGCAGGGATCCGAAGACCGCGCTGGCCTCATCCTTGGCACCGATGACGAGCCGGTAGGCGAAGTTACGTTCGTTGGCCATGGGCCGCGGGCGTCCCGGGGTGAGAGGTCAGGAGAAAGGCGCGTGCAGCCCGTGGCCGGGCCGCACTGGTCTTGCCACTGATATCAGGCGTCGAGCCAATCGACGGTATAGGGCTCGGTGAAGCCGGTGGGCGTCTTGAGGCGCCCGGACAGGGTGATGTTGCCGAAATCGTCGGCCAGGAAGTCGAAGGCCTGGTCTGGCGTGAGCACGCCTTCGTGCACGGTGACGATCACCGGCCGGGAGTCGGCGAAGTTGATGCCGTCCAGCACGAACTCGGCACGAAGCTGCGGCTGGGTGGAGCCGGAGATGCGGGTGCCGGTTTCGGCGTTGTAGCTGCCATCGACGTGCAGGGTGTCTCCGTCACCAATGGCACCGGTGGAGAGCGCCCGGATCATGCCGAGGCGATAGTTGATTTCGTAGTCGGTGCCGAGCACGTAGGTGGTGACATCGGTGACGTCCTGCACCGTGAGGCCCGCCGCCACGATGTTGCGGTTGGCCAGGCTGACCCACTTGTCGTGCGCAGCGACGAGCACCTCGTCGGTCATCGTGCCGGCGCCCTGGTTGATGGCGGCCTGCTCGCCCATCAGCGCGAGGGTCAGGCCCTCTTTGTCGACCTCGCTCATCACCACGGTGAAGTCGGAGGGCTGCTGGATCGGCACGGACTCGATCACCTGTCCATAGGTGCTGCGGCCCTTGCTGACCATCTCTTTCAGTTCGGCGTTGGGCTTGACCTCGAAGCGGCCCACTTCGAAGGGACCGCGACGGCCCACCTTCAGACCCGTGTCGGGATCGTAGCGATTGATGTAGAGGTCGCCGCCTCCGAGAAATCCGCGTGCCGCCATGGCTGCAATCTCCGTTCGGTGATTAGGATGGATCGATGCAACCGTGACTATCCGCGCTCGCCGGCCGCGATGCCTGTGGCCGGATTTCCACGCGCTCGCCTATACTCGAAATGAGTTACCCACAAGGACCGGACATGCCCTGCCGAGCCATCGCCGCCGCCATCCTGATAACCGCCGCCATGCCGGCCTTTGCCGTGTTCAAGTGCGTTGAGAACGGCCGCACCACCTACAGCGACGAGCCCTGCGGCACCGCCGCGGAGAAGATCGACACCACACCCGCCCGCGGTTACGCCAGCGAGGCGCGAGCCCGCGAGACGACCGCGGACCTACAGGCGCGCGCCGACGGCATGCGCCGCGAGCGCATCGCCAGAGATCTGGCCTACGAAATCCGCAATGCCGAGCTGAACATCGAATCGCTGCAGGACCGGATGGCGGCCGAGCTTGACGCCCTGCGCAGCAAGAAGTCGCGCGCCGCCAACAATCTGGCCGGCGCGGCGTGGGAACAGAGCATCAGCACCGAGATGCAGGCCGTCGCCACGCGCTACCAGGCCGACATTGCCGCCGAGCGGGCCCGCATGGCCGACATGCGCGACCGCTTGCAGGCGGTGGCCGGCCGCTAGGGGCTGGCAAGATCCTCGGCGAAACTCACCTCGAGCTCGACGGTGACCACCACCATGGCGCCGCCCTCTCCCGGCGGCTCGATGGCCTTGCCGATGTAGCGCAGATCCTTGGCGCCGACGCCGAGCGTCGGATCCTTCGGGCCCCAGATGGCGCGCTTGATGTCAGCCAGCAGCAGGTGGCCGACCACCAGCGGGTCGTCAGGATCGCACGCGGCGTGACCCTCGACGGCGTAGCGGGTGGTGACCAGGTGCTCCACGCTCAGGCGGCCCGGCTTGGCGGCGCTGCTGTCCTGCAGATCCACCAGGGTGACGCAATCGCCCTCGTCGTCCTGCAGCCCGATACGGCCGCGGAAGGCCTTGATGCCGACGTCGGTGGCGTAGCCGTTGACGGTGTCGATCTGCTGCACACGCGCGAACAGCGCCTCATAGACTTCGAATGCCTTGCTCATCGCCGCAGGGCCCTCCCGATTTCGTAGCTGATCTGGCGACGCATCGCCTCGTCGATCTGCTCGCGCAGGTCGGCTGCGAAGTCGTCATCGTCGGCGAGCGCGCGCGCCCAGGCGGCGACGCTCATCGAATACTTGCGCTCGATCGCGCCGCGACCGCGGCCGGTGCGGATGAAGATGCCGAAGCCGTTGCCGCCGGCAGCCCGCCCGGCCCGCAGCGGAATGAGGAACGCGCCGGGCATGAGCTTGAGCCCGCCACCCTTGCGCACTTTCACCTTCACCCCCGCCGCACGCCTCCCCGGCGAGATGCGCCGCAGCGGGTCGCCCTTGAGGCGCCGCAGTTGCGATGGCTTGCGCCCGCGCTTGATCGAGCGGCTGTGCTGGACATTCGGGAAGCGCGCCAGCCGCGTGGAGCGCTCGCGCGATTCGATGGTGGCGCTGGGCTTGGCCGGCGTGGCGCGCGACAGCTTCATGCGCTCGCGCACATAGGCGGCCTTGAGGTTCACGGTGCTGGTAATGCTGCGCTGCAGTTTGGTACGGGCCTTGCCGGCCACCCGGTTGATGGCCCGTGACTGGGCCACGGCCAAGACGCGCTCTGCATTTTCCAGCCCCACCGTGAGGCGCCGCAGATCGGCCGTGTTCATGGTGACGGTGACACCAGTCATGCGGACCGCACCGTGCACTCCACCAGGTGGCCATCATCGGCGCCGATGGCGTCCACAAAGTAGAGGTCAGCCCCTACCGCGAGGCGGTCGCCCTTGCGCGGCCGGATGGCCGACGGAAGAGTGGCCGACACACGATGCCCGACCACCTCGCCATACTCGCCGAGCACCTCGACGCCGCGCTCGACGCGCACGCGCGTTGCCTCTCCGGAACGCAGAACAGCCTCCTGCCCGAGACGGGCGAGGAGGCTGGCAGCGGCCCGGGCGAACGGGTCGCCCATGGTGGTCAGACCTTCGTGAGCTTGATCACCGACCGCGGGCGGGTGCAGATGGCGAGCGGGTTGGACTGCACCTCGATCTCCTGCCCGCGGTCCATCGGCATGCGGTCGGTCTTGGCGTAGAAGGGCAGGCCATCGGTGTTGGCCGTCTCCATGTAGTCCGCCGGCGCGAAATTAACGACGAAGAGGTCGGGCACACCCTCGGGCACCAGGTAGGCGTCATCCGTACCCACGAACGGGATGCCGCCGACGTTGCCGCGGTAGTTCTCCCAGATCACATCGGCGAAGCGGAAGCCGCCACGCACGTCGTCGCGCAGGCCGGCGCCGTCCATCCAGCGGTCGTAGGCCGCCTCGACCTTGGCGTGACTCACGAACGCATCGAAGAAGCCATCGCCGCAGAAGGCGCGATAGCCGCGCACCGGCGCGGCGCCGATCACGTCTTCGCTCTTGCGCTTGGCGGCGATGGCCTTGCCGCGCACGTCGGTGGTGGTGGTGGTGAGCGCCATGGCCTGGGTCTGCTGCGTCAAGCCGAACTTCGCGAAGAGATCCTCCAGCACGGTGGAACCGTCGGCATCGAGGATCTGTCCCTTGATGGCGCCCATGCGGTGATACTCGATGGTGGTCTCGATGTCGCGCCGGTGCTTCATGATGATGCGCTCGACCTTACCCATGACGCTATCGAGCTCCGAATCGCTGCCGAAGGCGCGGGCGTTCTGGACGGCATCGGCCAGCAGCGCGTCGTTGCGCTTGAGGTGCTTGGCCTTGAAGCCAACGGCCCGGGCGCGATCCTTGGCGATGGACTCGCCCGGGGCGCCGCGCTGGCCGGCCTTGACCAGCTTGAGCGTCTGGCCATCGAACTCGAACCAGGCTTCGGTGGTGTCGATGGGGTCGTTCTGGAACAGGCCCAGCTCGACCAGGCGCGAGGGCTGGAACGGGGTTTCGCTGATCGAGGCCGACAGCGTGGTGACGCTGAATGCGTCGTTGTTGAAGATGTCGAGGGATGCCATTTATCCGGTCTCCGGTTCGGTGTGTCGGTCTGAGGATCAGCGCGCGATGATCGCGAGCGCCGCCAGGTCGGTTTCGCCGGCCGCGTCGAGGCCCACCAGCTCTGCGCTGATCACCTCGGCGTGCCGGGCGATCATCACGCCCGGGGCGTCGGCCGCACTGGCGTCGACCGCGTCGTAGAGGATGCCGACCGCCGTCTGCGAACCATCGGCCGCCACGTTGGAATAGGCCGTCATCTTGCCGCTGGCCGTGATCTTGCCCAGGACGGTGCCGGCGGCCAGGTTCTGGCCCGACACGATGGTGACTTCGTCACGCGAGAGCGTGCCGTTGGCTTCGGCGATCAGGAAGTCGCCCGCGCGTGCTGCTTCGGTTGCCATGTCGTAATCTCCTTTAGCGGACGTTGGCGTTCAGGTTGGTGTAGATGCTGCGGACCGACACATCCCGGCCGCTATTGGCCCGAGGGCTGCCGCCCTGCGGATTGATCTCGCCCACGGCTTCGTCGCGCGCCGCGCGGGCCTGCAGCACCAGCGAGCGGGCCGTGGCGGCCGGGGTGCGCGAGGCGATCAGGCTGTCGGCCAGCGCGGGCAGCTTGTGCTCGTCGCATAGGGCTTTGATCTGCCGCGCCTCCTCGATGCAGGCCAGCGCGGTGGCCTGGTCTTCGCACTCGAACCACAGGCCGGCGTGCTGCGCGAGGCCGGCGCCACCCGCCGCCTCGATCACGGCACGGACCATGCCGAGCGTTTCGGCACGGACAGAAGCGGCGTCGTCGCCGGACGCCTCGGCAGATGCAGGATCACCCCCTTCGGATTCGTCGTTTGGCTGCACGGACTCGGCCTCGATGGCCGACACCTTGGCCAGCACATCGGCCGGGATCGTCATGGCGCTGGCGAATGCCGCCAGGGCGGTGGTGGCCGACGCGCCGGAGAGCTCCTCGACGCGATCGGCGAAGCCAAGCTCGACGGCCTCTCGGGCGGTCATCCAGGTCTCGGCCGACATCAGCGCCTTGAGCTCGTCATCCTCCATGCCAGTGCGGGCCTTGTAGGTCTCGACGATGGCATCGCGGTAGGTGTCGAGCACGTCGGCCGCAGCGCGCAGGTCATCCGCCTCGCCACCGGCCCACGACAGCGGGTTGTGGATCATCATCAGGGTATTGGCCGGCATGATGATCTCGTCGCCCGCCATGGCGATGATGGTGGCCGCCGACGCGGCCAGGCCCTCGATACGCACGGTGACCTTGGCCGGGTGCGCCCGCAGCAGGTTGAACACCGCCACCGCCGGGTCGATCTCGCCGCCGCGCGAGTTGATGCGCACGTCGATGTCCTCGACGTCGCCCATCTCGCGCAGCTGGGCGGAGACGTCCATGTCGTTCACGTCCCACCACTCGCCGATGATGCCGCGAATGTCGATACGGCCGACCTTGCCGCCGTCTGCCAGGTTGAAGGCAATCCAGTTGGGTTTCACTGTTGCAGCCCCTCAGGGTTGAGTCAGGCTGCATCGTGCGCGGGCAAAGAAAAATCCGCCTGTGGGCGGATTTCAGTTGGCGGCGGGCGCTACAGGGCTCGACGATCCACCACCCGCACCCGGAACGAACGGGTCTCTGTCTGGGCCGGCGTGTCGGACAGCGTGATGGTGCAGGTCAGCCAGTAGTCGGCCCCTGCCGTGCCGCCGCTCACCCGCACATAGGACTTGTTGCCGTCCACCACCGAGACCGGATCGACGGTGATGCCGGCCTCGGCCGACCAGGCATGCGCCGCGATCGACAGCCCACCGGCCTTCAGCAGCCACCGCGACCAGTCCAGCCCGTAGATCAGCGCCGCGCCGGAGCCCTTCTCGATGTAGGCGCCCAGGTTGTCATACTGCAGACCGTTTCTCATATCACCACCATGGTCCGGTCTTCTGCCGGGACAGGGATTAGGCGCAACTCTTCACTCACCTCATAGAGCGCCACCGGAAGGACGACGGAGACCGACCCGTCAGAGAGTGCCGCCGCCCCAAGCGCGATAGATCCGCCGGAGGCCCGCAGCGGGATCGAGACAAACAGCGCACCCACGCCCATCGCATGTACGAAGCCGGCCGCCGTCACGGTGACCGTCGCGCTGACGATGCCATCGCCGGACGCGACGGCCACGCCGGATCCGCTCACGGCGCCGGCTGCAGAAGGGTCTAGTGTTGCCGA
>JAGRGD010000041.1 GCA_020445665.1 Rhodocyclaceae bacterium
CAGCGACCGCCGCCGACCTCGTTGTAGTACCACTCCCAGGCGGCCGGGTTGATCGGCTCGCCGACCGAACCCATGATCCGCAGGCTGGTGAGATCGTACTGCTTCGGATGCACGGCCGGGTTGTTGTCGGCGGCCTTGATCAGCGAGCGGATCGCGGTCGGCGCGGTGTAGAAGATGCTGACCTTGTGGTCCTGGATCATTTTCCAGAAGCGGCCGGCGTCCGGGTAGGTGGGCACGCCCTCGAAGACGATCTCGGTCGCGCCGCAGGCGAGCGGGCCATAGGCGATGTAGGTGTGGCCGGTGACCCAGCCGATGTCCGCCGTGCACCAGAAGACGTCGTCCGGCTTGATGTCGAAGGTGTACTTCATCGTCAGCACGGCGTGCAGCAGGTAGCCGGCGCTCGCGTGCTGGACACCCTTCGGCTTGCCGGTGGAACCCGAGGTATAGAGCAGGAACAGCGGGTGCTCGGACTCGACCCACTCGGGCTCGCAGGTGTCGGGCTGGCCGGCCAGGGCGTCGTCGAGCCAGACGTCGCGACCCTCGACCATCGTGACCGCGCCGCCGGTGCGCTTGACGACGATGACGTTGTTGATGGTTTCGCAATGCTTGCCGTCGGCGTCGTCGGCCAGGGCCTCGTCGGCGATCGGCTTGAGCGGCAGCGCCTTGCCACCGCGGAACTGACCGTCGGAGGTGATCAGCGCGACGGCGCCGGCACCCTCGATGCGGTCACGCAGGGACTGGGCCGAGAAGCCGCCGAAGACCACCGAGTGAGTTGCGCCGATACGGGCGCAGGCCTGCATCGCGACGATGCCCTCGATCGACATCGGCAGGTAGATGACGACGCGGTCGCCCTTCTTGACACCCATGCCGCGCAGGGCATTGGCCATCTTGCAGACGCGGCCCAGCAGGTCCTTGTAGGTGACCCGGGTGACGTCGCCACCGTCGGCCTCGAAGATGATTGCGACCTTGTCGCCCAGGCCGGCATTGACCTGACGGTCCAGGCAGTTGTAGGAGACGTTCAGCTTGCCGTCCGGGAACCACTTGTAGAAGGGCGCTTCGCTCTCGTCCAGCACCGTGTTGAACGGCGTCTGCCACTCGAGCAGTTCGCGGCCGTGGCGACCCCAGTAGCCTTCGTAGTCACGCTCGGCCTCGTCGCACAGGGCCTTGTAGGCCTCCATGCCGGACACGGCAGCGTTTTTGACCAGTGCTTCCGAGGGAAGGTACACCTTGGCCTGGGTCGACTCGTTATTCGACATTGCTCACCTCTCCTTATCTCTCTTCAAAGATTTCAGGACCTGCTTTCTTATGGGGTCCGCCGGCTGCGACGCCCCCGCCTGTCGTTGCTTTTCTTCTTGACCGATCAGAATACAGCGATTTGAACAAGGATTGCTTACACGGGACTTACATATCTTACATAAGAGTCGTCAACACAGGTTAACGCAGCGCAGCAACTCACGATCGCCCGGTGATAGAATCGCCCGCCATTACTGCCCTTACGAACTCGCACCGCCATGCTGCGCTTCATCAATTTCCTCGAGGCCACGATCTTCTGGAGCCGCTGGCTACAGGCGCCCCTGTATCTCGGCCTGATCGTCGCCCAGGGCGTATACGCCTACAAGTTCATCAAGACGCTGCTCCAGCTCGTCACCGGCGTCGCGACGATGACCAGCGACCAGATCATGCTGATCGTGCTCGGGCTGATCGACGTGGTGATGATCGCCAACCTGCTGATCATGGTCATCATAGGCGGCTACGAGACCTTCGTCTCACGCCTCAACCTGGATGCCCACCGGGACCAGCCCGAATGGCTCAACCACATCAATGCGGGCGTCCTCAAGATCAAGCTCGCGACGGCGCTCATCAGCATCTCGTCGATCCACCTGCTGGCCTCGTTCATGAACGTGGAGAACGTGCCGGAGAAGACCCTGATGTGGCAGGTGATCATCCATGCTACGCTACTTATTTCCGCACTATTGCTGGCGATTACCGACAAGGTGATGAACCAGAGCGTGCAGATTGAGGCGGGCCACTGAGCCTCCAGACGCTCAGATCCCGAACCGAAATCCATCATCCCGAGGGAAACCCATGACCGTCATTCGTCAGGACGATTTCGTCCAGTCCATCGCCGACGCCTTCCAGTTCATCAGCTACTACCATCCGCTCGATTACATCCAGGCGCTCGGCAAGGCCTATGAGCGCGAGGAATCGCCCGCGGCGAAGGACGCCATCGCCCAGATCCTGACCAACTCGCGCATGTGCGCCGAAGGTCACCGCCCGATCTGTCAGGACACCGGCATCGCCGTGGTCTTCCTCAAGGTCGGCATGAACGTGCAGTGGGATGCGACCCTGTCGGTCCAGGAAATGGTCAACGAAAGCGTGCGACGGGCCTACAACCACCCCGACA
>JAGRGD010000042.1 GCA_020445665.1 Rhodocyclaceae bacterium
GCGTCATCGAGGCCGGCCTCAAGTGCATCCAGGGCAAGGGCGTGGTGAACTCGATCTCGATGAAGGAGGGCGAGGACGAGTTCCTGCGCCAGGCGCGGCTGTGCCGCCAGTACGGTGCCGCGGTGATCGTGATGGCCTTCGACGAGACCGGCCAGGCCGACACCTACGCCCGCAAGACCGAGATCTGCCAGCGCGCCTACGACCTGCTCACGGGCATCGGCTTCCCGCCCGAAGACATCATCTTCGACCCCAATATCTTCGCGATCGCCACCGGCATCGCCGAGCACGACAACTACGCGGTCGACTTCATCGAGGCCCTGAAGTGGATCCACACCCACCTGCCCCATGCCAAGACCTCGGGCGGGGTTTCCAACGTGTCGTTCAGCTTCCGCGGCAACAACGCGGTGCGCGAGGCGATCCACACCGTGTTCCTGTACCACGCCATCAAGGCCGGCATGACGATGGGCATCGTCAATGCCGGCATGCTCGGCGTCTACGATGACCTGGACCCCGCCCTGCGCGACAAGGTCGAGGACGTGGTCCTGAACCGTCATCCGGGTGCTGGCGAGGCGCTGGTGGAATTCGCCCAGACCGTGCAGGCCGGGGCGAGCAAGGAGTCGGGGCCGGACCTGAGCTGGCGCGAGCAGCCGGTCGAGGCGCGCCTCAAGCACGCGCTGGTCAAGGGCATCACCGACTTCGTCGTCGAGGACACCGAAGAGGTGCGGGCCCGCCTCGCGGCCGAAGGCAAGCCCCCGCTGGCGGTGATCGAAGGCCCGCTGATGGCCGGCATGGACGTGGTCGGCGACCTCTTCGGCGCCGGCAAGATGTTCCTGCCGCAGGTCGTGAAGTCGGCGCGGGTCATGAAGCAGGCGGTGGCGCACCTGATTCCGTTCATCGAGGAAGAGAAGGCCCGCACCGGCGCGAGCAGCAAGGGCCGGATCGTGATCGCCACGGTCAAGGGCGACGTCCACGACATCGGCAAGAACATCGTCGGCGTGGTGCTGGGCTGCAACGGCTACGAGGTGATCGACCTGGGCGTGATGGTGCCCACCGAGAAGATCCTCCACGCCGCGCGGGAACACGGCGCCCAGGCCATCGGCCTGTCCGGCCTGATCACGCCGTCCCTCGAGGAGATGAGCCACGTCGCGGCCGAGATGCAGCGCCAGGGCTTCGACGTGCCGCTCTTGATCGGCGGCGCCACCACCAGCCGCGCCCACACCGCGATCAAGATCGCCCCCCACTATCAACAGCCGGTGGTCTATGTGCCGGACGCCTCCCGCGCCGTGGGCGTCGTCACGGCCCTGCTGTCGGAGGGCCAGAGCGCGGGCTACAAGGCCGAGCTGGCCGCCGACTACGAGCGCATCCGCGCGCAGCATGCCCGCAAGAAGGGGGTCTCGCTGGTGAGCCTCGAGGCGGCCCGCGCCAACGCCTTCGACCCGCTGTCGGTGGCCGGCTACGTGCCGTCCGAGCCGGCCACCACCGGCGTCATCGCGCTGGATGTGGACCTGGAGGAGCTGGTCCCCTACATCGACTGGGGGCCGTTCTTCCAGACCTGGGACCTGGCCGGGCGCTTCCCCGAGATCCTCGATGATCCGGTGGTCGGCGAGACGGCGCGCAACGTCTTCCAGGACGGCCAGGAGATGCTCGGCCGGATCGTGCGCGAGCAGTGGCTCCAGGCGGCCGCGGTGTTCGGCCTGTTCGCCGCCAACCGGGTCGGCGACGACATCGAGTTCTACCAGGACGAGACCCGTCACGTGCCGATGATGACCTGGTACGGCCTGCGCCAGCAGCACGAGCGCCCGGCCGGCAAGCCCCACTGGTGCCTCGCCGACTTCGTCGCGCCGAAGGATGCCGGGGTGCGCGACTGGTGTGGCGCCTTCGCGGTCACCGCCGGGCTCGGCATCGAGCACAAGCTGGAGGAGTTCGAGGCCGACCACGACGACTACCATGCGATCCTGCTCAAGAGCCTCGCCGACCGCCTCGCCGAGGCCTGCGCCGAGTGGCTGCACGAGCGGGTGCGCAAGGAGCACTGGGGCTACGCTGCCGACGAGACCCTCGACAACGACGCCCTGATCGGCGAGCAGTACCGCGGCATCCGCCCGGCGCCGGGCTATCCGGCCTGCCCCGACCACACCGTCAAGGCCGCCCTGTTCCAGCTGCTCGATGCGCCGACCAACGCCGGCATGGGCCTGACCGAGTCGATGGCGATGACGCCGGCCGCCTCGGTCAGCGGCTTCTACTTCGCCCACCCGGAGAGCCACTACTTCGCGATCTCGAAGATCGGCGAGGACCAGCTCGCCGACTGGGCCCGGCGAACCGGCATGAGCGAGGAGGCCGCGCGCAGGTGGCTGGCGCCCCTGCTCTGACGCCGCGCCGGGACCGCCGGCTGGACGAGGCTTCACGTCTGTATCGCACCGGGAAAGGAGGGATGGATGGGGGCACGAACCAGAAGCGCATTAGCCGCGGCGTGGCTGGCTGCAGCCGGCAGTGTCGCGGTGGCGGCAGACCCGTGCGTGCTGCTCGACACGGCGGAGGTCTCGCGCAGCCTCGGCGTCGGGCAGGTCCGGGTCCTCAGTGCCGATCCGGCCGGCCTGTGCAGCTTCGGGGTCGGGCCCGGCCGGACACTCATGGTTCAGGTCCAGCGGCGGCCTGACAACGCGGCGGCGGCTGCGTTCTACGAGACCTTCGAGCAGTCCGTCTTTGCCAAGCTGACTCGTGCGCGGGGCGAAGCGGGCCTGGGTTCCCGCTCGGTCGAGGGCCTCAGCTCGGAGGGCGCGCGCATGAACGAAGCCGCTGTGCTCGCCCTCGAGGGCACCGACACGATCAGCGTCCGGCTGATGGCCGCGATGGGCGTCGCTCCCGGCCCCAAGGCGCTGGAGGGCCTGCGCAACCTCGCCGCCCTGGCCATCGAGCGCCGCGCCCGCGCGCGCCAGAGCTTCGGTCGTTGCGACTGGGTCACGCCCGGTCACCTCGATGCGCTGTTCGGTAAGGGAACGCGGACGGTACAGGCCATGGGGACGAGCACCTGCATCGTTTCGAGCCAGCCGGGCGACGGCGTGCTGGTCATCCGGACGGGGGGCGCGCCCAATCCGCGCAGTGTCGCCGCGCTGCGCGAGCGGGCGAACCGCAGTTGCCGATCCCTCGACCTGGGCACGCTGCATCCGGGCGCCTACGCGAGCTACGCCTGCCCTGCTCCGGGCAACAAAGCCATGCGTGTCGCAGCCGTGTCCGGCGAGACCCAGCTCACGATTGACTACGTGCCAGGAGGCCGGGCCGCGCTTGAGGCCGACATCGAGCCCCTGAAGCCGGTCATCCGCTACGCGCTGGACCGCCTATAGGCCGACCGCCTCGGCTGCCATGGCAAGGGATCGCTGGCGCTGGGCCTCGTCGAAGACATCGCTGACGAGGATGAATTCATCGGCCCCGGTGTGGCGCAGCAGGTCATCGAAGCCGGCCTTGAGCCGCTCTGGGCCTCCGATGATCGCGGCGCCGAGGAAGCTGCCGATGGCTTCCCGCTCGTAGTCGGACAGGCCCGCCATGAAGTCGGGCAGTGGCGGCCCGAGCAGCGTGCGTTCGCCCCGAATGATGCCCAGCACCCGCTGCTGCACGGAGCTGGCGAGGAACTCGGCCTCCTCGTCGCCGGGGGCGCCGACCACCGGCACACCGACCATCACGTAGGGGCGCTCGAGCCAGCGGGACGGCTGGAAGCCGCTGCGGTACTCGCGCAGCGCCTGATGCATCATCCGCGGCGCGAAATGGGCTGCGAACGCGTAGGGCAGGCCGAGGCGCGCCGCCAGCGTGGCCGAGAAGAGGCTCGATCCGAGCAGCCACACCGGCACATGGCTGCCGGCGCCGGGCACCGCGATGACCGCCTGGCCCGGCTCCGGGTCGTCGAGCCAGTGAAGGATGTCCGCCACCTCGCGGGGAAAATCGGCCTCCGTCTCGACCCGGTTGCGGCGCAGCGCGCGCATTGTCAGCTGGTCGGTGCCCGGCGCGCGGCCCAGGCCCAGGTCGATCCGTCCGGGGTACAGCGCCTCCAGGGTGCCGAAGGCCTCGGCCACCATCAACGGGGCGTGATTGGGCAGCATGATGCCGCCCGAACCGACCCGGATGCGCCGGGTTGCCGCCGCAATGTGGCCGATCAGCACCGTCGTGGCCGAGCTCGCGATGCCCGGCATGTTGTGGTGTTCGGCGACCCAGAAGCGGGTGAAGCCGAGGGTCTCCACGTGGCGGGCCGTTCGCACTGCGAGCGCGATCGCGTCGGCGGGCGTGCTGCCCTGGCGGACGCCGACCAGATCCAGCATCGACAGGCGTGGGCGGGGGGGAGCGGACATGATCGGATTTCCTCGCGGTGACACCGCGCCCGGAGGGCGGCTCAGGGATGTTCGAAGACGTGGACCTGGTAGCCGTCCCGCAACGAGCGCAGGAAGGTATTCAACACCCATTTCGGAATCCGCACCGAGCCGTGTTCGACCGCCCGACCGGCAATCGATGTGCGCCCTCCGGCACGGTAGCCGCGCGCCATGAGCCCGGCAGCCGGTTTGTCCAGCATCTCGGCGAAGTCGCCGCCGAGGGTGGTGATCTGAGCCCGCAGGCGAGCACCGTAGCGGCGGGCGAAGTGGCGGGTCATCAGATCACAGACCAGGGTGTGGCGGCGCAGGCAGCGCTGCAGGGCGCGGATCGATGCGGCCAGCGCGTCCTGCGGCAGGTACATGCTGACGCCCTCTAGGGTCTGTGGACATTTGTATGGCGGTCGCGCTGTGGTCTGCTGGGTTCGAGGACAAGGCGCGCCGACGCGGCCTGGGTGGCCCCCAGGCAAGGAGGCGTAACGCGGTCAACGGGCCCAGCAGAGCACAGCCCAACGGGTTGAGGCTGTGAGCCCGCGCCACTTCGTTGCGCTCGTCGCCAAGGGGGCCACCCTTGCCTTCCTCCCGCGCCTTGTGGCACAGGCTCAAAGTCTCAACGCGATCCGCCATACA